>NZ_JAUUBW010000013.1:0-87498 GCF_036598985.1 Sporolactobacillus sp. KGMB 08714
TCCATCGTTGCGAAGTCGTCGGCGAACACTTCGAAGGAAAGCGGGAGATCCGGGATCGCCCGGACCACTTTCGCGGCAAACGCGACATAGTCCGTCACGCCGGCTTTCTTCATTAAACTCGGGTTGGTCGTAAATCCGGAAACAAAACCGGTCCGGTAAGCAGCCAGCATATCGCTGATGACGGCCCCATCCGCATAAATCTTCACCTTAACATTTAAATGGCTCATCTGTTGATCGCTCCTTTTTATAATCCATCACCAAATGCCCTGGCACTTCTTTATCTTTAAAATAATATTTCTTATCATGCTCACTCACCATCATTCATCTGGCAAGCTGACCGTTCATGAATGAAGAACCGGATTACGAAACAAGCACCGAAACTCTTTCTTTTCAATCATGGATCAAATTCTGCATAATCAGAATCGATTACAATTTTCATAAAATCACCAACCAATAATATATAGGAATTCACGCTCATTTCATTGCATGAATTCCTATAGACATAAGATTTAATCCTGATAATTTTTTATCCGTGACGTAACTCCCGTTAAGTTATATGCTTCGACAAATTGATTAATTGATCTTTTAATCCGATCCACGACGAAACGATCACCGTCAATGTGAGCGCAAGATAAATTAGCAAGCATTTTATTGATTTCCTTTTTTACCTCTGCGTCATTAAAAGTATAATGTCCGGCATTGTCAAGAATTTTCGCTGAAAGCTCCGGATCGGATTTCACTGCTTCCACAGAAATATTTCTCTGATCGCCCTCCATCCATTTGCGCCAGCGCTGACAATCAATCGCATGTTCCTGAAGAACGGCTTTCGTATTCGATACAGGACCTTGAATGACTCCCTGTTTCTTCAGTTCTTTCTCCACATCTGCAAGTATGAGATAGGCACGGGTTTCTTCAGTGCCAAATTGCGGAGCCACATTCGTTGCAGCAATTTGGGCCGGGATATGTTGCAGCAACTGAAAATCATTCATATAATCTCCATTATGTTCTTTTAGGCCAATATCATATTTATTGGCAAGTTGTGCTAAAGAATGAGCATTTTTGAAATCAAACTTTCCAACCTGCTCTGTATAACGAGTTAACGTCCCCGTTTGACCAACCATAAATGTCGGCAGCGGTAAGTGACGCTTCTTTAGTTCATTCTCTAATTCGTCAAGAAATTCCACATAGGTTTCCGGAGTAGTTAATCCTCCATTCGTTTCCTCTGTCCCAACTTCATACCCAACAGGAGGTAGTCTAAGTTCTTTACGCTTATCTTCACAATATTGATATAAATCTACTGTTAATTGCAAAGCTCGATCCAGTGGAATGACCTTTCCAATAACAAATGGATCTTTTGTCGGATCAAGCATCAATAAATCGAATCCAGCTTTGATGTCTTCCAAATAGGACTTTTCCCCAAGTTCCATAGCTTCTTTCTCCGGAAGATGATCATTACGTTCCTTATCTCTCTGCCAAGGGCCTCCATGATCCCGGCATACATAATAGAGACCATCGAAATTTGTTTTTTCTGCAATATCACGAATTGCCTTTATAAACGTCCTTTGATTCCACCCGTTGACATATCCTCCGCCCAATTCATCCGCATCGACTTGATTGCGGCTTGCAATAAAAAGGAGCGGAAAATCTTTGTCCCTTGCCAACTCAAAACTCGCTTTCAGTACACGTGACGACATCGGACCAATACCTATAAGAGTCGCGCCTTGTCCCTTTTTTGAAAGTTTTATCAGATTATGAACCATTGTTTTAATTGGCATTTTTGTCATCAATTTTGTCATTATTGCATCCATCCCTTATTTATTTTGATTGTTCTGGATTTCTTCAAGTTTTTTAACGATTCCGTTCGCCTTCTGAATGGCTACACCTGACATCACTCTGACAATTTTTTTACCTTCAAATCGTTTTTCCCCTTTAATTGCTATATCTTTTGTTAGAATTACAAAATCAGCTTTTTCTACATCCTCCGGAGTAATTTCGTTTTCAATTCCACTTGCACCTTGAGTTTCAATTTTAACCTGATGATTTTTTGCCTTGAATGCCTTAGTTAAGGCCTCTGCAGCCAGATAGGTATGGGCAACCCCCGTCGGACATGCGGAAACACCTACAACATACATATTGGTAACCTCCCTTTGGAAAATATCATATTAAAAATTCAATTCCAGATCGTCTTCTTTAATTGCCTTCTCTTTCTTCTCCTTTAGATTTACAGGTCGCTTAACCAAAATGATGCAAAGTGTAGTGACCGCTGTGCCTACAATAGCCGCAAAGAAATAACCCAGCCAATTGCCCGTCACAGGCAGAACAATCAATCCGCCCCAAGGTGCATGATTTGTGGCATTCAGAAGTATCGACGTTACACCGGCGGAAGCACTGCCAATCATGATCGACGGTATTACTCTTATTGGATCGGCAGCTGCAAAAGGAATAGCCCCCTCAGTAATCCCAATGCAGCCCATAATCAGTGCAGCTTTACCCGCCTCAATTTCTTCCTGATTAAATTTTTTCTTTGCGATAAACGTTGCAATGGCTAAACCAAGCGGCGGTGTACAATCAGCCACCGCAACGACCGCCATCAGTTGCGGATAAGTTGTCATAACTGCTACAGCAAAGAAAAACGCGGTTTTATTGAACGGGCCGCCCATATCAAAGGCAATCATCCCGCCCAGAATAATTGCTAACAGAATCTTTGACCCACCTTGCATTCCTAACAGCCAATGGTTAAGAATAGCCATAAAAGACGCGATGGGATTCGCAAGAAGCAGTAATATAATCATTCCTGAGATTAGAGAGCCTAATAATGGAATAATAAAGATAGGCATTACCTGACCAACATGTTTTGGCCCTTTAATTTTTTTCAAATAATAAACAACGATGCCAGCAACAATACCGGCAATCATTCCACCCAAGAAACCGCCTTTTGTCTGGTAAGCAAGAAATGCAGAAATCATGCCTGGACCAATCGCAGGCTTTTCAGCCATAGAATAAGCAATGAATCCCCCTAGAATAGGAACGTAGAGGGCCATTCCTGCATTGCCAATTGTGGCAATATTGCCTAGAATACCATGAGCAGGAACAGCTGTTTTTCCAGAAAGCATCACAGAAAGTGCCAGTAAAACGCCGCCGGCTACTACAAATGGAATCATGTAAGACACACCGGTCATTAAATGGGTTTTCATATTTTTTAGCACGGATATCATTGCAAAGCCCTCCTCAACTTTTTAAGGTATTTTTATTCCTTTCTCTATTGATATAAGGAGATTGTAAATGTCAGCAGCCGTTTTGCTTTTACTGATCTGATCTCTGAATTCCGGATCAAGAAGATGTCTGCTAAGATCAGCCAATATTTTTAGATGTAAAGTTGATTTTTGCTTCTTTGGGACACCAATCATGAATACCATAGAAACTGGAGTTTTATTTGTCCCCCATAAGACCTCGCGAAAAGGCTTACAAAATCCTAAGAATGAAGATTTTACTACCTCTGTTTCACCATGGGGAATAGCCACACCATAACCGAATGCTGTTGAAAATTCCTTCTCTCGTTTTAATACAGCAGATATATACTCCTTTACATTTGAAAGATAGCCCATCTCAAAGGCACGCTGTGCTAAAATAGTAATCAAATCAATTTCGTTGTCTGCATGAACATTTGTCAGAACCATGTTTTTGTCAATTAGCATTTGAACCGCCTCTCATTTGGTTTTAATAAATGTCAGATAAATTTTTAATTAATTTATTTTCCAAAATTAACGTATCGAATCAATCAGATTCTTTATTTCTAGTCTCTCCTTTCTTTTAATACCGGAATTCATGATGAGAGTCAGTCCAATTAGAGTATTGATTATAAATTAAGTAAATCGAGAACTTTGGCCAAGTTCTTCATGGAATACTTCTTACACTTCAAAGTATAGGAAGCGTATGCACTTGCGTAAATATCAAGTCATTTCAAGAGTGTAACGGAAATCTTGGCACGATCTGAAAGCTTAATAGATCCACGGATCCGTAATTTGGTAAGCAGGTTAGCTTTTCAGTAAAGGGAAAATGAAGGCAGCGCTTTTGACACTGACATGCCGTTGTCCCTTCCATCGCTCAGGCAAATTTCAATCAGTTAAAAACAAAATAAGAAGCGAAAATGAAGAGGAGAATGAGACGCGTACGTAAAGATAGAGGGGGAGCAGTCTTTTCCGATCAACTGCCCCCCCTCCGCTAAAGTGATTTGTGGCCTCACTTTTCGTGTCATCAAAACAGGAGATTTAATAGTTTGTGATAAAAATATTAATACAGAATACAAGGCCATTCATCTCGCATCGATTTTCTTAGAAAATTATTTATTTTCCAAGTATATTTCTTATTTTTGCTTTTGAATTTGCCTTAACAATTCTTTCTAAAATACTTTCGGAATCAAAAAGGTTATATAGATCTCCCATAATGGATTTCGTTTCTTTTTTGTCATTGATACGCATCGCAATGAGAATGACGACCGATACTTTATTTTTTCCCCAGTCAATAGGAATGGATAACGTGGCAATGGCAATCACCGACTGATTCACATATCTGCCCTGACCATGGGGAATAGCAACGCCGTTTCCTAAATCAGTTGTCGAAATGCTCTCGCGTTCTTTTACTGAATCAGCAAATTTTGAAGAAACAAATCCCTTATCTTCTATTCTTTTAGTAATAAAATCTATTAGATCGTTTTTATCATCAACATTTAGTTTTGGAAATATAAACTCATCTTTTACTACAGCAGATAAATGATTAAAATATGAAATTGCTTTTTTATTTTTGAACATATATTCCAGATAAAAATTATTAATCGCTTTTACATCGGATATACCCATCATTGGCGAGACAATGATGCTAGGCTTTCTCATATTTTTTAATGGCACAGTAGAAACAATAAAATCAATCTCGTCAATATTTGCATGACCTATGTCTCTGATCGAGTAAACTCCGAATATGTCCAAATTCGGCATCAACCTCCTCACTCGATTTGCAATTAACTCAGAAGTACCAATTCCTCCCGGACATACAATGATAATTTTTGTGGTCGCCCCATTTCTTTCCAATGCTGCCTGAAAATGAACCATGAGAAAACCAATTTCATTCTCGTTTATTTTTAAGTTGGTCTCATTCTCAATAAAAGTACCCAAAAAGGTTGCTAATCCAAACATTGCGGAGTACTGTTCCTTAATTTGTTTCAAAAGTGGATTCCTGATAACGATTCCATATTTCATTCGATTAAGCATTGGTCCCAGATGGACTAATAATCCTTTGTAAAGGATAGAGTCACCGTCAAAGTCGACTTTCAGGGCATCGCTGGCAAGTAAGCACAGTTTCCGAGCCAGCTGTTGGACTTCAGGATCATATTTTCTAATATTTTCCTTGCCTATATCCTCATCGATTCCTGAACCCATAATGCAATGATTTAGATATTGAACTTCGCCTTCTAACGCATCGCTTTCTGTTAATTTGCAAAACTTTATCAATGTTTCTTTGGCCACAATATATGTCTTTAAAATGTGCAGATTATTTATTAAATGTTCTTCAGCAGCATTCTGCCTTAAATATTTTCCTTTTGCCTGACGTTCCATCATTATAGCGACATAAATTATCATATTAACATAATAGATATTATTAAAATGACAGTTCAATTCCTTTTCAATAAAATAAATCATTTTTTCGGCCTGATCCAGGCTATCTTTAGCCAAAAAAAGAGTTATTATGTCGATAATCTGTTTCTTCTTCTCAGTCCCGACATTTTTGCCTAATTCGACAGAATCTGTTATACGATTAATTTTTTCCTGTATTAGTGATGCTAAAGCCTTTCGAATAGATGATTCAGTCCCTGAAATGGAAGTACCATGATTGTTTTTATTCAAAATGAGTCCAAAACGAGAAAGCCAATGTTCCACTTTCTGCATATCGTTTGTAATCGAACTAATACCTACATAAAAATGTTCTGCGAGCTTCCTGAAATTGGTTGCGCTTTCATTTCTTAATAAACGCGCAATAATACTTTCTCTTCTCTCCCGCGTTGATCCCACGTTTACACAGTTTTCGCTTGAAATGGCAGCTATAAGTTTCAGCTTCTCATTCTGGTTGCCATCTAGCCGAATGCCAGTACCTCTTTTTTTCTCAATAATTACATTACGCTTCGTCGCTAAGTAATCCTCTATTATAAGCAGGTCAGAATGAACGGTTCTTCCTGAGACACCCATTTGTTTCGCAAAGTAGGATGTCGTTCGGTAATCTTCCTCAGCATTTAACAGTTTCAGTAAATGAGCCTGTCGAGAAGTTAGAATAATCATTTGAACCACTTCTCCCTTTGGTTATCCTCTACAAAAATATCGTAACATTCGTTGGCAGACTGAATAAATTCCAAAATTGTTCAGTAAGTTAACAGAAAAATTGATACATTTCCTGTCCCATAATGTGTGCAATAATTGAATTAAAATGATTAGCTCATTGGAGGGGCTGCCGTGTTTTCTTTTGATTATCATATCCACACGAACAACTCATTTGATTCAAAAGCAGAAATGATGCACACATGCGAAACAGCCGTGTTAAGATATCTGAAAGAAATCTGTTTCACTGAACACTTTTCATTGAACCCAAAGGCACCCACATTTGGATATATGAACTGGAAAAAATATCAGAAAAATATAGATACAAATAGGAAAAAATATTCACAATTTCTCATAATTAAAAAGGGGCTCGAAATATGCGAACCCCATTTGTTTTCAAATGAATACAAAAATGAACTGGCTGATAAAAACCTAGATTTTATTCTTGGATCTGTTCACAATGTCAATAACGTTAAATTGAGAACACTACTAAAAAGAAGCGGAAAAAAGAAAGGATATTGCGCTTACTTTCAAGAGATGTTAAAAATGATTCAGCATGCCGACATAGATATCCTGTCTCATTTTGATCTAGTCAAGCGATATAGCAATGAACCATTTTCTAATGCTGATTTCACAAGCTATTATCAAATAATCAGAGAGATACTTAAAATTTCCATAGAACGGAAAATAGGAATTGAGATCAATACTTCAACCTTTGAAAAACTTCACGAAACAATGCCTTCTACGAATATTCTTTGTCTTTATAAGGAATTAGGCGGTACATTATTAACAATCGGTTCAGATTCACATACTTCTGATAAAATAGGAAATCATGTCGATTTAGCCAAAACGTTAGCCATTAAATGCGGATTCAATTCTTTTACTGTTTATGCACATAGAGTGCCCTGTCAAATTACCTTTGATAATTTAACTGCCTAAAATCAAAGTACCTTCAGAATAAAATCAATCTATTTTTACAGGGTCAAGGACGATAGAGTCATGGATGCTTATTGATAAAATCTCCCTTACTTTAATTAATGTTCGTAAGTATTCACTTAAATTAAAACAAAAATGAAGATTGAGAAATCAACTCTTTCCGATCTGCCCTTCTATATTTTGACATCCTTCACTATCAAAAAGAAAACACCTCATCAATCAATTTTTTGACAATGAGATGCTTTTTTGCTTTTATTCTTCCGGTGGCACACGCTGCGAATGTTCCGGATGTGCTGAGTATGAAAAAAACACATTTATCCGACTTTGTTCAGTTCATCGACAAAAGCCGGACGGCGGGCATACTGCTGTTTCAATCTCCCGATTAAGACACCGGCCGCCTGGTTTCCGCATGCCTTCTTAAATGTTCTGATTATAGAGCAAACCTGACGGTACTGGCTGCGGTTGCGGCTGGTTTCCGCCTCATTTTCGATGTACGCTGCAAAGATCTTCTCGACCTCGTTAGGATAGGGTTTGGCCAGATATACGTACAGCGTTTTAATTTCATACGGACGGTTTTTACAATAATCAAGCAGCCTCTCATACCTCTTCTCATGAATCAGGATCTTGACATAGGCCGCCGGCAGATGGGAACTCTGCTCGAAATGAGCGATAATTTCTTCTGAGACTTTGCCCCATTCCTCCGCCGAATATAAACCGGCAAGTATTTCATAATAGCTGTAGTCTCCTGCGTATAAAAAGCGGAGCATCAGTTCTTTTTCACCGTTTGTATTTCCGAGATGCTCGTATGCCTGCAGCCTGTATCTCATCCATTTCTCAACATATTCCGGACTGTCTTTCCTGTCCGACTTTTCGCCATCCTTGCACAGCCTCAGCACTTCTTTCCAGTCATCGCGGCTGACTGCCAGCCGGATCGCCCGCTCTCTGAAAGAGGCCAGCCGGATATGTTGATAGAGAAATTGACGGGCATCCTGCTTTTCTTCAAGAAATTCCATCAATTTCAGCTTGAGATAGAGCAGTCTCTCCCTCTCATAATGTAAACTCCATGAATCCGTTTGCGGCACCGCAATCAGATGGTCAACCGCTTCTTCCCACTTCTTCCTCAGACTGCCGGTGCGGCACAGGGGAATCAGTGCATCAAGCATTTGGTTGCGCCAATCGGACCAACCGTCATACCGCTCGTTCTGCAGCTCATTCATAATTTTATTAAAAATAGCCCTTTTCACGGACTGGCTGCTCTGTTCGGCAGAGGAAACGGCTTCAGCCAGCATATTCAGGCTCTGATTGATGACCGCTCCCGGTCCGCCATCCGAGTCATCGCAGTACTGCAGCATGTCCACCACTTGCGGGAGTACGATCAGGCACAATGAAGCAGCCAGCTCGCCTTTTCCATTTTCCAGCTGACTTTGAACCTGTCCGAGAACCATTTCGGCACCCTCAAGCGCCTGATCTGCGCGGTTCCATTCAATAAAACCGTTCCTTCCTTCAGCCCGCCGGATAGAGCCGGCAACAAGTTTGCGGCTTTCCCGAAGAAGTGTTTCCTCCTGAGTATGCTGATAGAGCAGTCTTTCCTTGATATCCTCATTTTCATTGGCCAGGTCGATAATAATCGAAAGCAGCTCTTCTTTCGAAAGCAGATTTAATTCCTCATACAGATCAGATTGAGGTTTTCTTTTATGTTTGTGCGGCTCAGGTTTTCTCCGATCGCCGGCCAGACTGTTTCTGAGTGCGTAAAAAGCTGCTGCCTGATGTTTGCAGTACGGGCCCCAGTCGTACGGACAGTCGCAGGACGTTTCGACAATCTCGTTGTTTTTGTCCAGCATAACATCGACCGTATAATCCGAGCCTCCGGAAACCAAAACAGTATAATGATCAGGCTTTCCTTCCTCTATCCGTTCTACTATCCGCCCCACATTTCCCGAATCATAATAATCCATACCGCGTTCCAGAATAATCGGATCGATTTCATCCTCAAAATCTTTTAAGTTCAAAGTGAGCGCTCCCTATGTTGATATCATATGGTGGAACAGGTCAATTCAGCATTATCTGCACAATTTGAATCCCTTTGCTCATTTGCCGCTGCCGCTATATCGATCCCAGCTGACGGCCGGTTTATGATTAACCGTCCGCCGCGTCTGTCGCCTGTTAAATTAACTGCTGCCGTGAGTTTATCAATCGTTGTGCCCGAAAGATCAGCTGCCCTCGAGAACCTATCGGCTGCTGAAAGAATATCACCCTTCGAGGAAATGGATGGCTTCAAAGGCATCAACCACCCGTTCACGGCAAAGCAGCGTAGCCTTCACAATAAACTCAAGACGAAACTCATACTCTTTATTATGAGTATCTCTTCAGCTCATTTTCCTGCCGGGTTGTCAGATGATGATCGACTTTTCTTGAGACCGTCAATCTCTCGAAAGACGGAGAGCGTTTCCGCGATCCATAAACTTCAGCGAGGGTCGTTAAACCGGACGCGACGACCGAAAAATAGCTACTAACGATCGATAACGGGACTGAAATCTAATCCATACAGCCAGGCCGCCGACCCGTATCGGTCCGTCAGGAGTTTATCGCCCCGAAAAATGAAGGAATCCCCCGAAAGCAGCGAGTTATCGCCCTGAATTGGTCTCGATTCGCCCTGTTCCGGCGAAGTATCGCACCCTCAGGAGTTTATCGCCCCGAAAAATGAAGGAATCCCCCGAAAGCAGCGAGTTATCGCCCTGAATTGGCCTCGATTCGTCCTGTTCCGGCGAAGTATCGCACCCTCAGGAGTTTATCGCCCCGAAAAATGAAGGAATCGCCCGAAAGCAGCGAGTTATCGCCCTAAAATGGCCTCGATTCGCCCTGTTCCGGCGGAGTATCGCCCCGTCAGGAGTTTATCGCCCCGAAAAATGAAGGAATCGCCCGAAAGCAGCGGGCTTTCGCCCTGAATTGGCCTCGATTCGCCCTGTTCCGGCGGAGTATCGCCCTCTCAACAGTTTATCGCCCCGAAAAATGAAGGAATCGCCCGAAAGCAGCGAGCTTTCGCCCTGAATTGGCCTCGATTCGCCCTGCTCCGATTCTGATTATTCGCACTCATTGCTTCCAATCCGCTTGCTGTCGATTTTCCGCGCATTATGGCCTTTACGCGCCCGCTGCTTCGGGCGGTCCGGACAGCTCGTTACTTTCTATTTTGTTTTTTTACTGTTGATACGCTAGCGTTTCCCGGCAATTTTAGCCACGATTTACAGGAATCCCGGCGGACCGAAGAAAAAATCAGACGTTTCTGCCAGATAACGCCTGTCCGCGCAAGATATTCCTCTTTTTCAGAGGAATAAACCGCCGTTCACGTGAATCTTCAAAAGAATAGGCTGCCGCCCATGCGTCCGTGCCAACCGATCGCTTTCCAGAAGAATCGATGACGTTTTTGCGCCGCGGCCCGATTGGATACATGGATTGAGGGGATACCTATTTTCTTTATATACTGTGAAGTGCCGGCCGCACCCCTTGCAGCGCCAGCCGGCTTTATCGGCACAGCCGGAATTCCAGATTTTCTTTTATTATACTATGAAGCGTCAGTCCGCCGGCACTGTTGATTTTGGAAAACGGATTCTGTGATTGATTATTCTTTGTTTTAACCTTAATTGCATCGAGCCGTTTCATCAATTCCGATTTTTTCCGGCTGTCAGACAAGTATGCGGGCGGCATTAACATTTATTTGGGGCCGGCTTGTTTCTGCTGCCTTTACAGCCGGGGTTGCTGATTCAATGGCTCCGTTTTTCATCCATTAGGGTCTGAACAGCGCTAAGCCGTTTCATCAAAGTCGTTTTGGCTTCACTTTCAGGCAAAATTTCGACCAGGACAAGAGCCTTGCCAACATCGATTTGTGCGCGGCTTCGTTCTGCTTTTGCAACGGCCTTTTCCGCAGCCGGAACCGGATCCTCCGATTTCGGAGCTGCTGCTGTAACGAAACTCTGAATACCCGAATAGGCAACATTTCCATTGCCGTCTTCTGCTTTTGCATACCAGGAATAACGGCTGCTGCCGCGAAGACCGTTCCACTGAACTTCCGCCCGGGCTCCATCGGCTACATTATTTATACTTGCGATCTTCTGGTTTGTGTAGACATTGAGTCCGACATAGTCCGTATTGACCGACTTTTCAGGTGATTTCAGTATTTCTGAAATATCAATATCAAAATTCTCCTGACCGGGATCGAAGTAGTGGTCACTGTTTAAATAAGGAGAATAGGTTTGCACATGAATTTTCTTTTGAGCCATGTCGAACTGCAGAAAATTCATATACCCGCTTCCGCCTTCACGCGCATTCTGATAATCCGCCAGCATCTGTGAAACTTTGCGGCCGTCTGAAGCAGTAACCCGGTTGTAGGCAACACCATGCAAGTGGCCGCATAAAACCAGGAATACGTTCGAATGCGGATCTACGATATTTTTCCAGATCTTTTGTCCGTCTCCTGAGTAGGACTTTCCATCCGTTGAAAGATATTCATGCGCTGCTACGATGGCATATCTGTCAGGATACTGTTTCAGAATCTTATTTGCCCAGTCGATCGAGTCCTGCTCTACATCCCATCCGAGATATAAGATAATAAAATCATATCCGCCGACCGAAACAAGGTCGTAATGATCACGATTATTCTGGTAATCTCCTCCGAAAACGGTTTGCCTGGCTACTCTGTCCCTTCCGAAATACTTCCAGAAATCGGTGTAATTCACACTCTGATGATTAACATCATGATTGCCGGCTAACACACCATAAGGCATGCCGGCATTTTCAAGAACTTTAAAACTCCGGTCCACTGTTGCCCATTCATAAGGAAGGTTATACTCATCGACTAAATCGCCGGTGTTTATTGTATAGACAATATTCTTCTGCCGTCTGGCGGGACCGGTAATATAGCTGACAATCGAAGAATAAATATCCGGATAGCTTTCGGCATAATATTGCGGATCGGAAAACCAGGCAAATGTGAATGCAGGATCCGTTGTCTGCGCTGCCGCCGCCTGCGCAATCGGATCTTCGATCAGTACATGGACAATGCCGTTCTTCACCATATCGCCGGCGCTGACCTTTGCTGTTAAATTAAAATCTTTCGACCCGTTTCCTCTTGCCTCCTCCTGCCAGCTTTCAGTTTTATAATTCCATGCATAAAGAATAATATTTCTGCCATTCAGCGTATGACCCCTCCATTGAACCTCAACCGAATCATTCGCTTTCAGATCTTTTGCGGTCTGAAAATCAAAGCGCTGATATGGAAATTTATCCGTCGAACTGTTGGAGAGATATCTGCCATCAACGGCTTTCAAATTGTTCCGGGCAGCATTGCTTATCTTCATTTCTCCGGCCGGATTCAACTGTGACGGAATCTCTCTGTTGCGCGAATGGGTATAACCGCTAATGTGACTGCTGTTCGAAAAGTCATATTGATAAGCCTTGTAATAAGTTACATTCATCGGTGTTTTTGCATCTGAGCTGGCGGAAACACTTAGCTTGGTCGATTGGCCGACGTCTTTTGCTCCATCTGGCAGATTTCCGATTGTGATTTTATTTTTTGCAGTTGTAAAATGTACTTTTTTACTTGTTGTATTCCCTGCCTTGTCGGTGGCGGTAACCAGAAATGTATGGTCGCCCTCCGACAGCTCATTGCTCTTTTTCATCGTTCTCAGTTTAATTGGAATGCCGTCAAGTGACGCTTCCTCTTTGCCTATGCCCGAAACGTCATCTTTTATATCGGCATTGAACAATACATTTTCGTTGTAGAGGGCCCCCTTCTTAACTGAAATATTATGGATGATCGGTGCCGAGTTATCAACCGTGATCCTGATTGAGCGGCTCCGGCCGTTCGCTGAAGAAACAGAAATCTGATGGATTCCATCACTTAACGATGCAAGATCCAGGTTGTATATTTTATCAATAAAAAGTGCTTCCGGGATCATTAAGGTCATATCCAGCCATCTTCTGGCCGTTGCCGGATTTTTACCGCTCCCGTCTCCCAGGCTGATCTTAGCCCCCGGATCGACATTTTCAAAAGTCGCCGCATCAGCGCCGATTTTAACCTTTGCATCGGTAAAATTTACACTCTTGCCGTCAGGCAAAATGGCGGAAGGATTCCGGAGGGTAAAGTCATCGTGGTCTCCGGCAATATCGACCGGCGAATCGTTTGTTCCGCTTGTAATTCTGATTGTATTGGCACCCGGCTTTAAATAATTTACAGGAATCGGCGTCATAAACGGCATGTAGTTGCTATGGCCCCCCAGGAAGCCTAAATCATAACCGTTAACAGACAGGCAATTCTGTGCACTTGCATGGGTCCCGTCCAATTCAAGGGAAAGATACGCATTCTGCCTTGCTTTGGGCAGTGCATCAACGGTTTTTCCGTCAATCTTGATCGTAACCGGATTGGAAACGTCCCCTGTACCGTTCGCAATAATCGGCACAATTGCCTTAGGCACTTGTTCAGGTGTTACAGCGCCCGGTGTCGGGACTTGCTGCTCTTTCCAGTGCGACATCAGCGGAACACCGGTTGAATCTTTTTCAAGGGCATAATGATACATCAGTGATTTTCCGTCAACTGCGTCGGTATCGCTGAAAGCCGCGGTTGAAATAGCCTGGTTCGTATCGGCCTTTGCAATAGCAACGCCTCTGTCGCCGTAGGCAAAACCGGCAGTAATAATCGGAAGGACATCCGCTGCATTCAGGTTCGTCCTATACAGCCGATTAAACTTCTGATAGTCCGTATCGGAAGCGCTCAGAACCTTAACACCCCCCGATTTTATGATGGTATTCTGCGGCAGCGGCATTGAATTATAGCTGTTCGCGGCGCTTCCCCACCAATAACGAAGTTCATATTTGGACAGATCAATATCGGTCTTACTCGCATTGTAAATCTCTATAAATTTCTGCCCTCTGCTATTGTTCACTTCTATTTCCGTAATCAGCAGGCCGGGAATCACAGCGTTCGCTGCGAAGGCTTGATTATCTTGAAGATTGAATTCCAGCGGTTTTCTTGTGTCTTCTTGAAAATTCATTGTATAATTCTTACTCTTTGTTACATTGTACCCATCAGAGGCGGTAAAATAGTAATTCACGGAATGGGCACCTACCAGCCGGCCGGCAGATAACGATGCATCGTTGATGTATGTGCCGGCAGGAAGGCCGGTATTCATATCTGAGGCTAAAATCATGTTGACTGTCTGGTAATCCGCTGCATCGTTGGCTTTATAGTGAAGTAAAACCTGTTTGACAGCCTGACGGTCGGTTACTTGTGCCCGAAATTGCAAACTTGCTAAATGACTAAAATTCTGTACCCCAAGGGGACTGTGGAAAACTGCCGGTGCGGCCGTATCATTTACCAGTGTCAGTGTATGATCCGGAATCTGTTCAGGCAGCAATGTGCCGGGCGTCGGATCCTGATTATAATTGAGTTCCAGCATCCGGTTCGTGCCGTCAAATGGGGCTCTGTAGATAATACTTCTGCCCAACAAGGCTTCCGGCTGTTTGACGCCGTACCATGCAGCCGAACCGACGCCGTCAGCCGGTCCCTGCCTTCTGTTATTAATATCCCCGCTGTCGGTCGCGATTAGGATCCGTCTTTCTTCCTGTTGTGCATCATACATTGTTTCGGGTGCCGCCAAAGTAACGATCTGGGAATGGCTGAGATGTGTGCCGTAGGCAGCATTAAATTTATCAATTCCCTCATTCCAGGAGGCACTCGATTTAACCCAGACAATCATTGTGGATTTGGATTTAATGATTTTGTCCCGGCTGATATCCCACTTATGATTGGTTCCATTCCGTTCCTGATCGATGATCCTGTAATACTTTAAGTTAATATCCCTGTTTGAATGATTATAGAGTTCGATATAGCTGTATTTGTTATCCTTGCTCCGCGGAACGAGTTCCGTAATCATCAGGTCGCTGACCGCCGGTTTTTTATTGACGCCAATTCCGGTCTTATAAGTATTCTGCCCCGATGGAGATCTCGAAAGATGTGCCCCGTCGCTTGCTTCAATATAGTATTCAATCTGTGAGGCATGGCTTAACACATCCTTTTTCAGTGTTGCCGTATATTTCTGAGGTGAGAGAGGGGCGGACGTGCCCGTGTCGGTGCCTGAGAGATTCATCGACCGACTGCTGTAAGATGAATTGGAGCGGGTGCGATAAAACATTGTTACTCTCAATGGCCGGCTATTGCCCACAGCAGCGATTCTTGAAACAGTTGCCGTGAATGCAGTATCTGCCGGCTTGATATATGGACTCGGCGTGAACTCAACTTTCGGCAAAAGCAGAGAATCCGGAAGACCTGCTTTCGCCTGGGGAATCTGTTGCGGATTCACAATACCCGGCGTCGGTGTCTGTTTCTCTTTCCAGTGCGACAGCATCAGGTTCCCGAACGCATCTTTCCCACCGGCATAATTAAACATCAACGATTGCCCGTTTACTGCATCGCCGCCGGAATATGCCGAGGTAACCACCATATCGCCGGTACCGGTTCTGGCTATGGCGAAGCCTCTGTTATTAAATGCCAGTCCGGCACTGACCATGGGTATTAGATCATTCGCTGACAAATGCGAACCGTAAAATTGATTCAGTTTCGCATAATCCATATTAGGATCAGATAAGATTTTAAAACCTCCCGACTTGATGATTGTTCCCTTTGGAAACGGCATGGCGTTGTAACCGCTCGTCGCACTGCCGTACCAGTAACGCAGTTCATAATCGGAGAGATTGATATCTGACGGACTGTTATTGTAGATCTCCACAAACTCTTTTCCGGCCGTATTATTTATTTCAGCCTCAGTAATCATGAGATAAGGTGCGGTACCATTTGCAGCGCTCGGCTTTGCTGTGCCCGTTCCCGGCGCAGCCGCGACTGCTTTCGCTGCCGGTGCAATAAGGACTTTTGCTTTATAGGCGGCCTCTCCCGAAGGCGCTCTTACCGTATGCGTTCCGTCGCTCGCCACTGCATAATATTCTACCTGGGCGGCACCGCTGACAACATCTTTTTTCAGAGTGGCCGAATATTTATAAGTGCCCAAAGGATTATACGGACTGCCGGTTCCGTTTACGAGAGCCATCGCCTGGCTTTGATAGGGCGTACCCCGCTGAGTACGATAGTACAGGGTCAGTTTCAGCGGGGCGGCATGATCTGAAGCAGTTTCTCCGGACACCGCCGCTTCGAATTGCGCTTTTGCCGGAGAAACAGATTGAACTGGAGTCATTTGCAGGACAGGCGCCAGTAGGGATCCAGGCAGATTCGTTTTCGCTGAAGGAATTTGCCCGGGATCGACAGTACCGGGCGTAGCTTTTTGCCGGTCCTTCCAGACAGACATAAGCGGAGTCCTCCCATTATCTTTTTGATTCGCATAATGGTACGCAACCGATTGTCCCTGCGCTGTATTAGCGCCGGCTGCAGCAACCACCTTTTCATGAGTATCTGTTTTCGAGATGGAAAAATCCTTTGCGTTCAAGGCATCAGCCGTTATCATTGAAACGACGTCATTCTTAGATAAGCGTGTCCCATAAATCTGATTTATTTTCCTGTAGTCCGTGCCGATTTCGCTTAATATTTTAACTGCGCCCGCTTTTATAAATGAATCTTCGGGAAAGGGGATTGAACTCGTTTGATTGGTTATGCTTTTCGGCCGGATCGTGAGTGCATAGTTGGATAAATTGATCTCTTCATTGCTGTTGTTGTAAATCTCAACGAACTTTCCGCCTTGCCCATTCGTCGTTTCGAGCTCGGTAATCATTAAATAGGGAGCAGTTATCCCATTCGATGTTGTTCTTGGTGCCGTTGCATCGGTTATTAAGGCCCCGCTGAGACACATCACGACGGCGAGGGAAAGAATAACCATTCTTTTTGCCGCTCCTCTGGCATTCATAACGTTTCCATTCACTCCTCAGTATTTCAGGTAATAAGAACTCAATCCGGAAGAATTTCCGATTGGATCCGGATCTTCCAGACGGGCTCTGAACTCCCCCGGATAGGTACAGTTCCGTTTTCCACTCAAGTGAAAAAGGAAAAATGAGAAAGCATGGTTTGTATAAGAATGATTAGGTATTAACAATGACGCTGTGCATATGTCAGAATAATATCAGCCGTTTATAGACAATTCATAAAATACTAACAAGAATGTACAATACCAGAATAAAGTTAATGCAAAGCAGTAATAAATCAAATGTTCGCAAACAGCTAAAAAGCGAGAAATGGGCCGTTCTTTTTTTACCCCTCCCGGTCCATTGCCTCGTTATTGCAATTTTAGATAAACAAAGAGGGGCGTCAGCTTCTGAGAATGAAAACCGGGAAAGATTAAGTATCTGGCGTGCGGGGCACCCGTTTTTCTTCTCTTCCCGAAGATGGTGCAAACGGCTCGGATGTAAAAATCTCTTCTCCGATGAACATTCCGATCTTATCGTTCTTTCCCGGGAACCGGCATGAACGGTCAGCGTGCGGGCACCGGATCTGTTTTCCAATGATTTCGATCGGCGCCGCGAACGAAAAACCCGTACAGAGGCACGATTTAAGAATTATTTAATATCTCTTTTAGCGGCCGTTAAGGAGTTCGGGTTATTCTTTTACGTGAAGATAAGTTCAAATAAATGCTTAGGGGTGACCGATATGTATCACACAGTATTTTTCCCATTCCCGCTGTTCGGCTTTCTGCTCTTTCTAATCATTGCTTTTATCATTTTCAACATTCTAAGGCTGCGCCGGCGGGCCGGGTGGTGCCGGCAAGGGGACAGTGCACTGGATCTGCTTGAAAAGAGATATGTGAACGGAGAGATCGATGAGAATGCATTTCATAAAATCAAAGCCAACCTTAAAAAGAAATAAACGGACCGGCACCGCCTTACATTCTGAGCGGTGCTTTTCTGTCAATCAATTTAGGACCTGTGATATGATCGTTTTTAATGAAGAATGAAGGTGAAAGCGGGTGAAATGATGTCGATCCGTAAGCGGCTGGTACTATCCAATATTGCCATGATTCTGATCCCCGTATTTTTGTTCATGATCGCCGCTATGCTGCTTATTAATCTTTTTTTAGGCAATGGCGGCGTCCCGTGGAACCCGGCAAACGCCAATCGCAATGACCGATTGATCAGTGAAGATTTTTCCAAACTGAAAAGGACGGCTTCCATGGCGCCTGAACAGCTCGATAATCAGAACTACCGATTAAAAATCAGCAGCAGTCTTGCCGATCATCACGCATCGCTGATTCTAAGAAAAACAGGCCGTATAACCTTTCAGTCCTCCGGATTAGGACACATAGCTCTGAATAGTCTTCCCGCCTTTGGCTCGGAAACGACAAATCCGTGGCCGGGTTTATGGATAGACCACCGCCCTTTTCGCGTTCTGTCCTACGACTTTTATTATCCGGACGGAACCGCTGCAACCTTGTTTATCGTCCGAAATATGCAGGAAGCAGGCGGACAGTCCTTCATCGTCTTCCCGATTCTGCTCCTTGTCCTTCTCCTGATATTAATTATAACCAATGGAACGCTGACTTATTTTGTATCGAGGAGCATCATCAGACCTGTAAACACATTAATGCGTGCAGCTGAGAAAATCGGAGGAGGGAATCTCGACTTTCATATTAATTCGGGCACACATGATGAACTGGGCAAACTTTCCCGAAGCTTTGAAATAATGCGGCGTAAACTAAAAAATTCTATTGAACAGCAGGTCCGGTATGAGGAAAATCGGAGCAAATTAATCGCCAGCATCTCACATGATTTAAAAACTCCGATCACCTCTATTAAAGGCTATGTCGAGGGAATCCGCGACGGAGTAGCCAATTCACCCAAGAAGATGGAGCGCTATTTAACGACGATCTACAAAAAATCGATCGATATGGATCGAATGATCGATGAGCTGTCCCTGTATTCGAAACTGGACATGAATCGCCTGCCCTATCACTTTGAACAGCTGGATCTGAAGGCATTTTTATCGGACCTGACTGAAGAAATACGGTTTGATCTTGAAAAGCAGGGTGTCTCTCTGACTTTTCACACAGGGGACGGAGACTATTCGGTATGGGCGGACAGGGAAAAACTAAAACGAGTCGTCAGCAACATTACCGGCAACAGTGTAAAATACAATCATAAAAAACAGAAAAAAATTCAGATAGATCTCAGCGAAACCGAGGATGCTGCCAAAGTCGTGATTGAAGACAATGGTTCAGGCATTTCAGAAGAGGCGCTTCCGTTTATTTTCGATCGTTTTTACCGGGCGGATCCGGCCCGAAACAGCGGAACAGGCGGAAGCGGGCTCGGCCTTGCCATCGTCAGACGGATGGTGGAAGATCACGGCGGGAAAGTATGGGCGGAAAGTACCGTCGACGAAGGGACAAGAATCTGTTTCACGATCAAAAAAGGCCAGATTCAAAAAGGGGATCCGCAATGAAACGTGTATTGATTGTCGAGGATGACCAAAGCATTGCCGAACTGGAACGGGACTATCTGGAAATCAACGGATTCGAGACAGATATTGAAACAACGGGAGACGGCGGCCTGACGAGCGCATTGAACAGGGACTATCAATTGCTCATCCTCGATTTGATGCTGCCGGGGACGAACGGTTTTGACATATGCAGAACGGTCCGAAAAACGAAAGAGATCCCGATCCTCTTAGTCACAGCCAGGAAAGAAGACATCGATAAAATCCGCGGTTTCGGCCTCGGTGCCGATGACTACATCGTCAAACCGTTCAGCCCGGGAGAACTCGTAGCCCGGGTGAAGGCTCATCTGGCCAGATATGAAAGGCTGTCGGGCAGAAAACAAGCGCACACGATCAGCTTTCGCGGTCTAAAAATAAATAAGGATTCCCGGCAAGTTTACGTTAACGGAAAGGAAATCGAGCTGACAGCCAAGGAATTTGATCTGCTTCTCTTCATTGTCATGCATCCCAATCATGTCTTCAGCAAGGAGCACTTGTTTGAGCGAATCTGGGGCCTTGATTCCATGGGCGATCTGGCAACCGTCACGGTCCATATCCGCAAACTCAGAGAAAAAATCGAAACCGATCCGTCAAATCCGCAGTATATCATCACGGTCTGGGGCGCCGGTTACCGCTTTGATGCGTAGCGCTTCCCTTTTTTGGCTTCGGGAAAGGGAACGGATGGGCCGAACCTCAGCAGCAATGTTACTGCCAGGCAGACCGAATGTCGCCATGATTGCACCGCCGTTCAGGGCGCTGCCGTCATGCTTAATAGAAAGTCTGGCTTAAAGTTTTAACTCGGACTGGTTGCACGATGGGCTTCATTGACGATCAAATGCAGATAGAAAAGCTGAAAAATGCGGTATAATCGAACGTGTACCCTATGCTTCGAGGTGATAATGATGAGGAAAACGCTTTCAGTTGTCGCGGCAATTATCGAAAACGAGAATCAGGAAATTTTATGCGCCCTGCGTTCGCCGACTATGTCGATATCTAATCACTGGGAATTTCCGGGCGGCAAGATTCAAAAGGGCGAAAATCCCGCTCAGGCCATCGAACGGGAAATCAATGAAGAACTTAAATGTACCATCAGCGCCGAAAAACCATTCTATAAAAGCCACTATGACTATGAAACCTTTTCAATTGATCTTACAGCTATTAAATGCAGGCTGTCGTCCGGATTTCCTGAAACTCATGAACATTCAAAGCTCCTATGGTTAAAAAGAGAAAACGTTCATAAATAGCCTTCTTTCCCATTCTTTCCTGGATGCTTTCAAAATGCATGAGTAACCATAGCTCAAATAGTAAGTTTGATACTATAAGCGAATAACCCTTGTCTGATCCTTGCATATCTAAAATAACCTGTTGGATATCCGGTGGATCATCACAATCGAAAACAAGATATTTTTGATAATTACTGTATTCCCGATTATGGTCTTCTTCTTCTAGAAATTCCTCAGCATATTTATAGACAGTTCTTGAGTTACCATCAGCCGACTGAGTCTCAATATGAATATCAGTGAATTTATTCCTGTTAATAATCTTTGCAAAATAATCCAGATATAGCTTTTCGGTCATCCCTTCACAAAAAATGAGAATGCGTCCGATGTTTACTTTCTTTATTTCAGTCAGACGTTCCCGAGAAAGTCGAGTTCTTCCCATCCCTTTCACCGCCTAAAATTTCATCATAATGAAATACAGGAATTCCGCCATATTTTCCCTGTAAATATGCTTTATTAAAGGTCGCATCTTCACGGACATCTTTTAAATCGGATAACGCATGAAGTGAGGATTCACCTTTCTCATTTTTTTCTACAAAAAATATTTCATCTCTTCGAAATTGTTCTTTATTCATTAATGAAATATCATGCGTTGTAAAAATTAACTGGGCCTTTGTATTCCGACTGGATTGAAAAATATCAACAATGAGTTTTGTTAATAGTGGATGTAGACGGGCAGACATTTCATCTACTATAAATACACCATCTTGCTCTGTCATTTCTATGACATTCTGTATATAGGAAAGAAAGCGAAGGGTACCAGTCGATTCCTGAGGCAGATCAAAACACCGCTTCCCGACAATCTGTCCTTCCTCATTAAAAACGTTGTGAATTGTTTTAATCACTTTTTCCTTCTTTTCTTTTCCGCTGTTCTCATCCAGGATCGTTTTTGTCTGAACATCAAGCCCGCGGATCCCGACATCAATTTTTCTCAGGTAGTTTTCTACTCTTGCTCTAAATTCAGCACTATTGACTAACTTTTTATTTAAACGAACCGCACCGGCGACTTTTTTTACACTTGCTTCAAATAAGATTTCTAAATAGACATTGTATTCATTCATAAAAAAGTCAATAAAATCTTTAAGAACTCGCTCTTTCTCTTGTTTTTCCAAAAAGTAATCGAGTACTGAAAGATACAACCGTTCAGAGGGTACCCTTGAATAAATTTTCAATATTTTTTCATAATTTTTTCCGAACGTAAGCTTATCTTTTTTTCTTTCAAATACTTTTTTGCCATTAATGTAATACCATTCTTCCAGTACTTCCTTTGAGGTGCATTCAAACCCATATTGGATCCGTTTTCCATTGTGGCAGAATATAATGTCAAATTCAGAAGCAGCATCTATTTTATCGGCCAAAAGAAACGGTTCCATCTTTACTTTTAATTTTTTTTCTGCAAAATCAGCTTTCTCATTTTCCTGACTATTAATGAATTGTTCAAAAATATATTGTTCAAAAAAGAACAGCGCTGAAATCAGATTGGATTTTCCCGAAGCATTAGCACCATAAATGGCAACCGTTTTCAACAGTTTCAAATCCGGTGAGATATTTAAAACATGGCCTGGGTGCTGTTTATACGAAGTCGCCCGCAAATCGAAGATGACATTGTTTTTAAAAGACATGTAATTTTTTACTTTAAACATAATCAGCATAGAAAAGCCTCCATATCCAATGCTTCTTCATTCACAGTATACCCACAATTCGTTTAAAAAGCAATCCATAAAAACGATATTTCCGTAAATCCTGTACAATCATTTATTTCATTATCTATTTTTTATTTGATATTACCGAAAAATCCGTTTTTTGGGCGAATAAAAACAGGCATCATTAATTCCAACGTCTGCAAAAGTAAACACTATTCTGTCCGGCATCCATAATCGTACTAAATCATTTGAATAGTTCGCTGCTGCAATCATACCGAACGGCTTCAGTCAGTTAATATCACATGAACGGGAAGCAGCAAAGCCATTAAAGGACGTCAACTATCAAACAGAGCACTTTTTTGGACTCGGCACCCCTAAAAGGAATCAGGGAGGGGAGTGCCTGAAATGTTATCACCCTCAAGCTACCAATTGTCAGATGTCGCCGGTCGGCCCATATGCGCAAAGTATAACGGATATCAAATTCATCCCATTATGTTTTTGTAGTAAATTCCAGATATAAGGGCATAGGCACTTCATGATGCAGCGTAATTTCTGTCGTGATCGGCTTATTGCCATGGTAAGCCGTGACATCGCCCCTGCCAAGATAAATGAACGGCTCAGTATTGTTATCAATGACTTTAAACTTTCGAACGAAAAGATAAAGATTGATTCCGTATTTTTTATTATTGATGATCCTCTGTCCCTGTTTGCTCTCCTGACTGTTTGAATTCGGCGTTTCCCATTGAAAAACCATTGGACTGATAAACTTGTCTTTATATTTCATACTGTCCTTTAGGTCCTCATCCTTATTTAAATCAATAAACAGATAATAATCGTTTCCATTTGGAATCGTGGATCCTCTGAAGGCACTTAATTTTTTCTCAAAATTGATCAGTGGTCCTAAATCTCTCGTGCTATATTGTTCGTACAATTTCAAGAAGGGGATGCCATAATTTTCAGATCCGAATTGCCGACTGTAACGGTAAAGTCCGTAATTCAGCACATCTATGATAGATGATTTCTGCGTTGCATCCCCGCGTATCTCATTAAAAGTCTGCGAACGAATTAATTGATGACGCGACCGGTCATAGGCACATAATTTGATCTCCCGTGCAATCTGTGCCCGGTCATCAAAGGTTTGATTCAATCTCTCGAAGGCATGGAGCAGTGTTTCCTTACTTCAGAAAAATGTCGGTGATTCGGCATCCATCCCTAAATAAAAAATAGAAAAGCTCAAAAGGATTCTTCGCCGAGGCCTTTTGAGCTTTTCATTGCATTTTGGTCTATTGTTTGAGGAAAAAACTTGATTCCGTACCATCTACTCGTTTTCTTGAATACCCTTTATCCAGATGAAGCTTCATACGCGTGTCTCCACAGCTAGGGTTAAGAAGATATTTGGGTACCCTTTACTCGCCAGCCCGACCAGTTTTCCAAAATCCATATGATTATCGATAATAAATCGGTTGACCTTTTGATGAAGATCTTCATCATTCAGATAGAACCTGCCCTTGTTTTCAAGAATATCCAATACTTGAAGATATTTATAATTAGCCGAAGTCACATGAAGCCTCGGTTTATCCAGCACGACATGAAGCCTTTCTTCTATTCTGGAACGGCTGCGCAAAGAAGCATCTCAGCAGCATGTCCGGATTAAGTTGTAAACTTGAATGGGTTCTCTTTTCCCTGCATAATTTCTTTAGATTCCGCTTTATTTTTTCTTATTTATGCAAGCCATTAACGATCGGGTATACTCTTGGTATAAGAACCAATATGAATCTAAGTATGTTTTCAAGGAGCATCTACCATGCACCGGAAGTCATTGCTGAAGCTTAATTTGTTTAGTTGCCTGTACGGCTTTCTTCTGTTTGTGATGACGTTTATGATTTTTCAGCCTTATAGGGCGGCGGTCCTGCTGCGTGTACCGGTTGAATGGATTTCCAAGGGATTTTTCTGGGCGGCCATTTTATCAGTCGTGCTTTATATGGGGTTCATGCCGCACCTGGCCGGACAAAAACCGCACGATTGGAAAGCGGCACTGGCCGTTTCTCTGTACGCGGTGCTTTGGTTCCCCTACTGGCTGCTGTTTATCCTTGCCGCTTTTTTTCTGCTTCGCTGATGCCGGACGGAGCAGCAGTTAAGGACCATCCGGAATAAAAACTTGCCGGTATCGAAGATGGATTCTGTATCATCAAACGGGCTCCGTAAAGGCGGATCTATTCCTGGAGCGCCCGTACATTTTCGTGAAGGCCGGATCTATTCTCTCAACGGCCGGTACCTTGCCGGGAACTTCAAAACGCCCATATATGAAAGCCAACAATTCTTACGGCGGCCGGCGGCAAAATCTTTCCGCAAAAGCCGATTCAGTCTCACGACGGAAGATATTTTTCCGCGACGGGCGCCATGCAAGACCCGTTATTTCAACCGATGACTGAATCGCTGCTGCGGCGCAGCCGCCGGCCGGCGGATTTTTTCGATTTTATCCGTTCCTTACTGACTTGAGAAGATTTTTCGATCGGAGGCAATCATGTGAAAACAAATCAAAGATCAGAAGAAAATCGTGCGATCCCGTCTATTGAATTAGAGGAACTGAAGAAAAGCTTTGAAAGGGACAAGCCTGAATCCCTGCTGAATCATATTCACATGTCCCCGGAAAGCAGGAAATTAGTGGAAAATAACAGTTTTGCACTACTGATAGCCATTGTTGCCGATCAGTCGGTAAAAATGGAAGCAGCCTGGAATCTGCCTTATGAGCTTGGAAAGAGAATCGGGATGGAGCGTCTTCATCCGCAGTGGATCACACGGAATAGTGACAAGGTCAAAGATGCGATTGCACAAAAACCGGCGCTTCACCGTTTCCCGCAAAAGATGACCGATTACATTTTTTCACTGTCGACGATCATAGAAAACAAGTACTCTTCTGCAGCCGACCTGTTAAGAAGCTCGATGGATTATCACGTTTTTGTCGCCAATGTTAAGGAAGTTTCGGGAATCAGCGACAAAAAAGCAAATTTTCTTTTTCTGACATTATCGCTGGACCTCCATTATCCATTTAAAAATACAGAAGAAAGTTCGGTATTATTCGATGCACATATGGAGAAATGGCTGTCTCAGCATTTTAACAGAACGATATCGAAAAAGGAGGCAAATGAAATCTGCGCTTATGTTTCTCCCGGAAATCCGGCATTATTCTGTCCTTACATCTGGAATAAAGATCGCGAGATAAAATAAAGAACCTGCCGATCTTCCTATTTTAATGGAACAGCTTATTGAAGAATCCCCGGGACCGGCTGGAAACTTTTCTAAACAAACCGCAGCATGGCTTTTTTTGAAGGCGACTTGACGGCCGATAGTTTCCTAAAAGGCTGTATTTTTCCACCGCATTCCTGATTCCCCTGCCAACGGTTTAACCGCTCAGCAGAATACACAGAGCACGGGGCCTGTTTTTTTCGCATCGATAAAAGATTCTTGTGAACATAAAATTCCCTCTAGATGAGCAGATTTTATGATTCATCTGTCAATCCAAAGGGAAATCTATCAACGATGAGGCAGTGTCGTTAATTTTTTAAAACACGGACCGGCCGACCTTTTGGGACAGCCTCTTCTTTCAGCTATCCGTCAATCATTAAAGCGGTCCGCCTCGACGTCTTTAATAAACTGGGCCAGGTGATCGAAATAGACCGGAGCGTTGTCGATCATATGGTGGTGCCCACCATCCGGTGTGGTGGCAAGCCGGGCGTGGGGAATCGTTTCAGCCATCCGCCGGGCGGCAGAAAGAGGCATCGTTTCGTGCTCTCCGAATGTTACCAGTGTGGGAACGGTTATGTTTTTCAGCCGATCGCGTACGTCCCATTCCCGCAGTTTCCCGGTAACTACAAATTCGTTGTCGCCCTGGAAAACGTTGTAGACGGGGGCCGCCATCGTATCAATCAGGTGGGAAATGGCCGGCGGCTGGCGGCGGTCGACGTAGCCCCGGTTAAGAATGTCAACGTAGCCCTGGTAACGCTCGTTATCATAGTCATTTGTTGCCTCACATTGTTTCATAAACGCGACGGCATCGGCGGGCAGGGCCTTTTCCCGGATCTTGTTGATATTGGCAACATATTCGTCGATGTTATCCGTCATCGATGAGATGATCGCGCCTTTGAGATGCGAGCCGTATTTTAAGGCGTACAGTTGAACAAGCAAGCCGCCCCAGCTTTGGCCGATCAGGTAAAAGTGATCCAGGCCCATTTTTTGCCGGACTTCTTCGACTTCGTCCAGGAAGTAATCATAGGTTAAATATTTCCCGGCAGTTCCGGGATCGGAATAATCGGGCTGATCGGAATAAAAAGAGCCGAGCTGGTCATACATATGAACCTGAATATTCAGGCCCTGTTCCGCCAGTTTCCGAGCAAAATTTTCATAGTACTCATGCGTACCGCCCGGGCCCCCATGCAGGCAAAGCAAATGGATATCGCCGCTCCCCTGAGTATTCGTCCAAAGGTGGTAGCCGTTATCCAGAGTTAGGATCGTTGTTCCCTGTTTCATTATGTATCATCCCCCAATTCTAAATGGTTACTGTCATCATAGCACTAAAGCGTTCAGGTTTAAATTGAGTGAGTTTTAGATGCAGCGGATCCGGGACGGCATACCCGTGAACGGCCATCCGGCTATTTTCCCCAAAAGTATTCTAAAATTTTCATCACGATTACCGTAAACCGATCCCGCCTTCACAGAACGGAAAAGCGGATAACATCAGCCTTCTGCATCGGATCGGGAAACGATTGCATACGGCCGCGCCTTTTTCAAAACGATCGAATGGATCAGCAGATTTCAAAATATTAGGAACCATGGCCCCTGCCAAATGATTCTCTAATATTCGGCTGTTAAATATCCGGCTCAATGATCCGATGACTACAATGACCGAAGCGATCCGGTTGATCACATAAGGAGAACCAAAAGTAAGGGTCCGGTTTACATAAAATTAACATCTTTCGTATTAGTAAATTTTACTTACCGAGGTATAATTATGATTAAAAAAGGAGAAAGCTCGGGAATGATGAACCATGAAGCAAAAATTTGTCGGAGAATTGGATAAAATCATTCGTGGTAAACACATCAAAACAGTCTTCCAGCCGATTGTCTCTTTGCGCAACGGGGAGGTATGCGGTTACGAGGCACTGAGCCGGGTCACCTGCCCGACGGATTTGACGAATCCCGAAGATTTGTTTCGCGCAGCGCGGACATGCAACCGCTTATGGAAACTGGATCAGCTTTGCCGATCGACAGCCTTGCAGAGTTTCCGCGACAGGCTGGCATTCTCCGGTGATTCGAAACTTTTTCTTAATGTCAGCCCGATCATAATCAGTCATGAGCAGTTTTCTCTCAGCTTTGCCAGGCACTCTCTGAAACAATACGGTCTAGAACCGAACCGGATTGTTTTCGAAATCACAGAGCGCAACTCCATCCCGGATATTGAAAAATTCAAAGCAGCCATTGACCATTCTAAATCGGAACAATTTCAGATCGCCATTGACGACGCAGGAGCAATGTACTCCGGTTTAAATTTAATAAACGCAATTCACCCCCATTATATTAAACTGGATCGGCGCCTGATTCACGACATCGACCTCGGCGGGCTTAACTTTGCTTTGATCAAAGGCATGACCGAATTTTGCCGTCTTTCGAATATTCACCTGATTGCCGAAGGAATTGAAACGGAATCGGAACTGACGATTCTGATTGATTTGGGAGTTCCTTATGCACAGGGATTTTTTCTCCAGAAACCGAACGAACAACTGAAAACTGTCGACGATGATATCAGAACTGTGATTATCAATTGCCATAAAAGGAAAAATAATGTTTTCGGGTCGCCAAGCGCAAATAGCTACATTTCAAACATCTGCACACAGTCCGAGATCGTCTCAAGAGAAACGAAAGTAGAGGACATTTATAATAAATTAAAGGCAAATCCGGATGCTTTCGGATTCTGCGTCGTAGAAAACGGGCACGTCATCGGCATCATCACCAAATCACATCTGACTTTGCAATTAAGCGGGCAATTCGGATTCAGTCTGTATCAGAATCAGCCGGTATCGCTGCTCATGGATACTGAATTCATAGCGGTCGATTATCAGACGCCGATTAACGAAGTATCGAAGGCGGCCATGTCGCGTCCGCAGGAAAAACTGTACGATTTCATTGTCGTGACTAAGGACGGCAAATATCTCGGGACGGTGACAATCAAGAACCTTTTGCAGAAGACAACGGAGATAGAAGTCGTCAAGGCTAAATATGAAAATCCGCTGACGGGACTCCCCGGCAATCTCGTGATCGAGCAAAAAATAAGAATGTGTCTTTCCGAAAAAAAGGCTTTCGGTATCCTTTACCTCGATATTAACCACTTTAAAGAATACAATGATATCTACGGTTTTGAAAACGGCGATTGCGTGATCAAGCTTCTGGCGGATATTCTTGTGCTTCACCTTCCTCCCGGCCAGTTTGTCGGACATGTAGGAGGGGACGACTTCGTTGTCATTCTCGATGATAAGAATCTGAAAAGTTATTGCGACGCTGTCAGTTCAGAATTTCAGCGGAAAGTTCTGCATTATTATAACCCGAGCGACAAAGCTAACGGCTATATTATCGCCGAAAACCGCTGGGGCGTCATTGAAAGATTCTCACTGATCACCACTTCTGCTGCCGGAATCCGTGTGCAAAGCCGCGACTTTGCCAGCGTGCCGGATTTAACGGAAAGGCTGGCCCAATTGAAGAAAAAATGCAAAAAGCTGAAGGACGACAACTATTTACTGATTCAGACTTAATGGCAAAGCGGCCGTCGGATCCGTAATCTCTGTTTTATTCAACCGAATAGGCAGGCACCATTTGTGATTCATCTATCTTTTTAGTTATTTACTCGATTATCCCCTCGGTTCATGTATCCAGCCGGGCCGCGGCGTGAAGGCGCTGTCTATTCTTCTGAAAAGCGATCGGTTTGCACGAGCGGCAATCTATTCCTCTGAATGTTCATGCGGCCGGCGGTTTATTCTTCTGAAAAGGGGGATATCCTGCATGGACAGGCGTTAAATGGCGGAAACGCCCGATCTTTTTCTTCGGCCTGCCGTGTATCCCTGTGAACCGTGGCGGAAATCGCCGGGAAACACAGGCTATCATCAGCAAAGAACAAAATATCAACAGTTAAGCGCAAAAAATCAATAGTAACGATCAAAGAATCGGCAGTAAACGGATAAGTGAAAATAATCAGAACAGAAGGCTCTATCAGATTGATTCAATCAACCATTACGGGGAGTCTTTCGGTTGTTACTTTCGGTTTAAACTCTTGATGAGGCGATACTTTGCCATAATAGGGCGAATCAAGACCATTTCGGGGCGATCGTTCACTACTTTAAGGCGATTCATTCATTTTTCGGGGTGATGAACTCTTGAGAGGGCGATACTTTGCCATAACAGGGCGAATTGAGACCATTTCGGGGCGTTCACTGTTTTAGGGCGATTCATTCTTTTTTCGGAGCGATAAACTCTTGATGGGGCGATACTTCGCCGGAACAGGGCGAATCGAGGCCATTTTAGGGTGATAACTCGCTGCTTTCGGGCGATTCATTCTTTTTTCGGGGTGATAAACTCCTGACGGGGCGATACTCCGCCAGAAAAGGGCGAATCGAGACCATTTTAGGGCGATAACTCGCTGCTTTCGGGGGATTCCTTCATTTTTCGGGGCGAGAAACTGTTGAGAGGGCGATACTCCGCCGGAACAGGGCGAATCGAGGCCATTTTAGGGCGATAGCTCGCTGCTTTCGGGGGATTCCTTCATTTTTCGGGGCGATAAACTCCTGAGAGGGCGATACTCCGCCAGAACAGGGCGAATCGAGACCATTTTAGGGCGATAACTCGCTGCTTTCGGGCGATTCATTCTTTTTTCGGGGCGATCGTTCACTACTTTAAAGCGATTCATTCTTTTTTCGGAGCGATGCCTGGTTTATCGACTGTTGTAACCGTTTACCGGTTGTCACGCCTGGTTTATCAATCGTGGAACGTTCTCCGTCTTTCGAGCTGTTGTTTTATTTATAGCCAAGAGCAATTGTTAAACCGTCTATTGCCTGTTTAATCTTTGGATCAGTAAAATTTAAATTCATGCAAATCACTCCTGTTAATTAGTTTATAGATAATCTGTTCGATAATAAACTATTATAAATGAAAGGTGAGATCTTGACTAGATTCGCTTCTCATTACTCGTCTGATGCTCAGCTCTGAATAAGAACGCTTCGAAACCTTTTCATCACCTGCTTTTCGGTTGTTTCACAATAAGGCAGCGGCCGAGTCATAAGCCTCAGAATCATCCGCCTAAAACAAAGACACCCGGCGCTTTAACGTGCGTCGAGTGCCTTTTAAAAGGCTTCGAATATTTAAATTATAAGCGGGAAACTTGTTCGAGCGGCTCTTATAGCTTGCGCTTTTCGCGAATCTCCTTGCGAAGCATTCGGGCAAATGCAAGCGGTGTTCCCACCGCAACCATCGCTGTAACAAGGAGAAGCGCGCCGATCATCCCTTTTATCAATCCACCATCTGTAATACTTGTGTAGAGTAGATTCATACCAACGATCCCGACAGCAGACAAAAGTAAGGCCAGCCAGATCGGCGGCAAAAATACCGGACGCCGTTTCATTTCTTTACGCTTTCCGTCGCTATTTCCCGGTAATAACGGCGCCAGATCAGGCGGTATAGACCAAGCCGGCGTGGCAGCGATCTAAGACCCGGAATAAACGGAATGAGCATAAGAATCAGTGTCACAATGGCCACCGTCATGACAACCAGCAAATCGGCGGAGCTGGATCCATTAAAGGGAGGAATTTGGTACAAAAGCGTGTAAAACCACAGCCACACAGCTCCCGGGTAGTTTCCGGTTTCCTTGATAATGCCCCACTGGTCTCCCATCATGTCCAGCTGATCAGCATACTGTGCGTCGGGCTGATCCTGCAGAAGCAACAGGGAAATCGTCCGGTCAGTCTCAGGCATCGGCGATCCGAAACTGTCAGCAGCAGATTCGAGGAGACCGCTATGGCCGAGCAGCAGATATTCATTGATGATCTGCGGCAGAGGCCCGTAGTCCGACTGATTCCCGAGCCAGTTAATGCTGGTAGACGTGACGGACGCCTTGTCCAGGCCTTTGGAGGCGGCCGTCGTCCAGGCCGTCTGCTGTTTGGACGAAGCCGCGTTCCACATATCGAGTGAATTTTTCAAGGCCGGTTTAAACGGAACAATTTTTTCAAGAGGTCCGAGGACTTCTGTTTTTGCCGAATTGACCGGAATCCGGACACCTGCCCATGACTGAGGGGAGAAAAATCCTAATTTTTGAGAGGCGTCCGGCGTATTATTATACGGAGGTCCGTATGAAGAAATCGGATCCTGTCCTGATAAATCGTCAAGCGCTGTCTGTACCAGCAGCTTCGGCGCCTGCTGGGTGACTTGTTTCGACGTCAGGGCCGGAACGTCCGGAGAGGAAAAGAGCGCTGCAAGGATAATAATCAATACACCGACCACACCGAGCGCAATCAGCATTTCACGAACCAGGTCGTACTGAACCTGCGGATAGCGGTCGTTCGGATAATCACGAATTGGCTTTTCCACGTATTTCGTCCCCCTTCTTGCCCGCCATCGGCTCAACAACGCCATGTATCCGAATAAGCAGAATATGGAAAGTCAGCAGTAAAAAGAGCACGAATGGAATGACAAAGATGTGCAGTCCGTACATCTGGCCAAAGTTCAGTACATTGAAGAATCCTCCGAACCCCGTTGAGTTGATCGCATCTTTACCCTGAACGCCGATCCACTGCGAATCAAAATTGTTTTGCGACAGATAGCCGGTCAGTCCGGCAACGAGGGATACGAGAAACATTAACCATCCGCCGATCCAGATCCAATGACGTCCGCCGCGCCAGGAAGCCATTAAGAACTGGGCCCACAGGTGCAGTACCATAAAGAAAAAGAATGCCTGCACGCACCAGAAATGCATACTGTTGAAAAAATGGCCGACAGCCGAAAGATGCCACCACTGCGGTCCGAAAATAGCCAGTACCGTTCCCGTCACAATCAGCCAGACAAATGATCCAAGCGTCAGAATGCCGAACAAATAGACGTATGAGTTTACATAAGCGGGCATAGTGTCGGGAAGCAAATGCTTCATCGGCAGATTTCTGTCAATCCAATTCCGAACACCGCGTGTCATATTTTTGCTCATTTTTCTCGTCCCCCGGGAAACGGAATAACAAGCGCCAGAACAAATACGATCAGCATGAGAGCGACGACGACGATGTCAGCGACAGATAGATTCAACCAACCGAAATGCCATGCCCAGCCCGCGTGAATTGGTGGTTGTAATTGATTCATTAGTTACGTCTCCCTTACTACTAACAATTTTATAGGTACAAACCTATTTTATATGTAAGCGTTACAAAATCAATAGATTCTCTATTACATTATTGTAAATCGACATTTTCGTCTGATCTGCTCCTGATTTCCTCCTATTTTGACGATTATGTTCGCCAAGTTATTGCTTTAAACATTTTTTAATGGATGATCTTAACAGTCACTGTCGCTGCACAGCCGATAGGCAAATGCTGAAACTCCTGTCAGCCTTAAACTCAGAGACACTCACCTCGGGTTCGAAAACGATCATCCAAGAATCAGGGGGAAAATTGCTTCGATCTTAGAGACGATTACTGAGGTTCGAAGAAGATTGTCCCGGGCAATATTATTTTTTAAAAAGTCCATATCTCGATGGGCTGATTGAGATGCTCACATTTTTAAAAGAAAAGGATCATTTCTCAAGGAAAAGCAGAAATGATGTCCGCCTTGAACATGCGGCAATCCATTGGGAAAAAAAAGACAAAAATAATTTTGGTAAGAGAGAAAAATTCAGCGAAAGCAGGCCAGTAATATAATTGGAATAAAAATTTAACCTAAAAGCAAGAATATATAGCCCCATCTAGTCTCGCACTTTTGATATGCAGGGTTATTTTACGGCCTTTTCATCATTAAAAAAACGCCCTTTGCAAAGGTGCATTTTGTATGTCCGGTATCCAGTTGCGGACTTAAGAAAGGCAGATACACGAACGGCAAAATATTACGTTTTCACACTGTCCGCCGATTGACTTATCAGGTTAAGGCATGCGTTTTCTGCCTGTTTGCCGGACGTCGCCGCGAATTATATCCTCCCTGAGTTCCGCGCCCGCTGGTTAAACACTGTTTTTCTCTGTGCTTTATAATAGACTTAATCATGATACTCGGGAGGCACGATCTATGAAATCATTCGCTATCGTTCTCGGAAATATTACAACGGTCAAGGCAGATGCCATTGTCAACGCCGCAAACACAACGCTGCTCGGCGGCGGCGGTGTAGACGGTGCCATTCACCGCGCAGCCGGGCCGCAGCTGTTGGAAGAGTGCAGGACGCTGCATGGATGTGCGACCGGCGAGGCAAAAATCACCAAGGGCTATCGTTTGCCGGCAAAATATGTGATCCATACTCCCGGCCCGGTGTGGCAGGGCGGCAACCGTCATGAACCCGATCTGCTGAGAAACAGTTATGTCAACAGCCTGAAATTGGCCGACAGCTATGGATGCCGGACAGTTGCCTTTCCTTCTATCAGCACAGGGGTTTATCATTTCCCGCTGGAACAGGCGGCCCCCATTGCCGTTCAGGCGATTCGCGGATTTCTGGATCATTCGAACCATGTCGAAAAAGTGATGATGGTGTGCTTTGATGACGAAACAAGAAGAGCCTATGAAAAGGCTAATGAGGGCTGATTCAAATTTCTTTCACCGGACGGTTGTTCCTTTTATGACCGCAAGGCGGCCGATATCTCCAATTCGTTAGTCTGCAGAAAACTAATTCACACAAATTCCATCAGAAGTTCGTCTGATTTCCAGCCCAAGAACCAGAATCTGAATTATAATGAGAAAAATCTCTTTTTTGATAAGGTGAATGTGATTGCAGACGGTTTTGGACGACGGTTTAAAGTTTATTATCGGCGGCACGCTTTTTGTACTCATGTCCTATTTTAGTAAGTCCAAATTTTTGTTTTTATCAGGAGTCATCACCTTTATACCGGTCATGACACTGATAAATATGCGCATGCAGATGAAATACATGGATTTGAAAGAATTCCGGGCGACTGAATTTAATGCGGTCTTTGGCGCTGTTGGTGCTGTTGTTTTGATTCTTTCTGTTTTTATCCTGACCAACTGGTTCAAGCCGGTATATGCCGCGTTTATTGCTGCAGTGCTCTACATTATCTATATGCTGCTCTGCAAACATTTTCTGTAAGGGTTAATTAACCCTTGCACACTGGGAATCTTTTCCGATCTAAAGAAGGGATTTCTCTTTTATTGATTCAGATTTTTTATGGAACATTATCTGACAAATAAACTGACATTTCATAATATAATGATATCATTTATATGTACAAAATTTACTACAGGAAGAAGAGGTAACACATGTTCAAAGATGTGATGAACCTGTCCGTTGTCACCTTTAACGCTGTCTGGGGAGATAAGGAAAAGAACCTGAATCGTATAAAAGGGTACATCGAGAGTGCCGCCAAAAGAGGCAGCGATTTTATTGTTTTTCCTGAAATGGCTCTGACGGGTTATGACGACGAAGCCGAAAAACCTCTTGAAGAAAAAATGCAGTTTAAGCTTTCCGAGACGATACCGGGCGAGTCCACTTATGAAATCGCCGGTCTGACGAAAAAATACGGCATCTACACAGTTTTCGGCATGCCTGAAAAAGACACGGCGGATCCGTCCAGGCTCTATAACGCTCTGGCCGTTTTCTCACCGGAAGGACTGGTCGGTTCTTACCGGAAAATGCATCTTCCGGCCCCGGAGCCTAATTGGGCGGCCCGCGGCGATCGGCCTTTTATATTAGATACACCCTGGGGGCCCGTCGGCTGCGCCATCTGTTACGACTCCTACTGTTTCCCCGAACTGATGCGCTATTACGCTGCCAAAGGCTGCCGGCTTTATATCAATAGTACGGCGCTTGCCAAATGCCACGGCAAAGGATTAGGCACGACAACGCTGGAAGCCGGGGTGATCCGCGAAGGCATTTATATCGCGTCTGCCAACCTGGGCGGCAGGGATCTGTATAATGACTTCTGGGGAGGCAGCAGCATTATCGGGCCGAGCCGGAAGACATGGGAACCGTACTACTTTGCAGGGCACAAATTTACGGATGATGTCGCCGGCGAGTCGGAGATGTTCACTGCGACCATTGACCTGTCCCTCGCTTCCCGGTCTCTGTTCAAATACAACGCGTCAGTCGGGGGAACCGACTGGAGACCGGAAAAATATATCGAAATGTTCAAAGATACGTTAAAAGATTCGACGCTTATAAAAAAATAATCTGATTATCCCCTTGACTTATTTCCTTTTTGATTCACGAATATTCGATATCATTGAATTATAGAGAGTGTATGTTCGGGGGCGATTCATTATGGAAAACCAGAATTCGATGAGCTTTTTTCACCGTCAGAAACGGCTTCCGCTTTATACGTGCAAGCACTGTGGCCGCCAGACAACGGCCGTGATGGAACGCTCCTCTGCCATTGTGAGAAAGTGGTTCTGGGCTCTCTACATGACGTGTCAGAATAAAGGGGGGGCTCTCTGCCGTGATGCTTTCCTATCAGAACGGTGTGACTCATAAAACGGCCTGGCTGATGCTTCACAAGATCCGGCGTGCGATGTCCGCACGGGATGATGCCCTTTTGGGTGACCCACTGAAGGCGGGAAATGCGGACGGGGTACTGAGAAGGCAACGGTCGTTGTGGGCATTTCCTTCAATACTAAAGGTCACTCCAAGTATGCCAGGATGCGGGTCGTTCCCGATGTTAAAGGCCAAACCCTCAAGGGGTTGGCGGAAAAAGTATTGGCACCCGATGCCGTGATCCATACGGATGACTTAAGTTCCTATCACGCTTTGTCAGAGAAGGGGTCTGAGGTTCAGGGCATAAAATTTGATCTGAAAAACAATCCCGATCATCTGCACACTGGCTGCTTGCGTCTATCTCCAACGCTAAAGCATTTATCGAGGAACCTGAGCTAACGGGATAATCAGATAATTTTATTATTTAATCTTTTCTGAGCCCTTTTGAATTCCTTGAGTTCCAATTTTCCATATTTGCAAACTCACCTCCAAACATTGTGCAATTATCCTAGATTCCCGGAAAATTATACCAAGGTGCCCCCAAGTCCGCATTAGTAAAGGATCTTTAGCCTAATGCCGTTTTCTCATGGGTATCATTATACAAGAAGCTCTTGGTCGATAAATCCCTTTAAATCAAGGATTCTCATGACCTTAGTATAAAAACACGGGAATGCAGGATTTATATTATTTTTGTGACCATTTTTCAACTAATAGGTTGATCGTTTTCTTATCTTTCCCCTGATCATTTTTGGGGGCATTTTCAATTAACAGCAGTATGTCTTCCAAAAGCTTTGTTTCGGCCTCTCTTGATAATTTTGGAGAACTGCTAAAAGCCCCAGCATGAATATTAACTTCCTGTTGAGGATCACTTCCATACTCTTTAATGTCTGCTTGCATCGATTCTAAAAACTGCTGGGTTTCATATAAAATCCATTGTGCAACTTCTTTGCTATGTTGCTCGACCCATTTTGCCGAGATATTTACGCCATCTTCAATACCGTCAATGGTATCGGAAAGTGTTTTTGAACTGTGATGAGTCATTTTATAACTGGAATAATAAAACTCCTGAAAATTTTTTATGTTTTTCTTTTGAGTAACCTCTAATAATCCTTCATCCACCATTTTTTTAACTGAATAGTAAAGTTGATTCGTGGGGATGTTAACCTTTTTAGAAATTTCCTTTGAAGTCAACCCTTTTTTGTCCTTTGTTGCCTTCAAAATAGCAATAATTTTCTCATCTGCCATTAGTTTCGCCAATTGTGAGATTACGTTTTTCATCATTTCTATTCACCCCATGATAATTATCATAAAGTCTTGACAGAATGAAATCAATTGGTTATATTTTGCATATCGGCTAAATAAATTTAATTGATTATATTTTATTTTATATTAATATCCAATAATTGGAGGCTTTGTTACGGCAAATAATAATTCTTTAACTACAACATCGGCAGCCACAAATGAACAAACTAAAATCACAGATCATCAATCTAATATTCAAATAATAAAAGATGTGTCCAGTAACTTAATTAGTGCCTTAAGTGCTGGGATGTTTTCAATGGCCATGGGGTTGATGCTTATGCATGACACAAAGTCTCCCCTTAGTTTTGGACTTGCAATTATTATTTCACCTCTTGTGAATGTGTTGTTTTTGATACCCGTTGGCAACTTAGTTGATAAATATCGGCATAAAAATATTTTAATGTTTAGTATCCTAACCAGACTAGTTTTTTTGCTCATTTTTGCTCTTTCCATTAATTTAGTTTCTGGTATTTATAAGCTTATTCCAGTAGCTATTTTTGTGTTGGTGGATTCTATTTCAAACAGTTTTAGTACCACTGCATATTCAGCTTCTGTTCATGAACTGGTTAACGATAGGAATATTCAAAAACTGAGTTCATTAACACAATCAGCCTCAGCCCTTTCTTCTGTTTTAGCTCCAATGTTAGGTGTCGCTTTATATGCTCTAACAGGTTTTAATGCATTTATCTTCATCGAAATAATAGCCACCGCTATTTCTTTCTTAATATTATTAACGATGCATTTTTACTATGAAAGCAATAATGCTACTCCTGACATAAAAACAAATACCTTATCAACACAATTCTCAAACTTCAAAAATGGAGTAGCATACATGAAAAAGCGTCATCTTATCAGAGATATCATTATTATGGCTGTTGTCATCAATTTTCTCTTTACAGCTGTTACTATTGGTATGCCTTTTATGATAATCAACCGTCTTCATGCAGGAAATAGTCCCATTGGATATATTGAGACTGGTTTTTCGGTTGGCCTGTTAATTGGAGGCTTGTTAATGACCATTTTACCCAGCAAGAAACACTTTTCTTTAAAACTTTTTCTACCCTTATCCATCATGGGTATTTGTATGGTTTTATTAGGATTTTTGGTATATCTGTTTCATGATCCTTTAAGGATTGGTTTATACGGGTTCCTTATTATGACATTATCAGGATTTATGAACGCCATTTTAAATATATCGATCAATGTACGGTTACAATCTACCGTACCAACTCATATTCTGGGAAGGGTAATGGCCACCTTAACTACTGCCGTATCTTCAATAATGCCGATAGGGACATTATTTTACACATTTTTATTTCAAAGCACACTGAACGGTACATATATTTTTATCGCGAATGGCATTATTCTGTTATTATATGTTTTTTCTTTCTATCCATTAATTTACAGAGACGTTAGAGGAGATAATAAAGATTGGGGTGAGACAACGACGCCTGCATAAATTCAGACGCTGATGCGTGTACACCTTTACGATGTTTGGATCTCAAGTTGGTAGATAAATCTACTGTACTAATCAATATTTAAAGAATCACAGGGATATTCTAGTTAAAAAGCGCTTGAACACGTATAAAATTATATATATCAAAAAAAATTTAAATCAATTAAACTTTTTTACTATACTTTTTCGAACGATTGACAGTTTCAGGAAAAAAGCGATCATCATCTGACAGTACAGCAGGAAAATGAGCTAAAAGAATACTCTTAAAACTAAAAGCAAAATACCGCTTTTTCACGGCATCGGCAGCCGCATTGAATGAAAAAACAGGTCTCTTGCCGGGCAAGTAACAGCGCATGCACATAAGAATAGAAACTCAGCAATACGCTTCGCCCTGCAGACGGAGCGTATTTTTTATATTAAGTAGCGGATTTTCTATGGAGAAACACCCGCCAGCTTTTCCCTCCATCATCGCCTCGCACCTGGATGCTGCACAGCTGCTTTATGCCTCTGCCGCTGTAGTCTGCTTCCAAACTTTGTCCGAAAAAAAAGCACCTGAAAAGGTGCGGAATGCGTTACTGCCGTTTTATTCGCGGCTTCTTTTATTTTTCTGTGCGAAGAAGCACGCGTTCGCTCGGCAGGAAAAGTGTGAGGACCGCTGCCAGCAGCGGCAGAATTGCGAACAGATTGAAGATAGCGTACACGCCGTACAGGTCGGAAAGCCAGCCGATGACCGTTGCGCCGATTCCGCCGGCACCGATTCCGAAGCCGACCATCAGCCCGGAAACAAGACCGATGTTTTTCGGAAACATCATCTGTCCGTAAACAACTGTGACGGCGAATGAAGACAGAACAAAAAGGCCGAAGACAAACAGCACGATGACCGAGAAAATGCCGTGAACGTGCGGCAGCAGCCAGGCAAACGGAACGGTAACGGCCATCGAAACGAACAGCAGCCACTTGCGGCTGATCGTGTCGGAAAGCCTTCCGCCCAGGAAAGTCCCCGCGGCTCCTGCAGCAAGAAACAAAAAGGTCAGCAGGTCGCCGTACTTCAGCGCAATGCCCTGATGCAGGTACAAAAAGGGCAGGAACCCGGCGACGCCGATCTGTGTCCAGGAGCGGAGAATAACCACGACTGTCAGCAGAATAAGACCGCCCGGATGATTCCGCCCTTTAATATTTGCCTGGCGCGCTTGGTGCCGTACCAGACTCCGCCGGTACCAGGGCAGGATCGTCAGCACAATCATGAAGCCGAGGACAGTCGCCAGGATAAACCAGCCAAGTCCGCGCAGACCGGTTGCGATCAAAAAAAGCGGCAGGAGCAGCGGCCCGACGGCCTGGCCGAAGTTGCCGCCGACCTGAAAGATCGCCTGCGCCGTTCCCCGGGCGTTGCCGGCTGCCATGTAAGCACCGCGCATCGCTTCAGGATGGAAAATGCCGGAGCCGATTCCAGACAGACCAACCAGAACAAGCAATAGCCAGTAAACGGGCGCAAAACCTGAAGCCGTCAGGCCGAGGCCGGTCAGGCAAATGCCGGCCGGCAGGAACCACGACTTCGTTTTTTTATCGGTAAGAATGCCGAACAATGGCTGTGAGATCGAAGACGTGAGCATCGAGACCAGTAAAATCACCCCGGCCTGCAGATAATTAAGATGAAACGCCTGTTTATAAAGCGGCAGAAGTGCCGGTACAATACCGGTCGTCATTACATCATTCAGAAAATGTGTCAGGCTGAGGCCGGCCAGTGCTTTTTTCGAAGCAAGATGCCTTTTGGCCCCCGCCTTAACCGTTTGCATTGCCATACTCATTATTCAGGCCTCCCGATAAGCCGCATTCTTTTACACAAAAGATGAATACTTCTATACTATCAGAAGAATCCATAAAGCTCATGAACGATTTTGCTCATCTATAGCACAATTTTGATCGGGAGGGTTTCGGATGATAAAGAGCGAAGCCAATCACTACAGCAAGCCCAAACCGGACGTGCACCCATATGTTGATATCCAAAAACGTGTGCATCTCGGATCCGGACCGACTTTCAAAGAAAACTGGCATGAAGAGTTCCAATTGTACTATCTGACTTCCGGGACGGGGCTGCTTCGATGCGACTCAGAGCAAATGGACATGCGCCCCGGCGACGTCGCGCTGATCAACAGTAATGAACTGCACGTCCTGGAAAGCAGATCCAGCAGTTTGAGCTGCTATGTGATCCGAATTGATCCGGCGGCGATGTTCAGCCTGATGCCCGGCTTAAGCACCCTTAAGTTTGCCGTATTGCTTTCACAGCAATTGGTCTGCTTCAGCCATCTGGTAAGAGGAGACAGACAGATCCAGAGCTGTATCCGCAGCCTGATTCAGGAAGACGAGGAGCGCAGGGGCGGTTTCGAACTTGCCGTTCAGTCTTCCGTTCTCGAACTGTTTGTTCTGCTTCTGCGCAGTTATGTCAACAAAATTTACACAAAAAAGCGGTTCGACACACGGATGAACAGCCTCAGCCGGCTGAAGTCGGTCATCCTCTATATGAACGAGCACTATCAGAAATCGCTGACTGTTGCCGAGCTTGCCGGTCGGGCATTAATGAGCGAATCGCATTTCTGCCGCACGTTTAAAAAAATATACGGCAAGACCGTCGTTAATTATATTAATTCGTTAAGAATCGATAAGGCCGGCGAACTGCTGAAGAACAGCCCGTTAAACATCACAGAGATCGCCCTCGCTGTCGGATTTAATGACGCCAACTACTTCAGCCGCGTATTCAAGCGGCAAAAAGGCATAACACCGCAGATGATGCGGACACAGATTGCTTCCGGCCGTTCAAAACAGACTTCATGATCACCTTCCGGATAAATTCGCGAATGAATCATCAACGGCTCTGAACGCGTTCCATCGTAACGTGAGGAATATTGTCGATCAGATAAACCTCCGAGGTTCTTTTAAAACCAAACGATGCATAAAGCGGCTGTATATACTCCTGAGCCTCAATGACCACTTTTGCTCCGGGAGCTGTGTCTCCGATGACTTCTATAAGTTTTGAAACCAGCTCTTTGCCAAGGCCTTTTCCCCTGTATTTTCGATTGATTAAGACACGCCCGAACGTGACAGCATCCTCTGCCTGAAAAATACGTGCGTAGGCAATGATCTCCCGGCGATCATCCAGGGCATACACATGGAGGCTTTTCAAATCGTTTTCGTCCACTTCATGATAGGGGCAGTTTTGTTCAACAACAAAGACAGCTTCCCTTATTTTGTATATTTCATATAATTCCCGTACAGTCAACTGTGAGAATTTCCTGATTTTCCAATTCAGTTCCATGACTTCCGCTCCCCTTTCATAGTTATACCAATCCCGGCCCTACAGTAAAGGCAGCACATTGATTATCGGTTCTTCATAAGGATGGATCCCCCTGATCACCTTTTTCACGTCGGCTATCTCATCATAACGGCATCTGAATTCCAGTTTGCATTCCGATCCCGATGAAAGGCCGCCGATTTCTCCATCATAAGGATTGGCTCCCTGCAATGGCCTCCAGTAGCCCCGCACTCTTGAATATGAGACGACATGATCATAACGGCCTACGGTAAGAACACCCATTTCATTTAATCCGTTTCTCAGTTTAACAATAAACTCTTCAGGTATCAGTACCTCGACCTTACAATATCTGATCTCCATTTTCTCTTCTCCCGTCTGAATGCTTAACACCAGTATCGTAACCCAGATGATTTGATTTTCCAACCCGTTGCTCACGGATTGACGCGTGCCTGAAGGATGCAGCGGTGATCGCCGCTTGCAACATTTATCGATCGGTGCCAGCAAGTTATCGGTCACTGCGCTGAGTTTATCAATTGCAGGCAAGTTTTCGGTCGGCGGCACTAGTTTTTCGGTCAATGTCAACGATTTATCGGTCGGCAGCAACAGTTTTTCGGTCAATGTCAACGATTTATCGGTCAATGCGCTGAGTTTATCAATTGCGAGTAATTTTTCGGTCGGCAGCAACAGTTTTTCGGTCAATGCCGACGATTTATCGGTCGGCGCTCATGGTTTTTCGGTCGGCGCCGGGTTTTTTATCGTTTCAATTATCACCCGATCAAATTTGCCGAACGTGGCAGCACGTTCGAATTGTCGCACCCGATGGATCATCCTTTTTCAGATGTTCGGTTTTTCTGATTGGTCGGCCTGAAGCACGTGTTCCCTCGATAGTTTCAAAATATTGTATAATTATAGATAGTTAAGGTGGACATTTTAGGGGATGGAGCGTTTGGAGACGCAATGGTTTTATGCGGAGGGCCGGGAAACTTACGGACCCTTTCCGGTTGCAGAAATGCTCAGAATGGCTGAGGCGAAGCAGATTGGCCGAGAAACGCCTGTGATCGGGCGGGGCATGACGGAATGGGTGATTTTCAAAGATTCGCCGCTTCAGGAACTGTTTGAAAATGAGAGAAATAAAGAGGCAGCCCGGCAGACCGTGCGGGAAACGAGAAGCTTTGTCGGCAGCGCCGCGGAGAAAATCAGTGCGATGGCCGGAGATGAAGGCCCGGTCAAACTGAGCCTCGGAGACATCTTCTCAGAAGTCTTGAAAAAGCACAGTAAAAAAGAAAGTGAACAGATTTTTATTGTCGGAACGGCTAAGACAACGCCTGATATAAAAGATATATCTTCGGAATGGCCGAAACCGTGGCTGTTTTTCAGAGTTTTGATGGTATTTTTGCTCGTCTATGCGCTGCTTTATTTTGCAGCGTATTTGGGAAATTATTTTTCTCTCGCCGGTCTGATCTTTGCCGGATCCTTCGCCGTTCCGTTTTCACTGGTCATTTTTTTCTTCGAAACCAACGCACCGCGAAACATCAGTATTTTCAGCGTTGTCCGGATGTTCTTCATCGGAGGAGCGGCTGCAATTCTCGTTACACTTTTTCTCTACAGCACGGTGTCATTCAACCAGATTACCGTAACGAGCGCCTTGGAAATCGGCCTGATCGAAGAAACCGGGAAACTGCTGATTGTCGCCTGGTTTGTCAGCCGGATGGATGTAAAATTTATCTTGAACGGGCTGCTGATCGGTGCCGTTATCGGCGCCGGGTTTGCCGCTTTTGAATCCGCCGGATACGCTCTTAGAGCGCTTCAGGACGGAACATTTCTGGAAGTGATCTTTAACCGCGCCTGGACCAGCGTCGGTACTCACACGATTTGGACAGCCATCGCCGGTGCGGCGCTCGTCATTGTTAAGCAGGAGCGGCCGTTCAGCGTCGGAATGCTGAAACAGCCGCGCTTTCTTAAATTCTTCGCCGTAGCTGTCGCCCTCCATGCTGTCTGGGATATGCCGGTCTTCAACTCGCCCGTCCTGAAACCGGCCGTCCTGATCTGCATCGGCTGGCTCTTTGTTCTCGTGCTGATCAACAGCGGACTGCGTCAGGTGACCCGGATCGTCAGGGCAGCTTCCGAAAACGGTGAGTAGATATGAAAGATTTTAAAAAGCACGCGCCCAATCAGGCAGCGATAAAATCACGATTCCCGGATGCGCAGAATTGAGCGCAGATCCGAAATCATGACATGCACCGTTCTTGTAAACGTACCGATGCGACTGAGACTGCTCTTTACGCCATCAGTCGATTTCCTGCGGCGAATATTAATGCCTTGCAATAAAATTTTTTCAATTGCATTTTTCCATTTACGGTGGGTATCTTTTATCATTTTACTCCACCCGTTTCAGATGAATCCTATACATATAATTTAAAGAATCCTTTTCGCATACGGTATTTTTCGCACGAGATATGCAACTCCAAAGCAGAGCGGGACGCCGACAACAGCCATCAGCCCGAATTTTAACAGCTGCTCAATTTGTACGCCGCGCAGTGCGAGGGCAAGGAAGACAATGACCGGCGCATGAATAATATAAACGGTAAATGAGTGCTGAGACAAAAACCGGCTGAGTTTATTTTGATGATCGAAGAAACGGCGGAAAAATGTCAGGGCGGCAAGGCAGACTCCAACCGAAAAGATCGAATCCCAAAGTGCATAAATAGCCGACTGCCATGTTCCGCCGCCAAGATAAGCGGCGCCGGAACCGATGATCGCACCGGGGAACAGGGTGAGTGTCGCGATTGCTGCCAATACAAATCCCAGCGCGCCGAGCGGGTCGGAAATTTTACGCAGCCAGTTCCGCCGATCGGCCGCAATCCCAATCAGAAAGAAACTGATGTATTGCGGGAGATAAGCGAGTGAGGGGAAACCAAGGACATATTTGCTGAACGGAAGCACGATCCGTATGAAGTAGCTGGCCAGCGCCAATGCAAGAATAAAGATAACCATGGTACGAAATGTAAGCAGAGAATCGTTTCCAGCAGCCGTCTTTTTCTCACGATTCTTTGTTGCAAGCCGCCACAGCCAGTAGCACAGGTCGAAAACGAGCAGCATGACCAGGAACCATACCGGCCCCATCCTGACCCGGCTGAAATATTGATCCCAGGTAAACGGCATCGCCATGTGGGTGAGCGACACCGGCTTTTGATAAATCCGAATGGATGTCAGCGGATTGAGGACAAAGGCGAAAACAATGATCGGAATGCCGAGACGGAGAAGCCTGTTTTTCAGGAAGGAAACAGGCCCTTTCCGGTCAAAAGAGCCCGGTGTAAAATAACCCGAGAGGAGAAAGAAGAACCCCATAAAATAGGCTTGATTGAATAACTGGAATAAAATTAATAGAACGATTGCCGTAATATCTTTTGAAGGCTCCAAATAGTAGAAAGGTGTGTTTGCCGCATAGATGACAGATAAATGATGCAAAATCACAAGGACAATCAGCGCCGTACGCAGGTTGTCGGCAAAAAACAGACGCCTGCCCGGCTTGCCGGCCGGCAGATCCGTCTTCTGTATTTCGCTGCTTACAGCATAGGATAAAAGGAACGAGATAAAAAGCAGCCCCAGCCCCAGGCCGAATCCCAATATCCAGATCATATATTGATGAGACGAGAAATAGTAAACAATCAGTCCCACGTATTTTAAAAAGTTTGTCTTTCTTATGATAAAAAGGCCAATCACACCGCAGAGATAGAGCGGCAGATTGGCCAAAATGTAAACTTTTGAAAAGGGAAATTTAAAATATATTGGAAACACGATGCTGATAAACAGGCAAAAGCCGAGGAAAGACAAAGATAAATAATCCAAATAATCGAGATAACTCATTACATTTCCCGTAAACAACGAAAAAACAGTTGCCAGAATTCCTGCAATGATGCCGCTGACAACACCAAGAAGCAAAGCATACAGATATCTGCCGGCCACAGTTTCGAGTTTACCCAATGGCAGAATTCCATAAAGCCGGTTAAGATTGTTTTTTTCATACAGTGAGAAATATGTGCCGATAAAGGGCGCCGTGATGATCATGACAACCGCAATCGTTATAGCCGGTTTGCGCGTCAGCATGCCGATCACTGCCGCAATAACATAAAGCGGAACAAATGCCTTGTAAGATGATTTCAGAATGTAGTAATCGAGCCTGACTGATTTTAATACGTCACTCATACCGCACGCCTCCCTTGCTGATGAATACCAGAATTTCGTCTATAGAAGGCTGTTCTGTAATCATTTCTGAAGATACCAGGCCTTTTTCCGAAGAACGGATTAAACCTGAAAAACCCGTGCTGGTCTTCGAGAGCCCGATTAACTTTTTCTGCAGCGGTCCGGACAGGTCATTAGGGCCGCCTTTGACGATACTGTAGCCTTCGAGCAGATCATCCTTCGTCCCGGTATAGAAGATGTTCCCGTGATCAATCACTGTAATATAATCGGCAATTCTTTCGAGATCCGACGTAATGTGGGTTGAAAAAAGGATGCTCTTTTTGCCGTCTTCAATATAGGCGCCCAATATTTCGAGCAGTTCATCACGGGCGACCGGGTCAAGCCCACTCGTCGGTTCATCGAGAATCAGCAGCTTTGCCCCGTGCGACATGGCGACCGCGAGCATCAGCTTCATTTTCATGCCGCGGGATAATTCCTTCACCCTTTTATTGACGGGAAGATTGAAGTTCTTTATATAGCGGCTGTATAACTCGCTGCTCCAGCCGTTGTAAAAATTTTTGAGGGCTTTTTCAACTTCCCGGACTCTCCAACTGTCAACAAAATAGATATCATCAAATACGACGGCGATATCCTGCTTAATCTTTTTCTCATCCCTGATATTATCAAGGCCGAATATTTTGACTTCACCGCCATCCCGCCCGGTCATATTCAGGATCAGGCTAATCGCAGTGGTCTTGCCGGCTCCGTTTTGTCCGACAAATCCCATGATATAGCCCATCGGCAGGGAAAAAGAGACATTATTTAAAGTAAAATCCCTAAATTCTTTACGCAAATTAGATACTTCCAGAGCATTATTCATAATGGCTTTCCTCCATGATAAATTGAAGCATATCCATCAGCTCTTGCCGCGATAACTTTGCAATTCTGCCCGCCTTTACAGCCGCCCCAAAACTTTCCTCAATCTTGCGCAGCAACTGCTCCCGTACGAGCTCGCTATCTTTGGGCAACACAAAACAGCCCCTGCCCTGCTGGATCGCAATGAATCCTTCCTGCTCCAGATCCGTGTAGGCTCTGGTCGTGGTGATCACACTGATTTTCAGCTCTCTCGCAAGCTGACGGATCGAAGGCAGCGCATCGCCTTCTTTCACTTCATCACTGAAGATCGCCTCTTTGATCTGTTCTTCTATCTGCTCATAAATAGGCTTTCCTGATGTATTTGTAATAATAATACGCAAATATAAATCGCTCCAAATAGGATAATATTTAGCTTACTGATCATATTCGATATTATCAGTATAAACACCATACGTCAATATAATTCCTGCAGCAGCAGATTTTCGATCTACTAAAAAATGATTTGTAAATGATTCCAAGCAGGATTTGCATCCAACAAAAAATTTTTACAGCAAAAGACCTTTCATCTATCATAGTGGACGATCGTGCTCGGTCCGGAGATCTGGCCCGCCCTGTACAACGATCGTCCTGAAATTACACCGTTTCGAAAACCGGTCACTTCACTGACTTTTTGAAGGTATTAATCATTCTTTAAGAATTGGCACCTATACTTGCGTAAGTGGACTCTTAAAAATATGAAAGGAGACAGCTTAACGTGGAACGTGTGAAACAATTCAATTTCTGGGTTGGCATCCTTGTTTCTATTGTCTTATTGATTGAATCAGGTTATGGCCTTTATACGTACTACCAAAGAAGTCAGAGGTCCTTTCAGTCCGGGACTTTTTCGCAGAATATGCCGAATACCTTTTCAAATTCCGGAAACTCCACTTCGGGATCCAATGCTTCTCAGTCCGGCAGCAGCAACTTTCAAGGCGGAGGACGCGCGTTTGGTGAAATGGGGGGAGCAAGAAATTTTCAAAGCGGCCCGTTCGGACTGGCCGTTGATGTGGCAGGCCTGATCCTGGCAATCATCGCCTTGGTACTGACCGGCATTATCGGAAGAAATAACTTTAAAAAAAGGAAAAAACAAATTGATCCGAGCAAAACGGCTCACGATTAAACGAATTCAATGAATCTGTGCCCGCTATTTTTATTGACGAAACATATGACCAGGATAAAAAGGGAGATGAATCTGATCCCGACAGGATTCATTTCCCTTTTTTTCATTTTTTCCGAATATATGTTTCTTATTTAATTGCGGCCGACCTGATGCCATCTCAACCGCCGTTTTCCTGACTGCCGATAAATTACTTAGGATCTTTATCGATCATTTGAAGAGCTTTATCGGTCGGTGCGGCTGAGTTATCGGTCAGCTACGGCTGTTTATCGATCGATGCGGCCAGGTTATCGGTCGGTGCCGACGCTAGTAGCAGGCTATCGGCCGGCCAAAAGGTTGTTAATGAATTCACTTCATAGTCGGTTCTATTCATGAGTTAAAGGGATGCACTTAAAAATTTGGGCCCCGGCCTTATTTTATGAGATCTTTTTTGAAACGCCGGATTTCCGTAAAAAATATGATTAGAATCAAATTCCATTTCATGAAATCATGATGAAGCCCGACATGGTTTTTCGGTTTGAGAATCCGCCGGTCCAGATTTTTGCAGGGACGTATAGGACACAGCGATGAAAATCAGCAGAATGCCGGCAATTTGCAGATACGTCGGTATAAAACCGGTTACGAACACGTCGAGCAGGATGGCAACGAGCGGATCCAGATAGAGAAGTGCCGCGATAGTGGGTGTCGGAAGCAGGCGGATGCTTCCGTAGAAGAGCAGATAGACAAAGCCGGTATGCACGACACCCGTGAACACGCTGTAAAACCAGTTGACCGCGGTTAAGTGGGCATAGTAGGAAAAACGGATAAAAGGCAGCAGCATGATCACGCCGACAAGAGTCTGGATCAGGGTCACCAAATAAGGGCTCGCCTGTTTTATATATTTTCCGGCAATGATTACGGATGCATAGAGGCATGCTGCCATCAGCGCATAAAACGGTCCTTCAGACAGTCCATGATGCAGAGTTTCAGGATTGAGGCCTGAAACGAGAATCGTACCGATAAAAGCCAGGATAACTGCCGCGATGCCGAGCAGCTTGGCGCGCTCTTTGAAAAAAATCCAGCCGATGATCAGGACAATAACCGGAGCCAGATTGTAGATTGAAATGGCAACCGTGATCGATGTTTTTTCAAATGAAGCAAAGAATAATATCCAGTTGAGAACAAGCAGCACCCCGCCGCCGGCAATTGCAGCCAGCTCCCTGAGCTGCCACGTTTCCTTCTTGTATTGTCCGCTGGCCAGCCAGTAGACGGCAAGAAAAACAGACGCGCTGACGCAGCGGACGAAGACGAGCTCCAATGACGGGAGTCCGGTCATCCGCGAGAAGAAGCCGATTGAGCCGAAAATCACCATGGCAATACTCAACTTAATAAACGCAGATTTATTCATGGCAAACAGACCTCTTTTAAGATCAAGCGATAAAATAAGGCGGATCGCTTCTGTCCCGAATAAAAAAGAACATTCCGCCTTTTTTCTCTGTAAACCTCATTATAGACAGCCCGGCAGCATCAGTAAAATAGAAATTCCGGAATGATCTCCTTATGGCGTTTTACAGGTTCTGAATGAGCGGCAGCTCTTTCGCGGTGAACACAAGAGGCAACCGGAAAACTCCTTTGCCTGTGACGAAAACAGCGAATTGAAGCAATGACGTATTGGAATATGGACTTAAAAAAGTATGTGATATATCGTCAAAAAATCAGCTGCGCTTTATGCGGAGGCTGACTTTTATTTTTTTATCTGTTTCATCCTTTGTTTTGAATTTATCGATGAAAAAACTGACAAAGAATAGGATTACAAGGACAAGTGACATCCACTCACTGTCAGGAAATACTTTAAGAGATAAAATTAAGCATATAACTGTAATTATCCTGAAAGCCATTAAAAAACCCTTTGGCATTCTAGTCATCTCCTTAGCGATTGATTAAGAGCGTGAAATCTTCATCGTACAGATGTGTACGTAACAGTATCTTGTAAAGTGATGCATCCAGATTTGATGGTAACTCTTCTTTGTAAAGTGGTACGCCAAAACTTGATGGTGACTCTTCTTTGTGAAGTGGTGCATCCAGATTTGATGGTGACTCTTCCTTGTAAAGTGGCACGCCCAGATTTGATGGTGACTCTTCCTTGTAAAGTGGTACGCCAAAACTTGATGGTGACTCCTCTTTGTAAATTGATGCATCCAGATTTGATGGTGACTCTTCCTTGTAAAGTGGTGCATCCAGATTTGATGGCAGCTCTTCCTCTTTCGTGCTTATGATATGCTGTGGAAATGGCTGCATGGGAAACTTGAAGCAGCATCAAATTTTCCGTATAAACGGCTCTTTTATTTCGTCATTGAGCAATTCAGCATACGCTTCCACTTTACGGAATGTATTTCCCATCATTTCATGGCTGCGATAGTTTCTTAACCGTCTAAGATCGTATTCGGCAATGTAAACAGCTTCGGTCATGCCGTCCGCCAGCACGATCCTGTTATCGACGGGCAAGCCCTTTTCATCCCAGACAATCGGACTGAATGCACAGGAACAGCCCGCGTTTTCTCCGGGCGGATTGGCCATCGCGACACCCGTCATATTTTCATACGCCCTCGTTGACAAGGCCTGTACCCGCGGAAACATCGCCCCGCAGTCATTCGGCACCAAGATCAGCTCAGCGCCTTTCAACATGAGGATTCTTGCACTTTCAGGGTACTCTCTGTCATAGCAGATCATGATCCCGATTTTTACGCCGTCGAAGTCGCAGACCTTAAAGTCACTGCCGCTTTCCAGCAGCCTTTCACCCGCAAAATCACACGTATGTACTTTGCTGTATTTCAGGATGATTTTCCCATTCCTATTGATGACGAAAGCGGAATTTTGCGGTCTTGAACGGCCCCGTGTGAATCCGGTAATCACAACACCTATCTGCAGGTCTTTCGCAAGTTCGCAAAATCTGCGGATATACGGGCTTCCCTCATCCAAAGAGCGGGAAAACCATTGCTGATATTCTGGCATTCTCTCGATTTCTTTCAACGGCAGGTCTTTATCAAAATCGGGAAATTCATAGCCTGTAATCCAGCATTCGGGAAACAAGACAATGTCTGCTTCGCGCCGTTTTGCTTCCCTGACGATCTTTAACCCTTTTTCTGTGTTCAGCCGGCAATTATAGGGATCGCGTTTACTTTGTACAATCGCTATTCTGAATGAATCCACTAGGCCCTGCCCCCCTCATATCCTGTCAATTATTCTTTGGATTTTGTTACTGAAAGCCATTTAGCCTGTACCTATCACTTGCTATAGGCCGCTTGCGGACGGATGAATAATTTTCTGCCTCTTAATCAAACATCAGAAGCACTTGATTTAGTTCAGTTAAAGCCTGCGGCTCGATTTTTAATGTAGACGTTGATTGCCCTGTTCCGCCATAAATAAAGTCATAGCCGAACAGACGCCTGTCTGCCACACAAGGTAAACCGAACCCTATCAGGGCAACACTCCCAACATCAAATCCCGTTGTTTTCCGAACTTCCTTCGGAGATGCTAATTCTACCTTACTGTAATTCAGCAGATCAGCCAATTTATCAAAATTGATTTTTTCGCGGCTTCCCGAAATAATGGCTCCTAAAAATCCTTGATCTGTTTTAAGAATCAGCGTCGGAGCCGTCTGGCCGACTTCAATACCCAAAAAATCCGAGCCTTCTTCCCGAGTCAGGATGGGCTTCTCATGTTGAATGATTTCATATCTATATTGCGTGTCTTTCAAAATCTCTGCTAAATTCATTCTGCGCCTCCCCGGTCTGAATAAGCTTCTTATTCCGTTCACCACCAGCGGTCAGCTTCAACCTGCTTGACTTGCTTTATGGAAATGTTAACCTTGCAGCGTCCATAGTTCAACAACTTTTTGCAAAAATGGTCCGGTTCACCGGGTGAAAAATGCACGGCCAGCAGGCAGCATCCGTCTCCAGAAATTATGTACAGCGATTCGACATACGGATCGGCGGCCATTGTGCTTTCAAAAATGCCGTCATTCTGAGAACCCATACATCGTGATAAATGCTGTTTCGTCATGCATCGTGAACCTCCGGATCTTCTTTCCCTCAACGAGCCGTTCGACGCGTGCCCTAACTGCCTGACCGGTCAAATGCACCCTTTCGCCAAGTTCTTTCCAGGTCAAACGGCTGTTTTCTTTTATTCCCGACTATTTTTTTATCGATCGCATCCAAATCCGATCATCCTTCCATTGTGAAAGTGATTCCGCAGAATCTTTTTTCATCAGCATCTTCTTTTTCCGTCTATCAATCGCTATCATTAAGGATAAGCAATACAAGGGAGGGCCATCCATGCAGGAAGCGCTAATCATTATCGATGTACAGAATGATTATTTTGAAGGCGGAGCCTATCCGCTCCATCAGCCGGAAAAAGCACTGGCAAATATTCTTCTCTTAATAAAAAAATTTAATAGCGAAGATCGTCCCGTCTTTTTTATCCGGCATATCAGCCGTTCAAAAGATGCCGCCTTCTTTCTGGCGGACACAGACGGCGCCCGGTTCCATGCGTCATTGGACCCTTTCTTATCCGGTCCGCATGCGTATATTATTGAAAAAGCCTATCCAAACAGCTTTCTACAAACAGTCCTTCAGGAAAAATTACAGGAGCAGGGAGTCAATCGGCTGGTCATCTGTGGTATGATGACTCATATGTGTATCGATTCGACGACGCGGCAGGCTAAAGAACTGGGCTATCCAGTCAAACTGATTTCCGACGCGTGCGCGACGCGCGATCTTTCGTTCGGCCGATCCACAGTATCCGCGGCGGATGTGCAGAACGCTTTCCTTTCAGCTTTATCCGGTTTTTCCGAAGTGGAATCGGCAGCAGCCTACTGTTGTAAATAAGCGGTTTTACCTGATAAAACTAGGGAGGTACCGGCTATATGAAACAGGCATTGATTGTCATCGACATGCAGGAAGTCTTTTTTAATAGCCCGGAAAACGATCTGTATGAAAAAGAACGTGTACTGAAAAATATCAATTGCTTAATCGATCAGGCCCACGACCAGGATGTCCCGGTGATCTTTATCCAGCACACAAGCCAGGATCCCGACGATGAACTCTTTGAAGGGACACCCGGCTGGCAGCTCCATCAGAATTTAAACCGGTCGGAATCGGACCCCGTGATCAGAAAAACGAGCTGGGATGCATTTTACCGGACGGATCTTCTGAACTATTTACAGAAAAATAAAATCGACCGGTTAACTTTCGCAGGCGCGCAGACCGAATTCTGCCTGGATACGACCATCCGGGCGGCATACAGCCTGGGCTTGCAGCATAACAGGTTATTTCGGCACACGCACAGTACCCTGGACAGTTCCGTTCTGAAAGCGCAGGAGATCATCGCCCATCATGAATCTGTCTGGAACCATCGGTTTCTGACCCTGGCCGACGGCGATATTAATTTGTAAAAAGGGAGCAGCACCCATTGTTTGAGAATGATGATGAGCCAAATTGCAGACGTGATAGAAGCGGCGGCAGCCTGCGCCCCGACTGCAGGCACTGCTTCGGCCTGTGCTGTGTCGCACTGTCTTTCGCGGCATCAGCGGATTTCGCGATTGAAAAAAAGTCCGGCAAGCCCTGCCCGAATCTGCAGACGGACTTTCGCTGCAGCATCCATAAAGATCTCAGACATAAGGGGTTTAAAGGATGTACCGCTTTCGATTGTTTCGGTGCCGGACAACAGGTTTCTCAAATTACATTCAAAGGGATCGATTGGCATGACAATCAGAAAACAGCCGGGAGAATGTTCGATGTATTTCCGGTTATGCTGCAGCTTCACGAGATGCTCCGCTATCTGACGGAAGCTCTTGCCTTAAAAACATCGCTGCCGCTTCATGGAGAACTTCGCCTCGCACTCGATGAAACGCAGCAATTGGCTCAGCTGAATCCCGATTCGCTCCTGAAACTCGACGTTCCCGCTCACCGGTCAAAAATTAACACTCTGCTTTTAGAAACAAGCGAACGCGTATGGGCGAAGTCATGCCGGCAGCTGAAAAATAAACGAATCAACCGGCGCGGTGCCGATCTTATCGGCGCACAGCTTAGAGGGGCCGATCTCAAAGGAGCCGACTTAAGAGGCGCCTGTCTTATCGCCGCCGATCTCCGGGGCGCCGATTTGCGGGCGGCCGATTTCATCGGTGCCGATTTACGAGACGCCGACCTCAGCGGTGCCGATCTCAGCGGCAGTATCTTTCTTACCCAGGCGCAGATCAATTCGGCTGAAGGCGATGTACACACTGAACTGCCGCACCGGCTTGCCCGCCCGCAACATTGGTCTGTTTTAGGGAAATAAAAAAGGAGACTAAAAACAGTCGATTTGAACAAGAAAAATAAAAATGTTCCACTTTTATATATAATAGAAAGGTCCGACCATCAATAAAAGAGCATGCTTCAATCCATTTTTTGAAACATGCTCTTTCTATTCGGGGCTTTTCTCAGCCGTTATTATCGGGAACAAGTATGACAAAAACAATCTACAGAGAACGGAACGTCTGAAAATACGGGAATTCAGTAAAGGGACATGAACAGACTGTTCATTGGAAATTTCCACGATGGGTCATTCCGGCCCGAACCGGCATTATTTCTTTCCAATTTGCAAAGTGATCCTGAACTTTTTCAGCCTTCAAAATATAGATGCCGGTTTTTCTTCGATTCCGTTAAGAGATAATAGCGCGAGAAAGAACGTCAGCATATATTTCGGCCGGTCTGACCAGCTGAAATCCCGGGCCATGGCAATTATCAGCAGCGATAGATCCACCGACCATGTTTTTTCTTTTTTCCGCTCTGCCTCCATTTACACCTTCGACAGCGCAACCATGCCTTTTATAAAGATATCAAAGGCGATGGAAATCGATTGATCGAGAGGCACGTCGATATTGAACCCGCCCTGTCTCTCAAGTGTCCCAAAACCGTGTGACAGCGCACGCAGTCCTCTGACGAAATGAATCGCCTGCTCTTTACTCAGATGATACGGCTCCAGCACCCGCAGAATAATGGCGATGACGTCCGAACCCGCTTGATCGATTTCCGTATCCTGTGAATCAAGCATGTTTAAGGTCGTCCCATATAATCCGGGATTATCTTTCATAAAGTGAATGTACGCGAAGCCGATGGCTTTCAGCGCTTCCTCGCCCGACCTGCCGACGGCTGCGGTCATGATCTGATGATTAAACCGTTTCAGAGCACGCAGGGTCAGGGCTTTTCGCAGATCGTTCAGGCTCGAAATATGATTGTACAGTGACGGCGTCTTAATTTCCAATGCCTTTGCCACTTTTGCGAGCGTCAGGTTTTCATACCCTTCTTGATTGACGATTTCCTCGCTGACTTGGAGAATCGTTTGCCTAGTAACCTTTTCTCTCATTTCGTTCCCCCTTTCAAAGCTTTTTCAGCCTGCTGAATGGCGCGCGCCATGATTTTTTCAGGATGATGCAGCAGTTTTCCGTGCCCGACAGCTAATAAGCTTGGAGACAATTTTTTTAGTTTCAACGCACTTTGAACAGCAACTTCTTTATTCCAGGTAGCCCAGGCCGGGAAAGGAAACAGGGGCCTTAGATTTCCTGAAACAGCGACCCCTCCCCTTACCTGAAAGGCATCGCCGGCAATCAGCGCTTTCGTTTTTTCATTGTAGAGGGCGATGTGTCCGGGCGTATGCCCTGGGGATGCAATGACTTGAAAAGATCCGACAATATCGCCTTCGGAAACGAGAGTATCGGGAGTCGTTTCAATCTGACCCGGTTTCGGTACGCCGCCTTTGACAGGCGTCTGCGGTTCATCCGCCTCCAATGCCGCGTCGCCTCTCAGCAGTTTCGCATCCCGCGCGGAAATCACCACTTCGCAGTCAGGGAGCAGTTTTTTAAGTCTGTCCAGGGATCCGATATGATCGCTGTGCGCATGTGTCAGCAGAATCCTCGTGATCGGTTTGCCGATATTTTCTGCAGCCTTCAGGATTCCTTTATAGCTAAACGGCAAGGCGGCATCGATGAGCGTCAATCCATTCCCCTCATCCACTAAATAACAATTGACAGGAAACCAGGACGGAAAGAAAGTAAGCTGATAAACGGAACCTTCCTGCGTAATTTTCATTGTACAAGACTCCCTTTCGCTATTCTCATTAGTATTATAGATAATAATATTAGTTATGTAAATAAGTTTGTTAGTCTGGGAGCTCACCTGAAAATCGACACCGGGTCGGTGATCAATCATGCACAACACTGATTTCCACTTTCAAAAAGCCGTAAACAGCCCGAAATCAATAAACGAAATACAATTTAGATGAAAAATTCTCAGTTCATCTAGCCAGTCGTGGCATGAATGCGTCATGCCCTCCTCTGAAAGGCAATCTCTATGCTTTTGAAGGGCAAAACATTTGTGCAAGCGGTCTGAAAGGCGATATCATGCGCGGACAGGTGCAAAATTCGAGAGCGCCCGATGTTTTTCTTCGGTTTGCCGCAGATTCACATGAACGGTGCTGAAAATCGGCAGTCACGTCGGCATATCATCAGCAAAGTCGAAAAAATCGTCAGTGAACTGTTCAATATCAACAGTTACAGTTAAAGAATCAGTAAGCTGTCAGGAATCGTCCCTGAAGGGTGGGAAATCTGCAGTCAACTTCTGAAAATTAATAAGTGTGAATAATCGGTACACTCTATCGAAACCCATTACCGTTATTGAGATCACCCTTGGTTTCGAACGTTAGAAAGGTTCTTATTTTAATTTGTTGTCGTGGATTTATGAAAAGATGATACAGGAAGCACCGTTTATTAGATGCCTCAAGAATAAAACTTAGCTTTCACCGATTGAATTTGCCTACTTTCGATCAGCAGCCTTTTCTCGATATATTTCTGCCGACTGTAAGATTTTCTCCCGGATCCTCTCACGTAAATCGGCCGGTTGTATCACTTCAGCCTTTGGGCCCAGGCTTAATATTTCCCGTTCTGCCTGTTTGAACGTTTCAAATTGTATCCTGAAGAGCGACCGTTCCCCTTGATTCAAGTCTTGAATTCTGCTTTTATTTATCTGCAATTCCGGCACATTTTCCGGATTCATCCGCAAAATAACCGAATAGATCGGCCGGCTCTCTTCAAACTTGCGGCACCAGTCCTTCCAAAACCGGGCAACATTAAAGTCCTTTGGAAAAAGGAATGATTGTCCGGTTGGTTTTACATTCTGGACTCTGGACACGCGGTAGACCCTCAATACATTTTCATGTTTGGCGATCAGGTACCAGGAATCTGTTTTCGCAGCCAGACCATAGGGAGCGATTTCTCTTGAGATGATTTTCCCATTCCCTTTTTGATAATCAATATGAATCTGCAGATTCCTCTTCATGGCCGACTCTATCGCCGTTAAGCAGGGGACCTTATCATGTATGCCGAACCAGCAGGCAGAATCAAGATAAATCCGTTTGCTGAATTGGTTGATCTCCGCCCGGCGGGAGCCGGGGAGATTCATGATTAATTTATGAATCGTTCGTTGATTTGAGCCGAATCCAAGATCAGAAAGAGGGCGCGGCGATCGGACAATGAGCAGATTTTTTACTTCCGACAAAGTAACATCCGTTAGATCCATACGAAAATGTTTGTCTAAAGCATAACCGCCCTGCACTCCCCGCACGGCATAGACTGGAAATCCCGAGAAACTCAGAGCATCGATATCTCTGTAAATCGTGCGTTCCGAAACCTCCAGTTTTTCCGCCAATGTTTTTGCAGATGTCACACCCCCGGCCCGCAGAGACAAAAGAATCGACAACAATCTGTCCGCACGCATGGAATCCCGCCCTGTTCTGTTTTTTTATAAGTATAACACTAATAGATGACAGAAGATGTCAGGATTTTTCATTAAGATGGAACTCAGACAGTTAAAATAAAAAGAAAGGAAGACCATAGATTGTTCAGGTCAAAGCGCGCTCTTCTCCCTTTTGAAAAAGGGACGTGGCAGATTCTATCGGGGTATACTCTTTCTCTGTTTGGGACGGGGATGACCGAGCCTTATCTCATTCTTTATCTGCATCAATTACGGGACATTCCGCTGTCACTTTCCGGTATGATCGTCGGTTCAGGCGGTCTTGCAGGCGTTATAGCTGTGCCGTTATCGGGAATCCTGGCCGATCGGGCCGGCATAAAACGCGTTTTCCTTTGCACGTTGATCCTTGACGCCGCAGGCCGGATACTGTTTGCCTTTGCTTCGAATGAAGAGACGGCATTTCTTGCGAGTATGCTATCGGGAGCCGGTGCTGCAGGATCGTGGAATACCCTCTCTGTGATATTGGCTGATTCCGCCGGGGATACAGCAAAAAGCAGCATCTTCGGCATCGCCTTTGCCTTGCAAAATCTCGGCTCGGGTCTCGGCGCAGCGCTGGGCGGCACGGTCATTCATTCTTATTCTCTCTTTTCTTTTCAGTCCATCTTCATTTTCGATGCGGCAACTTTTATTCTCTTTGCTCTGTCCGGACAAAAATGGCTGATGAACGATTTCAAAAATGTACAGGTTCACCATTCTGAAAAACAAATTCATCATTTTTTCGGTCTCGACAAAGCGGGCAACGATAAAGTCCTTAGTGGGCTGTCACTCGTTTATTCATTGATCGCAATAGTCATGTCCGGACTGACAACAACAGCCTTCCCTCAATGGACAACCGATCAGGCTCATGCATCGGTTCATATTATCGGTGATGCTTTCTTTGTGAATAGCCTTGTCATCATCTTAGGACAGGCCTTTATCCTGAAATCGATTAAAAATGTACGCAGAACCCGTGCCATAGCCGCTGCCGCACTATTTTTCGCTGTGGGATGTTTCATTATCTTTATTTCCGGTTTTCTGAAGCCGAAACTTTCCTCGTTGAGCCTCGTCTCTTCATTTGCAATTACTGCCGTCGGAGAAACCGTTCTGTTCTCAGATCTCCCTGCGCTGGCTAACGATCTTGCTCTTGAACAGACCCGGGGGCGATATAACGGTGTCATCAATGCCGCATGGCAGACCGGCTCGATTCTCGGACCTGTTCTGGCAGGTGCCGGATTGAATATGCATCTGGCTGTTCCGCTGTTTCTGACCTTTATTCTTATTTTGGTATTTTCAGCTTGCTTCCTGATTCTTTTAGAGCGTATCATTCCGATTGAAATTAACAAAGCATGTAAAACTGATTGATCCGGTCATTTTTATGTAATCACCCCCATCGCCGGAAGGCCGAAAGATACTCCGGATGATTGCAGCAAAAAAATCCGGAAAGCGATTGTTCCCCGGATCATCACTTTATCGGAAAAGCCCGGCCTCTGCTTCTCCAACAATCGATATTTATTTTCGACCGGCGTCTTGCAGGCCTTTTTTGATATTTTCCAGAAATGCCGAGACTTGATCTTCTTTCGTTGCCCAGGAGGTGACGAGGCGAATGGCAGAGTGAGCCGCATCGACCCTTTCCCAGATAATAAATTCATAGCTGCGCTGGAGCTCGGCGATCAGTGAATCGGGCAGGATCGGGAAGATCTGATTGGACGGAGAATCTGCCAGAAAAGCAAAATGCGCTTCCAACAGCCCGGCTCTGAGTCTGTCCGCCATCTGATTGGCGTGCGCTGCCAGCTTAAAGAACAGGTTGTCCTTGAACAGTTCGAGAAACTGAATCCCGAGGATCCTTCCTTTGGCAAGCAGTGCCCCTTTTTGCTTTATGTAGTACCGGAAGTCTTCTTTCAGTGCCTCGCGGCAAATGATCAGGGCCTCGCCGAGCAGAGCGCCGTTCTTGGTGCCGCCGATATAGAAAGCGTCGAGAAGCCCGGGCAGATCGGCCAGTTCCAGGTCGTTGCCCTTTGAACAGAGTGCCGATCCGATCCTGGCGCCGTCCATATACAGAATCAGATGATGTGTACGGCAAAATTCGCTTAGCTGCTCCAATTCGCTCTTCGTATAGACGGCTCCTATTTCGGTCGTATCGGAAATGTAGACCAGCTTTGGTTTCACCATGTGCTCATCGGGATGCGCATCGAGTACCTTCTGAACCGCTTCAGGGGTCAGTTTCCCGCCTTCATCCGATTCGGCGATGAGCACTTTGTGCCCCGTCGCCTCAATAGCACCGGTCTCGTGCACGTTGATGTGGCCGGTTTTTGCCGCAATGGCAGCTTCATGCGGCCGCAAAAAAGCGGATATCGCAATCAGGTTCGTCTGCGTTCCGCCCGGGATCAGATGAACGGCAGCATCCTGCCGCCCAAGTCTCTGCTTAAGCAGATCGATCGCCTTTAATGAATAATGGTCTTCCCCATAGCCCTCTTCCTGCTCCAGATTTGATTCAATTAACGCATTGAGAATTCTTGGATGTGCCCCTTCGCTGTAATCATTCTTAAAGCTGTACATTCGCTGCCTCCACCTCAGGTTTTTATACCATTGTACCCCCTTTTCTAAAATCAGAAAATAAGGATATGATCAGCCGCCGTAATAAAAGCCGGTCTCCTTCATCGTCAGCGGATCGCCTTCGCGATGCACACCGGCACCGATTACTTCGCCGATGTATAGATAGTGGTCGCCCTTTTCCACCTTCTCGACAACTTTGCATTCAAAATAACTGAGCGCATCCTTGAAGATCGGGCAGCCCGTTTCTTCGGTATAAAATTCATATCCGGCCAGCTTATTGCCTTCCGGTTCCAAAGCCCGGAAAAATGCGGTAGCCATATCCTTCTGTCCGGTTTCCAGAATATTGACGCTGAACACGCCGGCGGCCGCAATTTGTTCCTGGGAACGTGTGCCCGCTTTGACGGCAAGGGCGACCAGCGGCGGTTCAAAAGAGGTCTGTGTCAGCCAGTTTCCTGTGAAAGCGTTGATTCCTTTTTCATCTTTTGTCCCCACAAGATACAAACCGTACGTAATACCGCGCAGAGCCGTTTTCTTTGCTTTTGCATCCATCTTGGTTTCCCCTTTTCTCAGCATGTAGATTTCACAAATTATTCATAAAATCATTATAGGGCAAACTTTCCCGATACGTCCAATGCTACGCAGCAGCCGGCAGCATGCGAACGCTTTCTTTCAAAAGAAGCGGTGAACCGGCGCGCAGAAACGGCGGAAGTGTTTCAGGTCATGAAGGCATTGCTTTTAAAAATAGTGAACCTGGCCGTGCGCGCCACGGCTAATGCCAATATAATCTTTGAACCAGGTTCATGCATCCGACATACCCTATTAGAAAGACAAAAGGCCACGGCATCTTTCCCAGCTGTGGATTCATTCCAAAATGTGAAAGTCCGATTCCGTCTTCCATCCTTTGTTAGGCGCAAGATGGATTATTTTTTGCCTTGATCTGCGGACTGGCTGCCGGACCGCCCCGGCGGTTTCCCTTCAGCGTGGTCCGGATTAGAAATATACGTCCTAATCATTATCTCGGGACAGATTCATTTTCCGGATGGAATGCCATCCATAGAGAATAATTGATATATTTCTAATCAATCAAATATCTAGAATCGTAAATGTCTGCACCGAAAATGATTCGGCCGTTTAAAGGCCGGGACCGGCTCCAATACGACAGATTTTAGCATAGCCATAAACGTCTGCAAAAAGCCGCTGAAAAATAATGAAAGGGCTTTTTCTGCATCGATAATTCAATTAGAAATTGAACCCTGCAAATGAAGAGAAAATGCTAAATGAGCGTCCAGGAAAAATCAAATCCCCGTGTCTCGTGATCACCAAGATTTCTCCTGTAACAGCTGGCAGCGATTCGTTTCGGATCAGCCGGCATCCTTCTCCTTGCGATACAGCATTCAGTCTGAATGGGAGACAGGCGTATCTGCAAAAAGCGGGACCGGCATCCTGCTCATGCTCTCACTGGAATTTCCGAATACAATTTTTTTCTCCGGGTCAATGTGACTGCCTCTTTTTCAATCTGTCTTCTGCCCGTTTTTTATTCTCGGCAACTCTGTATTTCACAATCCTGCCGATTAATTCGTAAGGCAGCGGCTTTCCGATCGGAAACTGCACCGCCCCTTTTGACGTTTTATAGGCCGACAGTTCACGCTTAAAGGCAGTGATTCCGCTGGAGGTCGGATAAAAGCCTATGTGCTTTTTATAGGCAGCAAAGTATACCAGAATTCCGTGCAAAGCAAAAGCGGGCATTTGATAGCTGATCTTTTCGTCTGCCAGCGGTGCCGACTCTTTGATCACTTTTCGCAGTGTTCTCAGTGTGTCCTGAACTTCGGATGGAAATTGTAAAATGTATGCATCGATTGATGGAAATGTCATTCTGCCGTCCTCCATGACGGATGCCCCCCTTAAGTCTTATTCAGCCGTTTTAAATCCCTCTCGTTCAGCCTCTTAATCCACACGCAGATTTAATGCCGATGTGATCAATCGTATTCCCCGGACGAGCAAAAGCTTATCTTTTACGGTAAGCATAAATGATCTAATCCGGCATCTCAATATGCTATATTTAAGATTGGAAAAATTTTATCGTGAATGCCTCTATAAAAAACAGAAGTGGTGTATCGAGATGAAATACAGAGAATCCGGCATGCCGGATGAACATTTATGGAAAACTTTTTTCGATCCGGATCAGATCCTTGAACAGATGGGCATTGGGCGGGATATTCATACACTGATGGATGTCGGCTGCGGATACGGAACTTTTTTAATACCGGCTGCCAAACGGATCGGCGGACAGGCCGTAGGCATCGATATCGATCCGGAGATGATTGAGTCCTGCAGGGCAAAAGCACTGGAGCAAACGCTGAAAAATGTCACGCTCGTCCGCGGGGATGTGTCCGCCGCGGATCGCGCCGAATGGCTTGGAAAATATATAGGAAACGTTGACTACATCACGCTTTTTAATATTCTTCATTGTGAAAGACCGCTCGACTTGCTGAAAGGGGCTTACGATTTGCTGGGCAGTAGCGGTAAAGCGGGCGTCATTCACTGGAAATACGGGGACACCCCGCGGGGACCCTCACTCGAGATCAGGCCGACACCCGAAAAGATCAGTGAATGGGCGGAACAGGAAGGATTCTCTCTGCTCGATTCTTTTGATCTGCCGCCCTATCATTTCGGCCTCATATTCACAAAAAAATAAAGCACTGTTTCCGTATCGGAATCTTGCAGGAGCAAACGTGTGATTCGCGACATGCCGTCGGTTCCGTCAGATTTTCGGCACAGACAGAGCCTCGTAACAGCCTTGGCGGATGCGGCGTTTCGGCTTTAAAGATTCTCTTTCTTATAGCACCCTGTGCCTTAACAGCCTGCCAAAATCGAGGACAGAGAATAATCAAGCTCTGTCCCTGGCTCGATCTGTCAACGTACAAAACTTATACATCGCCGGCACATCCGGCCTTTGAAAACGATTCATGCCGGATACGATGGCCTCTCAATAATAAAGATCCCTGTTCACGATTCGGCATCGTCTTCCCCGCCTTATTCAAATGATCGGTTTTTCCCGAATACCGTAATCCCGCAAACCGGAAACAGAATTTATCGCCGATCATCGGGTCGGTTCACTGCATTTTTATTGGTGAAAATATCCATTGAGTTCATCTTTTTCAGCGGTGCAGACCGGCATCCGCTTCTTTTCCGGTTTTTCCAAGGGAGAACAAATCCGATGGCTGCCTCTGCTTTTCTCCATACTATAGCCGGCTGGAGATCAATGAAACATTTTTTATGCTTTTTTCGTACTTTTCAACTGTAGTCGCCTTTTTACGATCATGATATTGTCCGAAAAGTGCTGTTTGGCATGTCCTTGCTTTAGTAAATGGTACTATAATTAAGAAAATGAATGTTTTTACTGGGAGTGAAGATTTTGACATTAGAGATACCGGATTCAGTTAATTTATTCGATGAAATGGTCAAACAAGTCAAGTTGCATCCTAAAAAAGTCGTCATCGAAGACACCAATGGCCCTTTCACCTATAAAAAATTTCTTATTGCCGTAAATATCATGAGTAAAAAAATAAACGAACTCCTCAAAAGTGAAAAAAGGGTCGGTATCTATTTGCCGAATGTCGTCGGCCAGGTAGTTGTACTCTTTTCTTTGTTTAAAAATGAACAGGACCCCTGTATTTTAAACTTTACGATGGGAACGCAAAACATTATCGACTGTATTGAAACGGCTTCCTTAGAGACTGTTATCACATCCAGACAGTTTGTTAAAAAGGCAGATTTAGGCTATGTGATTGAAGAGATGGAGAAACAGGTCAAAATTGTTTACCTGGAAGATTTAGCAAACGGAATCTCCGTCTTTCACAAAATATCCGGATTGATCGAGTCAAGAGTATCCGGCCTTAAAAAAAGAGAGGAGGGAGAGATTATCCTGTTCACTTCCGGGACAGAGTCAAAACCGAAAGGCGTCGTTCTGACCCATCGGAACATTTTTGCCAATATCAAGCAAGTTTTCAAACATATCGAGGTCAGAGAGAGCGATCGCATTTTCAATCCGCTGCCGTTGTTTCACTCGTTCGGCATGACGGTCGGCTCAGTGCTTCCTCTTATTACAAGTGTTAAAACGTTTCTCTATCCCTCTCCGCTTAGTTACAGAGAGATTCCGAAAGCGATCCAAAAAGATAAAAGTACGATCTTTGTTGCCACCAACACATTTTTCGAGAATTACGCCAAGTTCGCGACAAAAGAACAATTACAGACGTTAAGAATTGTTGTCGCAGGCGGCGAAAGGCTGCAGAAAGATGTCAGGGAGCTCTATCACAATAAATTCGGAATTACCATTTTAGAGGGCTATGGGTCAACGGAAACATCGCCGATCATTTCCCTGAATACGCCTCAGCATTATAAAGAAGGAACGGTCGGCCAATTAATGCCGTTGATGGAAGCGAAGATTGCCAAAGTGGAGGGCGTTAAAGAAGGCGGAAATTTGCTGCTCAAGGGACCGAACGTGATGAAAGGCTATTTAATCCACAAAAAAGGCTTTGTTCCCTGCGGCGAATGGTATAATACCGGCGATATTGCTGAAATCGATCAAGATGGATTTATTCGGATCATATCAAGATTAAAACGGTTTGCCAAAATTGCCGGTGAAATGATCTCCCTGAATAAGGTTGAGGAATTAGCATTAGATTGCTTCGGTGAGTCCGTCTTTTATGCCGTCAGCATCCCCGACACCCGAAAGGGCGAGCAAATTGTGATGTTCACGACCCTGTCCGATGTTTCATTAAGGGAATTTAAAAAGTTTATCAAGAGCAAAAAATTATCATTATTATACACGCCGTCAAGAATTGACCATTTATCGGAGGTTCCTCTGCTGGGCAGCGGAAAGCCTAATTACTGGAAGCTGGAGAATTTAGCGAAAAATCATTCAGAGTGAAAAGGGGGCATCATCCTCTTTTATACGCGGAAGCGGATGGCTCCTTTTTAATCAAAACAGGAAGCAGGAGATTTTCTAAGCTGCAGAGGCTGTCTGTCTCATCGGCTGATTGCCCAACTGTGATAAGTTCCCCCTCTGGGTTGACAGATGAAATCATAAAATCTGTTCATTTGAAGGGGAATTTTTATGCCGCAAGATTCTTTTATTCATCGGAAAAATCAGATATCGTGTGTTCTGCGACGGCAAACCGGCGGGATAGGGGGGTATAAAAAAGCGTAAGATCGTTTCTCCGCCAATCGCGGGAACGGGGCTTGAAGAGGCCGATAGTTTGGCCCTGATAAGCGTATGTTCATCCCGCTCCCCCTTTCACCTTAATAGTGAGTCCTTATCCTTTATAATAACCAACTCCTTTAGGTTAATTTTTGTATAACAGGTTTTGACGGCCGTTTCCCCGAATATAATCTCTGCGGTACTGCCCCGGCCGTAATGCCGCCCTTTCTATAAAAGAAATGCCTGAGCAGCCGCTGAAGAACCGGCATGAGATAACAGGAAACAAAAGCGCCTTCGAATACTCGCATCACCCGATTTCAATGGAATACTAACGGAATGCTTTCCATCATATGCTTTTAAGAAAACACTGCAGGGAGGATAACGTGAGTTGATCAAAGTTAAAGTCGGTTTGCGGCCGATTGTCAGTAAGATAAATCTGCCCACTGTTTTAAAAACGACAAGACTTCCGGGCGATTCAATCGAAAGATTATTTATTGCCACCCAGGCGGGGGAGATCTTCTGCATAGGAAATGGCGTTATCAGAACCTTTTTAGATATTCGCCCGCGAATCTTAAAACTGGGAGCTTCCAGCGGCGGATATGATGAACGGGGACTGCTGGGGCTGGCATTTCATCCTCAATTTTACTATAACGGGTTGTTCTATCTTCATTATTCAGCAGCCGGAACACAGGGCCCGGGCGCTCTTTCAGACCCCTTTAAGCCTGACCCGCGCGATCCCGGAACCTTAAACCTAAAATGGATAAACAGAGAAAGTCAATACGATCATATTGATACCGTCGAGGAATGGGCCCTACAATCGAACGGCCAATCCCAAAAACGACGGACATTACTTAATTTAAGAAGACCCTTTTTAAATCATAACGGCGTCAATAGTTTAAACTTTTCACCGGAAACAGGAAAACTTGTTTTAACAACCGGAGACGGCGGATCAGGCTATGATCCCTTTAATCTGAGCCAGGCTGATATGGAGATCGCTGGTAAAATCATTGAAATTGACGTCGTTAAGCAAACTTTTATCGATAATCCGCCCGCAGCGACGCGTTTCAATGAACTTCCGGCACCGATTCAGGAAATGCTGTCGGTCATGGCCAAAGGGGTTCGCAATATACCGGGTATCTCATTTCAAAGCTATTATAAACAGTATATTAAATACGCGGCGAATGTCGGACAGGACCTGACCGAATCGATCTTCTCCTTCGTTGATTATAAGCCGATACCGATTGCTCAGCTCATTCAAGCTTTTTTAATAAAATCCGAACCCGATCAGCAGGGATTGATTAACTTTGGCTGGCGGGGATGGGAAGGGGCTTTTCCTACTTCGACACTAAGAAATGGCTCTGCAGACCCGCATTTGAATGAGAAAATAATTGCTTACTACGATGAAGCAGTAAAAACTTCCGCACGGCGTCTTTCGCCTTTAACCAGTTATTTTCATGAAGATCGCCGGCCTGACAAGTTCAGCGCGACGGCACTTACAGGGCTCCAGCCATATACAGGAAATGAAATTCCTGATTTATCGGGGAACCTTGTGTTTACCGATCTGGCCCGGAGTCAGGAATCTCAATCTCCGGCTAGAGGTGTCCTAGCCTATACCAGAGCCAGAACAGATGGTAAATTAAATGATTTTGGCGTGATTGAAACTGATGATAACTTTGGGCCCCAACCGGCTTATTACGTGAGTTTAGGAGCGAATCAGGAGCAGACTAAACTCTACCTCGGGGTTTATGGTTCTATGAAAGTGACTGATTTTAACCAAGGCACTGTTTTTGAAATCGTTCCTTGATTCACAGCTGAACGCCGGATCAATCCACTTCCGCGATCTATTGAATCAGAATATAGAACAAACCGGAAGGGCAGTCATTGATCTGCTTATTCTCAGGGAGTTTAAAGTAAGCTTTGTTGATAACTGCTGTCGATTTTTTCTACAATGAGTAACTATCATTGAGCAGCCTCAATGTCCGTTAGTTTAGGCGTGTTCGCGATATTATATTTTTATTGTTGACTGACAGACCTTTTCAGGCCTTAAAGAGGTATAGAACCCCATCCTAATAATCGGACAGGGCCAATAAAGAACGTTATTTTAGTTTTTGATAAAAAACACTTCGCCAGAAAACTGCCGGCAAAGTCGTTTAGAACCGGCCATGGCGTTACTTCTGCACGATCTGAATAAGGTTGCCGCATGTATCGTCAAAAACAGCCAGTGTGACTTCACCCATTTCCGTCGGCTCCATCGTAAACTTCACGCCTTTTTCCATTAATCGTTTGTATTCCCTGCGGACATCCGCAACGCCGAACATTGTTGCCGGGATGCCGTCGGCAAATATCCTTTTCTGATATTCCTTTGCGGCAGGATGGTCATTCGGTTCAAGTACAAGCTCGGTTCCGTCCTGATCATCGGACGGAACAACCGTGATCCACCGATATTCTCCGGCGGGAATGTCTTCCTTTTTTACAAACCCCAGCTTTTCCGAATAAAACGCCAGGGCCTTGTCCTGATTTTCGACGAAAATACTGGTAACAATGATTTTCATACTGTTTACCTCCATTGACTTTTATGACAAACATTGCTGTGCCGGCAGTTCGGCAGGCAAGATAATCCAAACATTAGACAGAAGTCCTGATCTGATTTTATAACTTTATCCATCCTCTCAGCAAATTTTTAAAGAAAGCTCCGCACCCAAATTTATGCTCACGGTGATGGGCAGCTCAGCATACCCAGCGGGGGAAAGCTGCAGGCGCCGTGAAGCCGAAGGAAGCCCAAAATTGGAGTATTTATACGCCCGTCTTCAGGAGACCTGAAAACTGGAAATTGAATCCGCTGTTTCAGGCATGAAGCTGTGCAAGAGAACACATTGTTTTTTTGTGCCCGGTTGTAAGATCAAATAAGTTAGGTATAACGAAGATGATGTGCTCCCGGCGCTGGCAGAATTCAATTCCCGCTTCATGATCTTCCTAAAAAGATTAACGGCAAGAATCCGAATTCGGCAGAGTATGCGATGAAACAATCGGAGGATCGAAACGGTTCTTTATTGGATCAAGTGTCTCACGGCATCACGACAGACATTGGCCGTAAATTCACCGGTCTTGTCGACTCCTTTTGGAGATTATTCTCTATTATCCAAAGAAGGCCTCATCTTATTTGGAAGTGCGTTGCGGCACATGCAAAAAATGAAGTGTCTTTTATCTCGTCTAGCCTTCCATTCGCAGATGCTGATGAAGCAATTTTTCCAAATTTTTACTCTGCAAAAAGTCGAGTGATTAAGATTAATATTTATCAATGAATGGAGGGGTCAAGATGGAAATTCGGCAATTGATGTACTTAACTCAAATTGCAAAAGAAAAAAGTTATACTGTTGCAGCCCAAAAGTTACATGTTTCACAACCTGCTTTAAGTAAAATGATTAAAAATCTTGAGATAGAACTCGGCGTTCCCATTTTCATTCATTCGAGAAGGAATCCCGAGCTTACAGATATCGGCAAGAGCATCGTTGAAGAATCTTGTAAGATATTGGAATCTGTTGAAAATCTGTCAAAGTCGATCGAAGATACCATTAATCTAAAAAAGGGCAACGTCGCGGTAGGAATACCTCCAGTAATCAGCACCGTCTATTTTCCCAAAGTGATTTCCGGATTTCAAAGTATGTTCCCGGATATTAAATTGAACGTTGTAGAAGCTGGAGCTGAGGAAGTTCAGGAAAAGATTCTGAATGGACTCATTGATATTGGATTTGTTATCATGCCGGTTGATGAGAAAAGAGTCGACGTTTATCCAGTCACGCATGATCTGAGTGTTCTACTCGTGAATAAAGATCACCCTCTTGCCTGCAGACAAAAAATTAATACAAAAGACTTAAAAAATGAGAGATTTATCCTTTTGGATGATAGTTATATGCTTCATCATCATATTCTTTACGCCTGCCGCAAAGCGGGATTCGAGGCCAATGTAGATTTTCAGACTTCGCAATGGGATTTAATCGTTCGAATGGTTTCGTATAATCAGGGAATTTCTATCCTGCCTCGGCCTATTCTTAAAGAATTCAAAGCCTCTATTCCTTCGATTAAAGAAGTGATTATTGATGATCCGATTTTTAAATGGAGGGTGATAATGATCCTGAAAAAGGGACACTATGTGACTTATGCCATGAGAGCATTCATCCGTTTTGTGGAAAAAGAGTTTTATAACAAAAAGTAATTTTATGTATGAATTTTATGTATTTGCCTTAATATCTAACTAAGATTACACTCAATTTGTAAACGTTTACATGATGAGCTGATGACTGTTGGCAAAATCATCGGGAAGGAGAAAATACTGCTCTTTATTGTGAAAAAAATAACAATATGGGCAGATTGTAAAGGCTGTAAAATAAATTCTGCCGGGAAATAACATTCGCTTATAAACAGTTTGTCCATATTTTTATGCAACATTCATGATCAATCATTTATGACAAAGGTGGTGTTTTATATGAGTTATTTTTTAACCGATGACAATGCCAAGATTTTCTACACCGATGAAGGAACAGGAAAGCCGATCGTATTAATACATGGCTGGTCCTGTCATCATGAGCACTTTAACAAAGTTACGCCGGAACTAAAGAAAAAGTACAGGATCATTACGTATGATTTAAGAGGTCATGGACGATCTGAAGTTCCTGACGACGGCTACACAATTGACAGATATTCTCAGGATCTAAAAAACCTTTTAGACTATCTTAATTTAAATAATGTTACACTTGTCGGCTGGTCAATGGGAACGCATATTATTTTTGACTATATTAAACAATTTGACTGTAATAAGCTGGATAAGATTGTTTTTATCGATATGTCGCCTAAGTTGATTACAGACGATAAATGGACGAAAGGTTTGTATGGAAAATACAGCACGGAAGATAATTTTAATGTTTTGGTAGCCATGAATGAAAATTGGCATGCCTTTTCAGACGGTTTTATTCGGGCCATTTTTGCCAAGTCGGGCGTCAGGGATCAGGAAGACTATACCTGGTGTTTAGAGGAGGCCTATAAAAATTCTCCCAATGTCATGGTACGGATGTGGATATCCATGACTTCCAAGGATTATAGGGATGTGCTTCCGAAAATAACGGTGCCGACATTGATCACCTATGGGGCAGAGAGCTGCCTCTATAATGCGGATAACAGTCAATTTCTGAAGGAATCCATTAATAGTGCCGAGACCTTTGCTTTCCCAAAATGCGGACATGCTCTTTTTAGAGAGGAACCGGAACTGTTTGTCAATGTTCTGAGCAAATTTGTAGATTAATGGATAGCTATTAAAAAAATAAACTTCTTACAGGGGCTGATCCGAAAGTATCGTTCTGCTGTCGGGCAGCCCCTCCTTCATTTAATATAAAATATGAGTGTCCTGCTGTGCCTGCCGTCAATTATTAATCGACTCTTCCTGAAACTATCTCTTGAAAGGCGGAACGTTTCCGCGATTACTAAACTTCTGCGATAGTCGATAAATTTCTGTCCCGGCTGATAAATCGGGTGAACCTGCTGATGATCGATTAAACACCGTTGACGGCCGATAGGAAACTGAAATCCAATCCATACAGCCGGGCCGCCGGCAGTATCGCCCTGTCATAAGTTTATCGCCCCGAAAAAAGAATGAATCGCCCTAAAGCAGCGGACTATCGCCCCAATATGGCCGCTATTCGCCCTGTTCCGGCGGAGTATCGCCCCATCAAGAGTGTATCGCCCCGAAAAAAGAATGTATCGCCCTAAAACAGCGGACTATCGCCCCAATATGGCCGCTATTCGCCCTGTTCCGGCGGAGTATCGCCCTGTTATAAGTTTATCGCCCTGAAAAAAGAATGTATCGCCCTAAAGCAACGGACTATCGCCCCAAACTGGTCGCCATTCGCCCTGTTCCGGCGGAGTATCGCCCTGTTATAAGTTTATCGCCCTGAAAAAAGAATGAATCACCCTAAAGCAGCGGACTATCGCCCCAATATGGCCGCCATTCGCCCTGTTCCGGCAAAGTATCGCCCCGTCAGGAGTTTATCGCCCTGAAAAAAGAATGAATCGCCCTAAAGCAGCGGACTATCGCCCTAAGATGGTTGCCATTCGCCCTGTTCCGGCGGAGTATCGCCCCCTCAGGAGTTTATCGCTCCAAAACGTTCGCATGAAAGTTCAGAGGAACAGACGGCGCTTTCACGCCGCAGCCTGACTGGATACATGAGTTGAGGGGATACCCATTATATAAAACATAAGCGGATCACAATGTCGCTTCTGTCTATGTCTTATCGAATTTTATAGCTCTGCTCATTCGCCCAGGCAAATTTTTATGTGGTTGACTGTCTCCTTCGTTTTGATCTTGCGCATTCTGCATCTCCCCATGCAGAAAATGTCCTCCTTCTAAGAAAGCGACCCTGATCGGGCCGCCTTCTTAATCTTTCTATTTAACTCTCAGGGAAAATGGAAGCATCTTCCTTATTATAAAACTTCTACATAGCCTTCCGTTCCATTGACCCGGATTCTCTGTCCGTCATTGATCAATTTGGTCGCATTTTCTACCCCGACAACCGCCGGTAAGCCGTACTCACGTGCAATGACTGCTCCATGGGTCATCAGCCCGCCGACTTCGGTGACCAGACCCTTTATGGATACAAACAGCGGCGTCCAGCTCGGGTCGGTAAAAGACGTGACCAATATATCGCCATCCTCCGGATCGGCATCTTCCATATTTAAGATGACACGTGCCCGTCCCTCGATCACTCCGGCAGAAACAGGCAGACCCGCAATCGCATCGGTTGGGAGATATTCCCGTTTGTACGCACCGGCAATGACCTCACCGTCGGATGTGATCACACGTGGCGGCGTCAGTTTTTCATATAATGTGTACTCGTCTTTTCGTTGGCCGATGATTTGATCATCCAGTTGATTTGTGCGGACGACTTCGCGAAGTTCTGAAAAAGTGAGATAGTAAATATCTTCCTTTTCACGAATAACGCCTGCTTGTACAAGCTGTTCGGCTTCTTTCAGCAAGGCCTGCTTGTAAATGAAGTAGCGGTGGACCATGCCGTATTTTGGATATTCGCGATAACCGATGAAATTCCGGATCAGATCGATCATTCGTTTTGTTTCCTTGGCTTTTCGCTCACCATCCGGCAATTGCTTCAATCGATCGAGTAACGCTTGTTCTTTTTGCAAAGCAGCGCGCCGCCCTTGCTCAAACTTCCGACGGCCGGCCTTCGGTTCAAAATTTTTGATATCACTGAGAATCATCGGAACCAGTGCGGCAGGTTTTTCGCTCCAGCGAGGTTTCGTCATATCGATTTCCCCGCTGCATCGCATCCCGTATTTGTTGAGATAAGCATGGATGGCATCCCGGGTTTCCCGTCCGCCGTCAAACTTATCCAGTTCATCCAAAAAGTTATCACCTTTTACATGGCGTAAATAATCAATGACTTCCGGATAAGGACGAATCACATCGGCGACATCTAACAGCGCCAGACCCATTTCCGAGGTAATATTATTCGGCACAGACTGGGAAAGCGTGTCTGCCGCATTTTTTTCGCCCAGCCACTTATTCATTTTTTCATTGATCCATAATGAAGCATCCATAGCAGCCATAAACACACGCGAACTCTGCGGGTCAAATAAAATCCTTCTTAACTCCTGAATATCTTCCAGAATAAAATCAAATAAATCCGGGCCCGATTTCGTCCGGATGTTTTGTTTTAACTCTGCGATTGATGTTTGACTGCGCTTAACCAGATCAGAAACGATAGCCGGATTGTTTTCAATCTGTGCTCGAAAATCCGAAGACGGCATGCCTTTATTGTTTTTATCCGAATTCAATTCTTTTCTATCATCCGGCAATATTTTTATAAAATCTCCCCGCTCTATCAGGACCGTGAGTGCGTCTTTCATAAGCGGATCGTGTTGTCCCATGGTATTTAATAAAATCTCTCTGCTGTCCGGCGAAGCAAGCATATGTGTCACATCAACAAACAACCTGCCGCCGGCTTTATGCATGGGTGCACGGGTCGTCAACAGGAAAAAAGACAATCCCAATGGTTTCATGGCGTCGGTCATCATTTGTTGGTGACCCACAGATACATAAACGTGATTCTCCTGATCATGCGCTTCAGGTGTGGGGTACAAAGTAGTAATTGGCCGGCTCTGGACAATATAAAATGTATCATCAGCCAAACACCATTCGATGTCCTGGGGGCGGCCGAAATGCGCCTCGATCCTTCTGCCCAGGCGCTCAAGCCGCAAAATCCGTTCATCTGTCAGCACTTGCCTGTTCTGCCGCCCGGGTTCAACCTCCTGTGCTTTTGTGCCGCCGTCCTTTCGAGCATAAACAGCCAGCTTCTTGGCGGCTGTCTTCTTAGCGATCACCTGGCCGTTGCGCACTTTATAGAGATCGGCATTCACGAGACCGGAGACCAGGGCCTCACCCAGTCCGAAACCGGCATCAATGGACAAGACCTTTCTGTTGGACGTGACGGGGTCGGCTGTAAACAAAATTCCTGCCGCCTGCGGGAAAACCATCTTCTGAACAACCACAGACAAGCAGACTTTACGAGAGTCGAAGCCGTTTTGCAGACGGTAAGTGACTGCCCTTTCGGTAAACAGGGAGGCCCAGCACTTGCGGATATGCCTGAGAACGGCCGCCCTGCCGATAACGTTCAAATACGTATCCTGCTGACCGGCAAAGGAGGCCGCCGCTAAATCTTCTGCCGTTGCACTGGATCGTACGGCATAGGCTTCTTTTTCACCCAGTCCGGTGAGGAAACGGGTGATCTCTTCCGCCATGTCTTCAGGGATAGCCGCCTCTTCGATAGCTCTGCGTATCTCACCGCTAAGTTCAGCGATTTTATCCCGGTCTGCCGCCTTGAGAAACGATAGCTGTCCGAGTAACCCGTCAAGCGCTGCCGTTTCTCCAATGATTCTTTTAAAGGCTTCCGTAGAAATACAAAAGCCGTCCGGCACGCTTATCCCTTCAATTTTGGCAAGCTCCCCCAGATTCGCGCCTTTCCCCCCGACAACCATCCGTTTCGTTTTGTCAATGTCCTGAAAGCCAAATACATAGGAACCCATATGGCTACCTCCCCGGCAATCCTTTTTTGAATTCCATAACGCCCCCGCAACCATACTTCAGCGGGCTATTGCATTATAGCATTGACAAATAAGAACAAACAGTCTGCCATTTTGATTTTTTACATGTTATAATTAAAATGGAGGGGTGTAGGCATTAAAAATACACTCCGATTGATAGGGTTTCCTTGGATAAGCAAATAATAAGTATTTAACGAGCTGAAACAGTTTGCTGAATAAGCTCACAGAATCAACAAATAAGAAATTTACAACATTAAAGCAAATTCCCAAATAAAAATCCGATTTTCTTAATTTAATGCGGAAAATCGGATTTTTTCGTTACTCCATAGAACAGCCTGATTGTTGAATAGATTGGCCCGCATTTTTTAAACATGCTTTGCACCTTACGGAATAGGTGCGACAAAAGAACTGTTCCCTGCCGCATCCTTTGCAGCACAAAAGAATTGCCCCTAAACGAAAACAGAAAAAAGCAAATCATAAACATCAAGTCAAAATTCTATATACAGCAAGGATTATGCTGGCAGAGAATATGATCGTAAAGATTGTTTTGTTGTGCTTCGCCAACCATCGGGGAAGAAAAATATCAAAGCCGGCCGAAATGTCTTTACTATACTGTTCTCCGATCCGGGTGAGGGGACAGCGCCAGCCATTTATAAGTAAAATTACGCCCTCAATCAGGACCAAGCAAACGGCAATTAAAAAATAGGAATCAATTCTATCGATGATTGCCGCATAGAGAGTATATAGTATGATAAAAACATAAAACAGCCATATTGCCGTGTGTAAAAGCTTTATGAGAATGAGTTTTGATTTTGCCTCCAAATGAAACTCCTCTTTGTACTGTGGTATCGTTATGCCAAAATGGGTACAGGGATCATTCCTCTTTATCGACTCTGTCGAACCATATTAGTATTGCCGCGATTTTGAAAATAGTTTCACACACGGGCCGCACAAGTCTGCAGTCCACCGGAGATATCCCCATCGAACATGATCATTTTATCAAAATATGAGTGAATTGAAAATCTTCGATTGGGTTTATTGCTCCAGCGCGATATGGCTCATTATTCTATTATACTCAACGGATCTTGATGATAAATATTCAACGCTAAGGGCAGGGAGCTTATCATAAGAGTAGAAAACCATGTATCGCTTTTACGAAAAAAATTGAAACAGCTGAAATCCGACGTTTCCATACGTACGAATACGGGGCACGGGGTATGTAATAAAACGGGAAGTAAGAAGGATAGAATGTTTACTGGATTGTGCAGCAAACTCCTTCTCTTTAATATGTTCATTATCTCCATTGTCATCAGCTCCAGCAATAACTCAGGAATCAGATAAGCTGAACTTAACCATGCAAGTTTCTGAAGTTCATATAAATGTAAAAAGGGAACTGCAAATGTTATTGTTAATCCACGTTTATTTGATATTGAGGCAAACGGAAACGGTAAAATATTGAGCATTGATTCCTCAAATAATATGCCTCGCGCAGCCTATGAAAAAGCTGCTGAGACCGCCTGGGGCACTGAGATCGAAGGAATTTGAACTCCTGAGAGAGGCAAAGTATCCAGCATAAGATGCAATGATGGCCGGCGATAGATAAAAAATTTTTATTTTCTTGTAAGTAAACGTGAACATTCAATGTGCACACAGAGTGTTTCCGGCAGAAAAAGTAATTCAGAACGTTTTTCTGTTTTAGGATAAAGTTAAAAGCAAATCATCATTTTTTCAATGCCGGAAATAATTATTGGGATTTCTATCATTTTTCCGCCGCTTTTTGAACACTTAATTCACAAAGCCTCAGTTTTCCCCTTTTTTTTAATTTCTCCACACAAAGCATCAATCTCCCAGACAATGGAACTAAGACAGAGCCTCTCTTTTTATTCTTTTGATCTCCTTTTCAATGTAAGTCGCCAGTGCCTCGCCTGAATCCGTGAATAAATATTGAATTTCCTGTAAAGTAAATGCTAAAGTTTTTATTTGATCAACAAACGACACTCGAATGCTATCCATTATCTTTAATAAATTTATTTGTTCTTTAAAAGGTTTTAAGTCCTGGTCCAAAGAATTGATCAATAGAAAACGATTGCTCACAATCATGACGTCCGCAAAATAATATTGAATATTGTGCCTTTCTTTTACCTCAACAATTCCAAACATACACTCTCTTCCTGACCTTCAAAGTAATTTTAAAACAAATGACAAGCATGGTGTTCATAATCTCTAAAAAACAATATTTCCTTAAAATTTACTTGATCTATACTATCCGATTTTGATGCGAACTTGGCTGAAAACACTCATTTATTTACTTAGAAAGAAATCATTCACGACAACAGCCATGAGTTTTTAAAGCTTTCTGTAAGAAAAATTTTCGGCTGACGGTAATGGATAGTCTTCGCAAATGTCCGCTGCAGGACATTAATTACTTCTTTTTCGGCCAAGCTTGAATTTCAGGCCGCGCTTGAGGACTTGGAAGAACGTCAGCGATTTAACCATCCGTTCCGGATTAACATATTTACGGATTGCACGCAAAACTTTTTTCGGATGTTTAGAAGAAAAAGAGTAGGTTCCATTTTTCTTCGTTCGTATTGCATAGCGGGGAATCCACTTGCCCCTGAACATAACTGAAGCAACGACATAATCGAGTTCATCCCAGGGGATCTGGATGTATTTTCGAGTATCCCGGTCATTATAAAACTCAAATCCTTTATCGCCAATCATGATTTTACCATAATCAGTCAGTCCCATAAAAGAGGTCGCATCGGTTACAAAATCGACTTTGGTATTAATGGATTGAACCATTTTCTTTGCTCCATTCCTTTTAGTCATATTTATTTATCATACTTTTTTTCCTATAATTAAGCAATATCGCCCGGGTATTCCCGAGCGATCAAGTAGATTAGAATAAATCAATTAGCTGTGACATGTATACTAAATTACACACAATTACATTAAGTTGATTAAGTGGAAGACGATACCGACCACGAACAACCCAAGAATCATAATGATTGGAGAAACTTTTTTCTTAAGCAGCCACATGCAGAGAAATGTTAATGCCAGTCCAGCTAAGCCGGGAATTAAGCTATCCAAGTTGTTCTGCAAAGTCGTTATTTTCGTCGCGTCCAGCGAAAGACCGGAGGCTTGCTGTTCCAGCGCAGTTTTAATTCCCTGCGCTCCGGCAGGTAAACTGTTCCAATCAATATAGGCACCCTTAGAAAGCTTCACTTGAGAGACAACCGGCGTGAATTTTACAGCTACCCAGCGGTTGACCAATGCACCAAGGATGAACATACCAAGGATTGATGCACCTTTAGTAATATCCTGAAGCAATCCTCCGGATAAATCTTCAGTAATTCTCGTACCGGCTTTGTAGCCGAATTCCTGTGTATACCACATGAAGGCCATACGAATGATATTCCATCCCAAGAAGAAAATAATCGGTCCGAGTATGTTGCCGGTCATCGCCAGAGAAGCCCCCAGCGCACCCAGGATAGGTCTGACCGTGAACCAGAAGACCGGATCGCCGATACCTGCAAAAGGCCCCATCATACCGACCTTAACCCCTTGAATGGTTACGTCGTCAACCGGCGCACCATTGGCGCGGTCTTCTTCAAGCGCTAAAGTAACACCAAGGACAGGCGACGCCAGATAAGGGTGCGTATTAAAGAATTCCAGGTGACGTTTCAGCGCGGCCGAACGATCTTCTTTAGATTTATACAATTTTTTGATTGCGGGAATCAGTGAGTATACCCAGCCACCGTTTTGCATCCGTTCATAGTTCCAGGAACCCTGAATGAATGTTGAACGCCAACAAACAGACAGACGATCTTTCTTTGATAGTTTCAGTTTTTCTGCCATTTTGTCCCCCTCCTTCTCAGTAATTATCAATAATATCGCCTAGCGGATCACCAGTGTTTGAGTTTCCGCCATTACCTGAACCGCCGCCCCGTTTGGAAAGCGCTAAATAGATAAGGGCAAGGCCAACACCGATAGCACCAAGGCCGATAAGTGTGATTTGTGAAATCGTCGCTAATACAAAACCAATCGCGAAGAATGGCCATACTTCTCTTGTCGCCATCATGTTAATAACCATTGCATAACCAACAGCTACGACCATGCCGCCGCCGATGGCCAATCCGGCTGTCAGCCATGTCGGCATAGACGCCAGTAAAGCCTTAACAGGGCCGGCACCAACGGCTAAAATTAATGCAGCCGGGATGGCAATACGTACCCCTTGCATGCAGATAGCGATGATGTGCCATAATTCAACTTTCCTGAAGTTTCCTTCATTAGCCGCAGCATCCATAAAGTGTACAAATGCGGTCGCAATCGTACGGGCGATGATGGTTAATAATAAACCGGCAACGGCAAGCGGAATGGCAATCGCAATCGCAGAAGATACACCGGCACTGCCTTGCCCGCTGAGAACTAAAATAATTGCAGATGCAACTGAAGCCAATGCGGCATCAGGCGCTACAGCGGCACCGATATTTGCCCAGCCCAGCGCAATCATTTGAAGCGTACCGCCTAAGATAAGGCAGGGGACCAGGTTTCCTGTAACTAAGCCGATTAACGTACAGGCGACGATCGGCTGGTGGAATTGAAATTCATCCAGGATTCCTTCCATACCGGCAAGAAATGCTATGATAGCGACTAATATTATTTGAATAACATTCAAATCCATAATTGGTAATCCTCCTTTTCTCCTGATACTTAAGAGTGTCTTATTTTATTTAACTCATCCTGGGCTCTCTTGATGATTTCATCCATGTCGGCTTTCGAATCGGCTGGAACCTTACGTACATCAAAGTCCACACCGGCTTCTTTTAACTTAGCAAACGTATCAATATCATTCTGGTCAAAGGCCAGTACCTTGTTCGGCTGAACTTTACCAACTGAGTGCGCCATAGAACCAACGTTGATTGTCTTCAATGGAACGCCGCCTTCAACCGCCTGAAGTGCATCCTGCGGATTTTCAAAAAGGAGCAGCGCGCGCTGGCCGCCGAAGTGCTGATCATCTTTCGCAAGTCTGATCATTTGCTCAACGGGAACAACATGTACTTTAACGCCTGGCGGAGCGGCCTGCTGGAGCAATTTTTTACGAAGGTCATCCTTGGCCACTGCATCAGATACAACGATGATACGTGTAGGCTGTGTCGTTTTGGTCCAGGCGGTCGCTACTTGTCCATGAAGTAAACGAGAGTCGATACGTGCTAACACGTATTTAAATTTACCGGGAGCGCCTTTCTTTGATTGTTGAGCAGCGGCTGCAGCGGTTGCCTTGGCCGGCTCCAATTCTTCAGGTCTTATTTTGACCCCATCTTTAGCTGTGCCAAGAATATGCGCAGCAATTTCACGCGCTGTGTTCATTGATGAACGTGAAGCATATGCTTCGATCAACATCGGTAAGTTCATGCCAGCAACGATTGCCCATTTGTCTTTGTGCTCTTCAAACAAGCTGTTGGCTTGGTTGAAAGGTGTACCGCCCCAAAGATCGACTAAAAACAGGACTTCTTCCTGATCGTCGAAAGAGGCAATGGCTTCTTTCATCTTTGCCTTAACGTCATTAGGACCCTCGTTTGGCATTAAAGTAACAGCTTTGACATTCTCCTGCTCTCCAAAAATCATTGAGCCGGATTGGAAAATGCCTTCAGCAAAACCGCCGTGGCTTGCTAGGATAATACCAACCATTGTTTAATACCTCCTATATAAATATTTTTGCTTTAGTACATGAACTAAAGCCTCCAGTTCTGTTATCACTTTAAAAAATTGAAACAACATACCGGACCGATTTGCCGCGCCGAAACGCTTCTCACCACCTTTCATGGTCAGGGAAGAACGCAGCAAAGCATGCAGAAAATTTAAAAATTGTTTGATTTACACCAAGCCTTTTTCGGAAAGCGATTTCCAAAGATTTTTAGAACTATCATTGGAAACCTTGCGGACATCAAGCCTGATACCGCGGTCATGAAACCACTTGAAAGCTTCCACATCGGCTGCATTAACAGCTATCGTATCGGTAACCATTACCCGTGTATTGTCAAAACTAATGGCACCAATATTGATAGAATCAATCTTTATGCCGCCTTCGACAACAGATTTTGCATCAACCGGATCCTCAACCAGAATCATAGGTTTCAAAACGTCAAAACGCGGATCATGATAGAGTCTTATCATTTTCTCCACCGTGATGACATTTGCCCTGATTCCAAGAGGTGCGGCTTGCACAATCAATGTCTTGCGGATCAGATCGCGCGCCACACGATCCGACACAACCAAGATCCGATTCACATGGAGAGTTTTAGCCCAGTTAGTCGTAACCTGTCCATGCAGCAGGCGGCTGTCAATACGTAATAAACGAACATCCATCGTCATAACCATTCACCATCATTTCCAGTGCTGCCAAAACAGCCACTATCACCCTCCACCTTCGCCAAGTAAGTCATCTAAGTACATCACCCTGAGTACGCCATAACGCTTTCATGATTCGGGTTTCAAACTACGAAGGGCACAAACGTCTCAGAGAACAACCACACTTTACTCCAAGCAAATTACGTGCCATTTTTGTGTGTCATATAAAAGAGCTGGTACAACCGGTTTTCTCCGCTGATAAAAAAACAATTGACACACTTTCATAGTGTGTCAATTGTTTTGTGTGTCGTTTTCTCTTTTTCTGTGTTAAATAATTCGACGATATAATACGTTTCTGTATCTGAAAGATTGATATTAAGTGTTTCATTCAGAAACTCATTCGCCTGTTTAACGATAGGAAATAGTTTTTCCGTTCTGACTCTGGACAGCCTCTGCTCATCGACGCTCATTTCCGAGCGGGTCAGATAACGCTCAAGCGCCCCTGCCATATGCATGATCAAACTAATTCTGAAAGCATTTGACATTCTGGACTGACTGCGCTGCTGAATAAAATCGCAATAATTCCACAATATCCTTACAATTTTTGCGGGGTTAATGAATGTAAAGTACTGTCCCAAATATTTCCGACTCATTTCTTCCGTTAACAACTCCGAATGTTCCAGAGTCTCTGTTTCACGTGCCGTATGATTGTTGTTTATTTCTTCAATCAGACTGACAAAACTCTCGCCGCCGCCCTGCAGCAGATTCTCTAATGAAACAAACGGAGCTGAAACTTTGGGTTTCACAACACCGGTTGTGGCCACGATTTGATAATTTTCCTGAATCTTAGCAATTTGCTCTTTCATATTTACGACTGAAACCGTGATCACGGTGATATCATCGATCAGATTATCGACTAATATCTTATCTAACAGATCCTTAATTCTCCTCGCTGTTCCCTCACCAGTCGAACAAATCGCAATAATAGCCTTCGCTCTCTGATCCGATATTTTCTGAACAGGATTCTTCTTCTTCCGGACTTTGCCGATCGTTCGTGAATAGCCGTCAAATTCACGCAATTCCCGATGCACTGTTTCAAGGTCACTATCGATCAATGCTGTTTTGCGGGCTGCTTCCAGCACCATCGCCGTAGTCACCATATCAATCGTTTTGACAGGGATATTCGTTTTCTCTCTCAGTTTACTGCTGAATGTACTGAGAGATCCCATATCGACCAAGAGTAAAACGCCGTTGCCCCGATCGATATTTTTAACTTGTGACGCAATGCCGTCCAATGCGACTTTAGGACTCATTTCAAGCGGCATATCATATGCGGCAATATTATCGACAGACAGCAGTTGCGAGACAACCTGCACCATGGAGGATGCGGTACTGTTACCGTGGGCTGCCACAACGATTCCAACTTTTCCAGTTTTAGATTCTGATTTTAAAGAGACCAAAAGGATCGCCATGTAATAAACTTCAGACTCAGGAATAGGAAATCGATAATGATCCTCGATCAAGTCTTTCACTCGCTCGGCAATTTTGAGTCCGGTCGGATAATCATGGACCATTGAAATCAAATCAGCCGAAATATTGCGCAACGGTTTCCCTGACTGGACCCGTTTAATAAAAGAGCTGATGTGCAAGCTCATCGCATAAATGAAATTATCCCTGACCGGATAATTCTCTTTTTCCTGAAGCAGCCGCTGGATCTGCTCTGTTAAGTCAATGATTTCCTGATCAACGATCTCATTTAGACTGCTGATTGTTTTTTCCAACTTTCCCTGACGATAAAAAGATTTTAAATGCAGATTGATATCGGTCATAATGAAGTTATTGATCGCTGCCTGATCCAGCCCTTCGTCTTTCAGCAGCGCAGCTTTATCACCGATGATTTCATACAGATTATAAGGCAGTTCATAACTGTCGATGTCGGGCAGGCCGCGCTTGGCATCGGGCTTGATCACCATCGTCGGTTCAAGCAGACGGCTCAGATTCCCCAGTTCCTGCCGATTATTAGCCAGGTTGGAAAGCCCGTCTTTGATATTAGGCGGCAGCTGGCTGAAAAGCAGGGTAATTTCATCCTTATCATGCATGCTATTTAAGAAACCTTGAGCACACACTAATTGAATATTAGATTTCAACTGCCCGACATTACCGTAGGTTACACTCCCCAGCAATGCCTGAACGACATCCTCACTTAAACGAATATTTTTATGGATACGATTAGCTTCAAGCGTTAATAATTGTTCTAATAATTGCAGCTTTTCACGTGCACTTCTTTGGTTAAAGCCCGGCAGTTGAATGATGATCGGGATACGGCGGACAAAAGTCTGCAGCAATGAACTTTCCGGATCTTCAGTCGTTGCGTAAACAAGTCTGACGTCCGCATGATGAACTTTGGCAGTTTCGCCTAAACGGCTGTACGTTCCATGATCCATAAAATAAAAAATCATTTCCTGCCCTTCAGGAGGCAGGCGATGTACTTCATCAAGAAAAAGTATTCCGCCGTCGGCTTCCTGAATCAGGCCGCCTTTATCCTCGTTGGCGCCGGTAAAAGCCCCCTTGACATAGCCAAACAGATGCGACATCAATAACTGCGGATTGTGTGCATAATCCGCACAATTGAATATAGTAAATCCCTTTTTGGAAATGATCTCCCTATCCAGAGCAAAATGATACATTTTATTAGCGAAATACGTTTTACCGGATCCTGTCGGCCCAATAATCAGCGTATTCAGTCCGTGCGGCGGATAAAGCAAAGCTGCTTTAGCCTGTTCGACTTGATTCTTCAGGCTGCCGCGACTACCGATCATGTTCTTAAAAACATCCACTTCGTCCTTATTTGCAATATATTTCTCATTAATGCTTTGATCAGCGATACGAGCATCCCCTGCAAACCCGACGTTGGGTTTCTGCTGTATCCTGTTTTTACGTTGCCCGGCTGCATTATTCACAAAATAACGAACCGGCCGGCCGTTTGTCTTCTTTATTCTTTCCTCTCTGACAAGCCGATTTAATTCCCTGCTGACATTCGGGCGAAGCACACCGATAGCCTCGGATATTTCGCTAGTTGTAACACTTTGAGCCATACTCAGTGCGCGCTTTTCCAGATATGCTAAAACTCTTTCACGCCGTGTCATTCTATGCCCGCCTTTTTAACTAAATTACATTTTGTTAGTGTATCACAATTTGAAGAAATAAGCGAGTTCATCCTCTTGAATACCAAATTTTACTTGATAGTTTTCAGCCTTCATATCTCAGTAAGAAAAGGGCCGTCCCAATGCCAAACAACGGGGCGGCTCTTTATTTTAATGTCCTTATATCCAACACACTAATACTGAATTCTGATGATAAGACCCGGCCTCTTGAAACAAGCCGATTGTTCCGGTCAGCCATGCCAAACGTGCAAACGCAATGATGAACAAGGGCCTGTTCTCCGGCGAAAGCAGGCTGTCACCATACGACCAATGGGTAATATACCGCCATTTTGAAAAAATGGCAGAGGTCAAAAGGTCTGCACTTGATCGATGATTTGATCCAGAGGCCGGTAATCCTGAAATACCCCTGTATCCGGGAATGCTTCCATGAAAGAATTACCGCCGTCCATTTCAAAACCAAGAGAAAAGCACTCTTCGGCAAAGCCTTTTGAAACATCTTCTTCCGTTACCGTTTCGTGCGACACTTTTCAAGCCAGCGCACGGCAAAACCGTGTATTTCTTGTTTTGCTGCCATCCGGGTGTCTCCTCTCACAGATGAAATCCAGATTTTTCTCTTGAGATTCATTGCGTTGCGCCGACACGTCAGTCAATCGCCGCTCTTTTACAGCCCACAGCTACGGGAATTACTATTACTTTAAGTTCAGAAATTTTATTTGGCATAACAGAATTTTAAACATATCTTTTTTGCGCTGCATTTCAAGAAGCTAAGCGGTTTGTGATATCATTGCAAATATACGCCAGATATAGAGCTTAGATAAGTCGTCTGAATTTATTTTCAAAAATTGATGGTAAGAAAATTACCATTCATTAATTGCATATAACATTGCGAGTCTGACTTGTTTGAGCAATTCAGCGGATAAAGAATCGTACTCTTTATCCATCCCTTTTTTATATGCCATATATGGCGGACTGTCGTTCCAGGAACCCATTGCGCCAAAAACATCGGCAGTACTGGCCGCCTCAAAAAGATGTAGATTTTGTTTTGGGATTCCCGGAAAGGGCCTATTATATTTGATGTCAGTATAATCAGTCGAACCTAACAAAATGTCGAGAGCCTTTTGAAACACTTCGGCAAAACTGTCACAATCAATCCTTTGAGCAAATTCCTTTATTTCGGTTAAAACACTTTTGAAACTGTCGCTATTATTTTCAAAATGCGGTTTTCCCTTAGGAGCCTTATTCCATTCTTGTTCCGTATAAAGAATATTCCATGCCTTTTGGGCGGAATCAAATTCCCAGTTTGCAGTAAAATAAGTCACTTTGCTTCCTCTGTAAAAACATACTATAGAGCTTTGTGTTGTATTTGAAAAACTAAGAAGATTGCGGTCCTGAACGGCAACGGGAGCAAGAAATTTAATATCCCGGAGCCCTTTTTTTAAGCAATATTTATACCATGCCGATGCATCTTCTGCTTTGTATTTCTTCGTACTGAACAGTTTCTTTTCCGGCAGAAACTGAAATTCAACCCTATTTTCATATTTAAGCGGAGTATATGATAGTACGGATTTCTCTTTTAATGCTTTTTTTACTGCTGCAGTAATACAGCAAATCTGATACATTTGACCATTCATTTGTTCTCATCCTTCATGAATTCAGATATCGATAATATCCCCACTGTCATCTCATGTTCATGCCGACATCCGGCTTGTACAGCCAACCCTTTAAAAATCCGAAAAACATCCGAACCATCACTCGCCAACCGACCAAATAAAAATGAAAGAAGTTGATGAACTCTGATCGACCTCTTTCAATTAATCGTCACGCAGGATGAATATTTTTTATGTTTTTCGTCTGAAATACCATTTGCAATAAGCGAACTCTGCAAATGTCAGAATTGCTATTCCAATATCAAAGGCGGAATTTCCCGCACCGATTGCGTTCCAGCGATTCATAAAGGTAAACGTTATGAACATCAAAACCAGATCCGATATCGCTGAAACAAGGGCAAGCCATACCGCAATCCTTTGACGCAGCAACAGGAATAGCGGAGCAGCAGCACCCGCCGCGAGGTTAGCCGCCCAAAAGAAAAGCGGCAGAATCGGGTAGTTCGCGAAATAGGCAACTGCTGGCGGTTCAAATTTTTCAAGTATATATTCTTCCGCACTGCCGCTGTGAATCATAATAAAATCATAAATGCCCATCCCATATAGAAACAGAAAAAACGCGGCAACCAGCCAAAAATGCCACGGCCTCACTTTCATAGGCTTTTTCATTTGGCGGCCTCCTCCTATGTATTGACATTTACTTATAAAATTCTATAGCTTTTAATTAGTATAAATGCAATCTATACCTCATGCAATAAACTGTCTGCTATTCATTATGGGGTGGCATCTATGGAAGCGGCCCAAAAAGCGGACCAAAATTCGTACTTTTTTGTTCGTTCTTGCTCAAAATTACTAGACATAAATAGAGTGGCAGAACTGCTTTATTTGCCCTTTAAACCACTATTTGTCATCATTACTATCGTTTCCACGTGCATAGTAAAGTAACAGGTAAGCTGTCGATTAGAGAGCACTCAGCATTAGTGCCGACGCACGGTTTAGGAAACCCACATAGCTTATTTCAATCCGTATTTTACGTATCACATTGTTTTTTTAGGCCTATTA
>NZ_JAUUBW010000014.1:0-82342 GCF_036598985.1 Sporolactobacillus sp. KGMB 08714
GATGAGCGAAAAACGAGAGGGAAAAAATGTCCCTCTCGTTTTTCACTACAGACTGACCTTTTGAGACAGCCTCTTTCGATTATAAAAGGGGGTTATGGCTCACGCTCGCGAAGCTGGCTCCGATTGTTGAAAAAGGCCTTATAGCCGATCTGGACGAACAACAGAACGGTGAGCGACGCACCGCCGACAATGCCGAGCATGACGGCAATCTGATAACGTATGGCCTGAAGCGGCGACGCACCGCCGATGATCTGGCCGGTCATCATCCCCGGAAGAAACACAATCCCCATGCCGACCATCGAGTTGATCGTCGGCAGCATCGCACTGTCGAAAGCCTGATTGATGATCGGACGCGAGGCTTCGCTTGGTCTGGCCCCGAGCATGAGCGCCGATTCTACCATCTGTTTTTTGGTATGCATCCCGTCGAGCAGCGTATTGACTCCGAGCGAGACCCCGGTCATCGTGTTTCCGATAATCATGCCGGCGATCGGAATGACATATCTTGGGTTAAACCAAGGTTTCACGTTCAGGGTGACGAGAATAAAATAGGTCAGGGTCGCGATGACTCCGACAGCCATCGATAGGGCGATTTTCTTCTTCAGTCCGCTGCTGAGCGGCAGCTTGGCCCGTTGATAAATGTTGTAAATAGAAAAAACAAGCATAAAAGCAAGAATCAGGATCGTGAAAACAGGACGGGCATTGCCGAAGATGTAGGCCAGGACGTAACCGACAATCATCAGCTGAACCGTCATGCGGATCGAAGAGATCAATATTTCCCTTTCTCGCTGAATCCCTTTGACCTTGACAATGATTAATAAAATCAGAATAAAAATATAAGCGGAAACAAGCTGCCCAAGTGTGAGATCACCGCTGCTCAATAGGCTCACTCTCCCTGACAACCTGTCCGTTATTTATTTCGATGACGTGATCGGCAAACTCCCTGACAACGGCTGTAGAATGTGTGATCATGACCAGTGTTTTTTTGTTGCTTTTCACAAATCCGGCCAGCTTTTTCATGATGAACCGCGTGGTTTCTTCGTCCAGGGCGGATGACGGTTCGTCCAGGAGGAGAACCGGCGGATCCAGAAGCAGGATTCTTGCGAGAGAAAGGCGCTGCTTTTCGCCGCCGGAGAGTGAATCGCTTTCCGCATCCAGCGCTTTGTCCAGATGCACATCATGAAGGATCTTTTTCAAACGGGCATCCGCAACGCCGGGCTTCTCCGAGAAACGCAGCCCGACCAGAAGATCATCCCTTACTGTCCCTCCGAACATGACCGGCGTCTGGGCCATCATGACAATCTCACGGCGAAGTTCAAGCGGATTCCATTCAAAAACCGGCCGGCCCTCTATTATAATCTCACCGGAATCCGGGCTGATCAGATGGTTCAGCAATTTGAGCAGCGTCGTTTTCCCGCTTCCGCTCTCTCCGACGATGCAGGTAATAACAGCGGACGGGATCGACAGATCGTCAATCTTCAGAACATCTTTGTAGTGCAATTGATGGATATGGAATAATTCTCGGTCGTTCATCGGATTCCCCTTTTCTCTATTTCTCTATAAAGCCGCTTAGGCAGTATTATCTGCCGGACACAGATGCGCAGTTCCGGTCGATGCCTGCCGTTCAGCGGGCAGAACGAAACGGCCCTCTTTTTTGAATCCAAGAGGAAAAATGGCGGACACATTGTGAGAAAGGCCGGCATACGAATTCATCATAACGCTTTTAAGGCCGTTTTGAAACCGCAGAAAGATAAATAAACGGTAGCAGCGCAGCGCCGCTGAAAAGTTGAAGAACCGAGCCGTTCCCCGGAAGTATGCGGCATCTTTGGACCAAAAACCGCAACTTAAAAAAGAGGAAAATAGCCGGCAGGTGCCGCGGAACAGGCAGCTTCGTTTCGCCGGATTCCGCGCACTCCCGCCTGACATTCAGCGGGCTTGACGGCTTCCCGCTTTTCACTCACGATCGTGCTATAATAACGAAAGAGCGAAAAGAAATGGGGAGATTGTTTGACGCAAAGAGCAAAATTGTTGCTTGTCGACGGAATGGCACTGCTTTTCAGAGCATATTATGCGACAGCGCCGAGCGGCCAATTGATGATCAATGAGAAAGGGGTCCCGACAAACGGCGTGCAGGGTTTTCTGCGCCATTTGCTTCTCGCGCTTGAGAGCTGGAAACCGACACATGTAGCCGTCTGCTGGGACATGGGGAAAAAAACATTCAGGCATGATCTTTTTGCCGGATATAAGGCCAACAGGACGGCACCGCCTGCCGAAATGGTCCCGCAGTTCGATCTGGCCAGGGAGATGACCGGAGCTTTCAAAATTCCGAATGTCGGTCTGGAAGGTTTTGAGGCGGACGACTGTATCGGTACGATTGCCAAGAGCGTGCAGGCCGATGCCGACGTTTCAATCCTTACCGGCGACCGCGACCTTCTGCAACTGCTGGACCGCCATATCGATGTCCATCTCCTGCAAAAAGGCTACGGCCATTATCGCAGTTATTCGGAACGTTTGTTCTTCGAAAAATTCGGAATCTCGCCGCATCAGTTTGTTGACGTGAAAGCGCTGATGGGGGACCCGAGCGACGGATATCCCGGCGTCCGCGGCATCGGCGAGAAAACGGCATTGAAATTAATCAGACAGTTCGGCAGTATGGATGCACTGCTTGATCATCTTGATCTGCTTCCGGCCGGCCAGAAGAAAAAGATAGCCGCGGATCTTCATAATTTTCATCTGTCACGAAAACTGGCGGAAATTCAATGCGGCGCTCCGCTCCTTTTTTCAATAGACGAGGCAGCCTATCACGGCGTGCCGAAAACCTTTATTGAAAAAGTCAGGATTCTGGGAATGAGGATGGTCGGACACGATCTTGTCCGCAGTCATTGGGAAATGCAGGAAGATTTGTTTGACGGAACGAACTGACCTGGGGATTTCATGCCGTTCTCCAATAAACCGTTTCTTCTCCGGACCGCGGGGGGACAGGTACGATTTTTTCCGGGTAAATTATCTATAACGGCAGAGCACTGCAATGCGACGATAATATGTCCGATTTTTTGAACTGGAAAGCGGCAATAAAAAACGGGGGAACAGCGCGGATAGAAATACTTGTCTTTGGCGGCAGCACCGTTCTGAACGGCGCTGCCGCCTGCCGGGCAATATATTATCTGAAAAATCTGCGATTGTTTTTCGGCCCTGTTTTAAAAAAATATTCGGAATCAAAAAAATGAAAGAAATTGCCGCGTTCCGGCGCTCTTGATCTATTTAATCTATTCGAAAGGCGTTTTAAAATTAATATTCTCTTTACAAAAAAAGTCGTTTTATGTAGAATGACAAATACAACACAGGGAAGCGAATCAATCAAAACGAAATGAGGTGCGGCAATTAAAATCAGAAAATTCACTGTTGCTTTAAAAAGCAAACAGTGATAGATGGCTTCCTCGCATTTGGATGGGTTAATTGTGTTTTTATTCAGAAGGAGATTTTAAAATGGAACTGTTCAGAAAAAAGTCTATGGATTACATGATGCAGCAGGCAAACGGCAAAAAAGGCCTCCAAAAAGCGTTGGGAGCGTTTGATTTAACCATGCTCGGCATCGGAGCCGTGATCGGAACGGGCATTTTCGTTCTCACGGGCGTTGTTGCAGCAAACAGCGCCGGCCCGGCTATTATTTTATCTTTTATTTTTTCAGGACTTGCCTGTGCTTTTGCTGCGCTTTGCTATTCGGAATTTGCCTCGATGATCCCGGCATCGGGAAGCGCTTATACGTACAGCTACACAACGTTTGGAGAGTTAATTGCCTGGATTCTCGGCTGGGATCTGATCCTGGAGTACGGTCTCGCCTGCTCAGTCGTTGCCAGCGGCTGGTCGGCCTATTTTCAGGAACTGCTCAGAGGATTTGATCTTCAGCTTCCGGCTTTGTTCAGCGGTGCCTATAATCCTGCCAAGGGATCCTACGTCGACCTAATGGCGGTCGCCATTGTCTTCCTGCTTTCCGCCGTATTACTGACAGGCGTCAAGGAATCCAGCCGTATTAACGACATCATGGTCATCATCAAAATCGCCGTCGTGCTGCTGTTCATCGTTGTCGGTGTTTTTTATGTCAGGCCGTCGAACTGGTCCCCGTTTATGCCGTTCGGATTCAACGGGGTGGTGCAGGGCGCGGCAACCGCTTTTCTAGCCTATATCGGTTTTGACGCCGTGTCGTCCGCCTCGGAAGAAGTCAGAAACCCGCAGCGCGATATGCCGATCGGCATTCTTTCTTCTCTGGCCGTCTGTATGGTGCTTTACATAGCCGTCTCGGCCGTTCTGACCGGTATGATTCCTTATACAAAACTGAACGTCGGCGATCCGGTGGCCTTCGCTCTTCGTTTTGTCCACCAGAACTGGGCAGCGGGTTTTGTTTCCCTGGGGGCGATTTTGGGCATAACAACCGTACTCTTTGTCATGATGTATGGACAGACCCGCCTGTTCTTTGCCATCAGCCGCGACGGACTGCTGCCGAAAGGAATCTCAAAACTGACGGATAAGGCGAAAACGCCGACGCGCAGCATTATCCTGACCTGGCTGATGGCAACCGTGTTTTCAGCCGTTATTCCGCTCAACCAGCTGGCAGAGCTGACCAATATCGGAACTTTGTTCGCTTTTATCGTTGTCTCGCTCGGCGTCATCGTTTTGCGGCATACCCGTCCGGATATCAAACGGAATTTCAGGGTACCGTTTGTTCCGGTTATTCCGGCACTTGCCGTTCTTACCTGCGGTTATTTAATGATCAATCTGTCTAAAATTACCTGGATCGGATTTCTCATCTGGTTTGCCATCGGGATGGTCATTTATTTCAGCTACGGCTACCGGCACAGTGTGCTTGGCAATATTGAAAAACAAATTTCGGAGCCTTCGCAAATCAGGTCGGGCAATTGATTGGCGGATAAAGAAAACCGGGACGCCTTCAGATAGAAAAAAGTCGAAAAAAAGATTTCCTATTAGAATAGAAATTGGAAATCTTTTTTTTATTGAGTAAGTTTTGAACAGGATTTAAAATAAAATGAGAAGCGCTTTGAGCAAGACGATGTATCAGACGGTCCCGCAGCATTTTATGAAAAAGGATCGGAAAGGAGCGGGAGACACTTTTCTCCAAAAATTATTTAAAATTTTACATATTTTGACTGATTATTCTGAAGGAATTGCGTCGATTTCGTAGAATTAAATAATTAACAAGTGTAAAGGACGTGAAACCATGCTAACCATCGAAAATGTTCCGCAGCAGTATCCGAGTGATCTTGATCTGTATCTGTTTCACGAAGGCACATTGTATGAAGGATACAAAACGTTCGGTGCGCATTTTGAAACTTTGGAAGATCGCAAAGGTTTCCGTTTCACTGTCTGGGCGCCTAATGCCGGGAATGTGTCTGTCGTCGGGGACTTCAATAATTGGGAGGAGGGGAAAAACCCGCTGGACCGCGTCGGCCGGTCCGGCGTCTGGACAGCCTTTATCGCAGATATCACTGAGGGGGAGCGCTATAAATACGCGATTCGGACAGCGGCCGGCTCGACTCTATTAAAAGCCGATCCTTATGCCTTTTATGCAGAAACAAGGCCGTCGACGGCTTCACTGACCTGCAGGCTGGACCGGCATGAATGGCAGGACGGCAAATGGATTAAAAAACGGGACAAAGAGGACAGCTACCATCGTCCGATGATCATTTATGAATGCCATCTCGGCTCCTGGAAAAAGAAACAGGGCGGCCGGCTCCCGACATATCGCGAACTGGCGGATGAACTGATTCCGTATATCAAAAAAAACGGGTTCAATCATATTGAATTAATGCCGATTATGGAGCATCCTTACGATCGTTCATGGGGCTACCAGATCACCGGCTATTTTGCGCCGACCAGCCGCTTCGGCAGCCCGGAAGATTTTATGTATTTTGTCGATACGTGCCATGAGCACGGCATCGGCGTCATCCTTGACTGGACGCCGGCTCACTTCTGCAGGGACACGCACGGGCTCGGCCATTTCGATGGAACACCTCTCTATGAACCCGCCGATCCGAAACTGGCCGATCGGCCGCAATGGGGAACATACAATTTTGATTTCAGCAAAAACGAAGTCGTCAGTTTCCTGATTTCCAACGCCCGTTTCTGGATGGATGTTTATCATGTCGAAGGTTTCCGGATTGATGCGGTTTCGTCAATGATTTATTTGAATCACAACCACGATCTGCCTTTTGAGTTGAAAAATAAGAACGGCGGCGATGAAAATCTGGAGGCGATCGCCTTTTTGAAAAAGCTGAATACGGCCGTTTTCGACAAGTTTCCCAAGGCGCTGATGATCGCCGAAGAGGCCACCGATTTTCCGCTCGTATCTTCACCTGTGGAAGACGGCGGCCTCGGGTTTAATTATAAATGGAATATGGGGTGGGTACACGACATCCTGAACTATATGAAGTTTGATCCTGCCGAGCGGCACAGCCATCACCGGCTGATCACTTTTTCGATGCTCTATGCGTTTTCTGAAAACTTTGTTCTGCCTTTTTCTCATGACGAACTCGTATACGGGAAACGGTCATTGCTGAATAAAATGCCCGGAGACGAATGGCAGAGGTTTGCCAATCTGCGAGTGCTCTACGGCTATTTTATAACGCATCCGGGCAAGAAGCTCCTTTTCATGGGCTCGGAATTCGCACAATTCGATGAGTGGAAAGACCTGGAACAGCTGGACTGGAATTTGCTTGGTTTTGACACGCACCGCGCATTTCTTCGCTATGCTTCCGAGCTTAACCGTTTCTATCTGAACACGTCCTGCCTCTGGCGTCTTGATCATGAGCGCGAAGGATTTGAATGGATCGATCCGGATGATGCGGAACAAAGTATTATCAGTTTTATCAGGAAAGGAAAGAGAAAGGGGGATTATTGCGTGATTGTCTGCAATTTCACACCGGTCGTCTATCACCGTTTCCGAATCGGCATGCCCGCAGCAGGCAGCTATCTAGAAATGCTGAACAGCGATGCGAAGCCGTACGGAGGATCCGGGCAGCTGAATGGAAAAGCGGTTCAGTCGGTTCCGAAGCCTTATCATAATCAGAAATTCAGTGCGGAAATCACAGTCCCGCCTTTAGGAATAACCATTTTTATGAAAGAAACGAAAAAACGGAGTGCGGCCGTCCGCCGCTTGAAATGATCCTGGAAAGATAAAGAGCCGTTAAGGAATGGGGAAGGGGAGAAAGAAATGAATGTGCTGTTCGCTGCCTCGGAATGTGCTCCTTTTGTCAAGACCGGGGGACTTGGAGACGTGGTCGGTGCTCTGCCGAAAGCACTGAAAGCAGAAGGTGTTCACGTCAGCGTTATTCTGCCAAAATACGAAGATATCGCCGCTGAATTTCGAAACAGGCTGACCCGTATCCGCCATATGACTGTCCCGGTCGGCTGGAGAAAACAGTACTGCGGCATTGAAAGTTTTGAAGAAGACGGAATCCGTTATTATTTTCTCGATAATGAATACTATTTTAAAAGGCATGGATGCTACGGCTACTTTGACGACGGCGAACGCTTTGCCTTCTTCTCAAGAGCCGTACTCGAAGTTCTTCCTTTTCTGGCTGAGCGGCCCGATATCATACACTGTCACGACTGGCAGACCGGACTGATCGGCGTCCTCCTGAAAAGTCATTACGGCGACCGATCGTTTTATCAGAAGATCCGCACTGTATTTACCATTCATAACTTAAAATATCAAGGTATTTTCCCAAAATCCGTTCTTTCCGATCTTCTTGATCTTGATGACCGCTATTTTAATTCCGACAGTCTTGAATTCTACGGCAAAGTCAGTTATATGAAAGCCGGGCTGGCGTATGCGGATGTCCTGACAACGGTGAGCAGGACCTATGCGGAAGAAATTCAGCTGCCTTTTTACGGTGAGCATCTGGACGGATTTCTCAGACGGAGAAGCCATGATCTCCGCGGCATCGTCAACGGCATTGATCGAAAACTGTATGATCCCGGGACGGATCGTCAGCTTTACTTTCAATATCATACGGCCGGCGGCAAAAGGAAAAACAAACGCTGCCTGCAGGAGCGGCTCGGCCTGCGCAGCAATGAAGAAGTCCCGATGATTGCGATGATTACGCGACTCGCTGAACAAAAAGGGATCGATCTTGTTCTGCGTGTCTTCTACGAACTGATCGGCCTTAATATTCAGTTCGTCCTTCTCGGGACGGGAGAGCAGCACTATGAATCTGCGTTCCGGGAATTAGCCGCCCGCTTTCCGGAACAGGTTTCGGCCAATATCTATTTTGACGACGGGCTTGCCAGAAAAATATACGCCGCCAGCGATCTCTTTCTGATGCCTTCAAAGTTTGAACCGTGCGGGATCAGCCAGTTGCTCGCACTCAGATATGGAAGCCTCCCGGTCGTCAGAGAAACGGGCGGCCTGAAAGATACAGTCATTCCGTACAACGAATTTAACGGCGAAGGGTACGGATTCAGTTTTACGAATTATAATGCCCACGACATGCTTTTTACAGTCCAGAGGGCCTTACACTTTTACCGTGAACAGCCCGACAAATGGGTGCAGCTGGCCGACCGCGCGCTTCGGCTTAATTTCGGATGGGAAACATCTGCAGCGGCTTATCGCGATCTGTATCATTCCTTGATTTAACCGGCTTTCAGGATTCAGTTGAGATCATGAGAATGCTCATTTCTAATCTGTTAATTTTCAGAAACATGGCCTCGAAAACATCCGAAAAACAGATAATTTGTTATATAATAAACATGAAAGGAAAACAATTCTCAAATTTATAAAATCCCGATCGCTTTTTCTGGCGAAACGGGTGGCATTATCGCTCATAAAAACGATGTTTCCCAAAATGAGCGATTGATTATGGGGGGCTGTTCCGAACCGCCGGATTCAGACCTGCGGCGGTTTTTTCGAAATAAAAGCGGGGGAGTGACAATCGGCTGAAAACGGTTTCTCAAATGCCATAATAAGACATTTTTCTCAGTCGCAGCTCCTTCAGCGACGATTTTCACTGTCGGTGACCCTTTAAAAGGCTGTTCCGCTTTACATCCATCAATGAGAACACATTATCTTTCTTTTTCTTTCTTGGAGATTCACAAATTGACAGGCATCACGGCCGGCTGCAGGCCATCAGGCAATTTCTACAAGCAAAGGAGGTGGATGGAAAGGGATGGTCCTCCATTCTTTTTCCAAAGCATGATGAAAAACGAGATAATCGCGATGATTTTGGCCGGAGGACAGGGTTCGCGGCTGGGCAAACTGACGCGGACGATCGCAAAACCGGCGGTTCCGTTCGGCGGAAAATACCGGATCATTGATTTTTCCCTGAGCAATTGCTCAAATTCCGGTATCCGCACAGTCGGCGTGGTAACACAGTATCAGCCTCTCGAATTAAACAGCCATATCGGCAATGGCTCACATTGGGGCCTGGACCACAAAGACGGCGGGGTTACCATTCTGCAGCCCCATTCGAGCCTTGACGGTGAAAAGTGGTTCGAGGGAACCGCTCATGCAATTTATCAGAATATCAGTTACATTGACAGCAATAATCCGACTTATCTGCTGATTCTGTCAGGCGATCATATATACAAGATGGATTATGAACATATGCTTGATTTCCATAAAAAGAAAAAGGCAACGGCGACTGTCGCCGTGATCCATGTTCCTTATGAAGAGGCATCACGTTTCGGCATCATGAATACGGATAATACCGACAGAATTATTGATTTTGAAGAAAAGCCGGCAGAACCGAAAAGCAATCTGGCCTCGATGGGCATTTATATTTTTACCTGGGAAGTGCTCCGCCGTTATCTGACGGAAAGCCACGCGACCGGACAAAACATGGATGACTTCGGAAAAAATGTGATCCCTTCTTTTCTGGCAAACGGAGAGAATGTTTTCGCCTATGCTTTTGGCGGCTACTGGAAAGACGTCGGTACGATTGAGAGCCTGTGGGAAGCAAACATGGCTTTCATCGATCCCGATCATGAGCTGCAGATCCGCGATAAATCATGGCGCATCTATTCGAAAAATCCGGTTGCCCCCCCTCATTATCTCACCGGCAACGCGACGGTCAGAGAATCACTGATCGTTGACGGATGCTACATTGCCGGCGATGTCGACCATTCGGTCATTTCGCAAAATGTGAAAATCGGAGCGAACAGTGTAGTCAGAGACTCCATTGTGATGGCAAACACGATCATCGGCAAAAATGTCACGATTGAACGGGCGATTGTTGGCGAACGGGCCGTATTTGCGGATAATGCTCAGATTATCGGCGACCGGGAGATTGAAGTGGTCGGTTATAACGAAGTAGTTGGGGGGCTGAATGATGATGAGGATAAATAAAATTTGCGGTATTCTTAATTTAACCGAATCCAGACTGGCGACCAATCCTCTGACGCTTTTTCGTCCCGTAGCAGCGCTCCCCTTTGCCTGCAGATACCGTCTGATCGATTTTCCGCTGACGAATCTGTCGACGGCGGGCGTCGAAACGGTCGGCGTATTTCTCAAGGACAACAGCCTGCGCTCCGTCTATGATCACGTGCGCAGCGGAAGGGAGTGGGGACTTGACAGTGTCCACGGCGGCCTTTTCTTCTTCTCCGCGCCTTCCGAAGATCGCGGAACCGGTTTGGGGACGGAAGGGGATATCTACAACTATTTTAAAAACATCGAGTTCATCGAGAAATCGGAAGCGGACTATACAGTCGTGATGGGCACGAGGATGCTTTGCAATGTCGATGTGAAAGCCGTTCTCCGAAGCCATATTGAGCAGGGAGCGGATATCACGGTCGTCTATAAATCTGTCGATCATCTGTCCAAAGACGATCAGCAGATTTCCTGCATGACGATCGGGGATGACGGGCTGGTCAGGGGGCTGAAATCCTGTTCTCTTCAAATGAAAGAAAACAAGGCGCTGGTCAATATGGAAATCTATCTGATGAAAAGCACACTATTAATCAGACTGATCCGGAATGCCGTCGCCGAGAATGAGCACTGCAATTTAAACGACGTCCTGCATCGGGCTATTATCAAACTGCCGACGAACGGATTTGAATATACGGGATATTTAAAAAGCATCAATTCCGTAAAGTCTTATTACGATGCCAATATCGACATGCTTCAGGAAGCAAATATGACGGCTCTTCTGAAGGGAAACCAAAATATTCATACAAAAGTGAAGAATGAGGCACCGACTTTTTATGCCCGTACCTCGCATGTCAGCGATTCGCTCGTCGCCAACGGATGCATGATGAAGGGGGAAGTAGCCCATTCTGTTATTTTTCGAAACGTGACGATCGAACAAAAAGCGGTGGTGGACAGTTCGATCATCCTTCAAGGCAGTTACATCGGAAGCAATGCGGAACTGCGCTATGTGGTTCTGGATAAGCAAGTGAGAATCGAACCGAACACGAAACTGATCGGAACGAAGGATAAGCCGATCGTCATCGAGAAAAATTCGGTGATCAGCCGTATTTCTGAAGAAGGTGAGCAGGTTTTAAAGGGCGTTTCCCATTTTCACGGGAACGAACTGGAAGTTTAATTCCTGTCCGTGAATAATGCTTATAATCCCTCACAGTTCCGGACATACTGGATTCTATGAAACTGGCTGACTGAGCCGGTACCGGCGATTCACCGTTTCCCCACAGCAAACTTTACCTGATCGGAAGGAATTGAGAATTAAGGATGGTAGACGAATGGAACTGTCAAAAAGAAGATTCAAAGAAGATTTCAAGCGGATGCTTACAGAACTTTATTCGATGGATATTCCGCATTCGGATCCGGCCGAACAATATTTCACATTAGGAAATCTGGTTCGCTCCTATTCGGCGAAAAACTGGAGCCGGACCAATCAGCATTATCTGAATCGAAAACAAAAACAGATCTATTATTTTTCGATGGAGTTTCTGCTCGGCCGGATGCTGAAGAGCAATTTACTGAATCTCGGCATTCTGGATACGGTGCGTTCAGGCTTGAAAGAACTGGGAATCGATCTGGAAACGATCGCCGGACTCGAATCGGATCCGGGACTCGGCAACGGCGGTCTGGGCCGGCTCGCCGCCTGCTTTATTGATTCGATGGCGACCTGTGAAATACCGGGCCACGGCAACGGCATCCGTTTTAAGTACGGTCTCTTCAAGCAAAAATTCGTCAACGGCTATCAAGTCGAGCTGCCGGAAAATTGGCTTCAGAATGGGAATGTATGGGAAATCCGCCGAACGAATATGGCGGTAACGGTCAATTTTTACGGCCGTGTCTGGCTCGAAAAATGCCCGGAAGGCTACCTTATCCCTCACTATGAAAATGAAAGTAAAGTGCTGGCGGTGCCATACGATTCTCCTGTCATCGGTTATAAAAATGAAACGGTCAATACATTAAGGCTTTGGTCGGCCGAGATGCCTCCCCAGGACGAAAGCGGCGATTACTGGTCTTACATCCAGCAGAGAAACCGGATCGAAAGCATATCGGAAGTCCTTTATCCGGATGATTCCAACTTTGAAGGACGTCTGCTTCGTCTGAAACAGGAGTATTTTTTCGTATCCGCCGGCGTACAGAGTATTGTCCGCTATTTCCGGAAAATGAATGTGCACATGAACCGCCTGGCAGAGAAGGTCTCCATTCATATCAACGACACACATCCGGCACTGTGCGTTCCCGAACTGATGCGGATTCTGCTGGACGAAGAGCATATGGACTGGGAACACGCGTGGAATGTGACCGTCAATGTCATGAGTTATACCAATCATACAATCATGTCGGAGGCTCTGGAAAAATGGCCGATCGACATGATCAGCACGCTGCTCCCGAGAATTTATCAGATCATCTGTGAAATCGACCGCCGTTATGTCATGAAAATGAGTGCGCTGTATGAGAAAGAAATCATTGAGCGGACGCGGATCATTGAAGGCGGACACGTGAAAATGGCTCATCTTGCCATTATCGGGAGCCATAGTATCAACGGCGTTGCCAAACTGCATACAGCCATTCTTAAAGAAAAGGTGCTGCATGATTTTTTCCTGATGTATCCGTCGCGTTTCAATAATAAAACGAACGGCATCACACAACGCCGCTGGCTGATGCTTGCCAATGAGCCGCTGCGCCGGATGATCGACAGCAAGATCGGCAGCGATTGGGAAACGATGCCGACCGAACTGAAAATGCTCAAGGCTTTCCGCAATGACGAGGCGACGCTGCGTGATCTGGCGAGCATCAAACAAATCAATAAAGAACGGTTCGCGGCCTATGTAGAGCAGAACATGGGCCTGACCGTCAATCCGAGAGCCATTTTCGATGTACAGATCAAGCGGCTCCATGCTTATAAAAGACAGCTGCTTAATCTGCTTCATATATTGAGCCTCTACGTTAAGCTGAAAGATAATCCGGCGGCAGACTTTTATCCGCGGGTGTTCATCTTCGGTGCGAAGGCGGCACCGAGCTATACCTATGCCAAAGAGATCATTAAATTAATCAACTCCGTCGCTTCTCTGATTAACAAGGATCCCGACGTCCGGGATAAACTGAAAATTGTTTTCGTAGAAAACTACGGGGTTTCCCTTGCTGAGCGGATCATTCCGGCGGCAGACGTCAGCGAGCAGATTTCCCTGGCCTCCAAAGAAGCATCGGGAACAAGCAACATGAAACTGATGCTGAACGGTGCCGTCACGCTGGCGACTCTGGACGGAGCCAATGTGGAGATCCGCGACCGCGTAGGGGAGGATAACATCATTATTTTCGGGCTGAAGGAAGAGGAAGTTTACGAATATTATCATAATGGCTCTTATCATTCAAAGAGCTATTATGATCACAATCCTGTCCTTCATCGCGTGCTCGATGCACTGATTGATGGAACCATTCCCGGCATTGATGCAGAAGGAAAAGACATCTTTGATTCTCTTGTCCGCTATGGGGATGAATATTTCGTTCTGAAAGATTTTGACGCGTATGTTCTGGCACAGGAGAAAATAGACCGTCTCTACCGCGATCCGCTCAGATGGCAGAGAATGGCCCTGATTAATATCGCGGATGCCGGCGTCTTTTCATCGGATTATACGGTGCTGCAATATGCAAACGATATTTGGGATGTCACGGCGAAGGCAAGGCGGGTCTGACAGATCACCGCTTTCCGGATGAAGAGGGGCCTCTCTGCAGAAAAAAGACCTGCCGGGAGAAATTGAGTCACTTTCTAATGAGGAAGAAGGAACGTGGATATGAGTCTGCCGTCAATTTATTTCAATTCCTGGTCTGAGAAGTACCGACGACCCTTTGGCGCCGTTCAGGCTGGGAAAAGCGTCTATTTTTCGATAGCCGTCGATCTGGCAAAAATATGGCGTGTCGATCTGGTCATTCAGAAGGACGGCGACTCTTTTCAGGAACTTGAAATGTTTCCAAGCGGCGAGGATGCCCGCCTTTATAAATTGAAATTTGTGACGGAAAAGAAAAGCGGCCTTTATTTCTACCATTTTAAAATTGACGGTGATGACGGCCGCTCCGGCAGAAAAACGGTTTTTTACGGCAAGGCCGGCGATAATTTCGGCGGCCGGGGCCGGATCGTTTATGATCCGGCCGTAGTCGAGCAATACCAGATCACTTGCTACGACCATCCGGATCCGGCCCCCTGCTGGTATCTGCACGGGGTTGTTTATCAGATTTTTGTCGACCGCTTCAACAACGGCAACCGTCATCATGCCGTCTACTCTCCCAAAAAGAATTCATTTCTTTACGCAACGGAGGAGGATGATCCTTACTATATCCGTGACAAAGAAGGAAACATTACACGGTGGGATTTTTTCGGCGGGAATCTGAAAGGGATTACGGATAAACTCCCGTATCTGCATGCGCTTGGGGTCACTGTGCTTTATCTGAGCCCGATCTTTGAAGCGAGAAGCAACCATAAATATGATACGGCCGACTACGGGAAAATCGATCCGATGTTCGGAAGCAAAGAAGCATTTCAGAAATTGATTGCAAAGGCACAAGGCCTGGGTATGCATATTATTCTCGACGGCGTTTTCAATCACGTCGGTGCCGACAGCATCTACTTCAATCGTTTCAAAACCTACGAAGAAGGGGGAGCCTATAATGACACCGGCTCGCCTTACTTCGACTGGTTCACTTTTTACCACTTCCCGGATGACTATGACTGCTGGTGGAATATTAAAGACCTGCCGGCCGTGGATAAAAATAATACGTCGTACCGCAACTTTATCTATCAATCCGACCAGAGTGTCATTCATCGCTGGACCCAAACGGGCATCGGCGGCTGGCGGCTGGATGTTGCCGATGAGCTGCCGGACGATTTCATTGCCGGAATCCGCAAAGCGCTTGACAGCCACTCCAATAAAACGGAGCGCAAAGTTCTGATCGGCGAAGTATGGGAAGATGCTTCGAATAAGATCGCTTACGGAAAAAGGCGCCATTATCTGGAAGGAGGCATGCTGCAGGGAGTCATGAACTATCCGTTCCGTCTGCTCATTATCGGCCTCCTCAATCAATCGACAACGGCGGGGCAGGCGGTCCGGGCCAGCCTGACGTTGAAGTCGAATTACCCGCCTGAGGCTTTTCACGCCAACATGAACAATATCGGAACCCATGATACGGAACGCATTCTCACCGTGCTGGGCGGCGATGAAAACAAATTGCGGCTGGCGGTTCAGCTGCTCATGACCCTTCCCGGGGTCCCCTGTGTTTACTATGGAGACGAAGCAGGCCTTTATGGGAGAAAGGATCCGGAAAACCGGCGCTTTTTTCCATGGGGAAGAGAAAACGTAAACATTCAGGATATCTTCCGTTCAGCGATACAGTGCCGCAGGAGTGACGAGAATCTTCGAGTGGGCGACTATTTCCCTTTTTCAATCAGAGGGCTGTTCGGCTTCATTCGTTTCCGCTCGGAAGAGGCCTACACCGTGATGATTTTCAACGCAACTCCGACCCGGCAGACGATCGACCTGGAGGCGCTCGACGATCAGACCGGCGAGGGCAAAATAAAGCCGCTCGTCGGTAGTTTGCTGGCAAGCGGCACGGCGCTCCCGCCTTACAGCTTCCTGTCAGGAAGGAAAGATCGCTGACCGGCTCCCTGCGCAAAACGGAGCCGAACGTAACAAAACGGCCCTTCTGCTGTTCGCGGCGGGCCGGGTGACAAAGGGTTAGTTGGACTTCAAGATCGACTGCATGACTTCCAGCGTGATCGGCAGATCCTGCGGAGCGATATTCCTGTCGATCACAAAACGAATGGTTTCGCCGTCAAGCAGCAGGACAAGAATCCCGGCCTGCCCGAGCTCATCACGGATTTGTCCGGCCGTTTTTAAGGAGTGCGCCGGATGGACGAGAACAATATTCGTTTCAACCAGGGAAAGATCGACAAACAAACCCGGAAGTTCGGCAAGCCCTGCAGCCAGTTGTTTTGCCAGCAGATGGTCCTGGGCGAGCCGCAGAATCATTTTTTTCAGGGCGACATAGGCAGGTGCGGCAATGATCCCGGCCTGCGGCATGGCAGCCCCCATTTTAGCCCGCCATCTCCGTGCCCGGCGTATCGTCTCACGCGAACCCGCCAGGACTGCTCCTGCAGGAGCACTGAGTCCCTTGCAGAGACAGAGGACGACCGTATCGGCGCAGGCAGCAAAATCATTTATGGGAACACCGGTTGCGACGGAGGCATTGAACAGCCGTGAACCGTCAAGATGGACGCAGCCCGCAGCCTGTCCAATCTGATCATGGATCCTTTTCATTTCGGAAAGCGGCAGAATAGTACCGCCATGCCGATTGTGCGTATTTTCAATACAAAATAAAGGCTGCGTCCCCTTCTTTGCCGCAGCCAGATCGTCATCCCTGACCGAACGGCCGTTATGGGCTTCATAAGTATGGAATCGTCTGTCCGGCAGCAGAAACGCAGTGTAGTCATGCGTCGCAATATGCGACATTTTTTCAACCCAAATATCGGACCCTTCGCGACTCTGGCTCAGAAGGGCCAGCTGATTGCCCAGCGTCGCTGTCGTAGTCAGAATGGCCGCTTCTTTCCCCAGCATTTCCGCAGCTGTCTTTTCAAGCAGATTGACACTCGGATCTTCTCCGTAATAGTCGTCCCCCAGCCGGGCATTGTACATGGCCTGTCTCATTTCTTCTGTCGGAAGGGTGCCGGAATCCGTTCGATAATCAATTGGCATCGTTGTTAAATCCTTTCCATGCAAACTTTGATTCACTCAACTGTTCTATCATTTCATCATTTTATCACAAATTGGAAACAAGAAAAACGGCGGGAGCAGGATCTTAAGAAGGGCCCGTCCCGGATATTTGATAATAACAAATTGCTGAACTAGTGTGAAAAAATGCCATTTTTTGTGTTATTATAAAATAAAATAAAGATTAGAGGCGAAAAAGGATGAAGAATAACAAATTAGTCATTATCGGTGTCGGACATGTCGGTTCACAAGTTCTCACCGATGCGCTGGCGCTTAATCTCTTCGCTGAGATTGCCGTTATTGATCAGGACAAAGAAAAAGCGAAGGGGGAGGCGCTGGACGGAAGCCATATTACGCCATTCACGTACTGTCCGAATACGGAATTGTATGCAGCGGACTATGACACGTGTACAGATGCCGATGTGATTATTGTCGCGGCCGGGCCGAGCGTGCAGAAGGATGCAAACTATCAGGACCGCGGCACGCTGATCGGAAAAAACGTTGCCGTCATTCGCGAAGTTATGACAGGGATCAGCGCCCATACCAAAGATGCAATCATTATTTTTATCACGAATCCGCTGGATTCAATGGTTTACCTGGCACAGAACTTTTTTGACTATCCGAAAAACCGTATTTTCGGCACCGGGACCTGCCTGGATTCCGCACGTTTCAGAAAAATTATCGCCAATAAATACGGTGTCGATCCGAAAAGCGTTCACGGCTATATGCTCGGCGAGCACGGAAGCACGGCTTTCCCCGCCTGGAGCCTGCTGAATATCGAAGGAATCGGCACCGGCCGGCTGGACGATTATTTTGCACCCGATACACCGCTTGAGAAAGAGCAGATTGCGCAGAAGGTTGTTGAAACCGGTTTCGACATTCTTCATCTGAAAGGGTGGACCAATTCAGGCGTAGCCATGGCGGCATGCACGCTTGCGAAGGCCGTTATGCTTGATGAACACCGCATTTTTCCGGTGTCGACAACTTTGAACGGAGAATACGGATTGAAAGACGTGGCACTGAGCCTGCCATGCGTCGTCGGACGTCAAGGCGTCGAAAAACGGCTGGCCGTCCCGCTGGATGAAGACGAACTGGCTAAACTGAAAGCCACGGTACAGAGTATCAGAGGGACGATGAAAGCCGGCGGCCTGATCGAGTAAACGGCGGCAGAGAGGGTCCCGTAAAAGACTTCTGACGGGGCTCGGCCGCGGTATGCCGATTAAAACATTCTATAATTTATGAATTCATGTAAATTAACTGTAATTTTGTGCTATTATAGAAATTACAAAAAAAAAGAAGCAGATGTTGCCGGGTTCGTCAATTACATAAAAACGGATGATAACCGCAAAACGATGGATTGGCTGTGACTATCTCGAAGGCATTTTCTTTTTCAGGCCGGCCCGGCTTCTTTGCAATAAACAGAAAACGAGGAGGAGTTTGCATGTCAGAAAACTATGTTTATTTTCAGGGTCAGTTGAGTAAAGAGGACGATGTGAAAATCAGCGTCCGCAGCAAGGCGTTCAATTACGGCCTTGGCGTTTTCGAAGGCATCCGGGCCTATTGGGACGAAGAGAAAGAACAGCTTTACGGTTTTAAGCTTAAAGAACATTATGAAAGGCTCAAACAATCGGCAAAGACCGTTAATCTGAACTTCGATTTGACAGTCGATGATCTCTGTCGCGGAACAGTGGAACTGCTGAAGAAGAACAACTGCCGCCAGACGACCTATATCCGGCCGATTGTCTACAATGATGCTCAGGACATCGGGCCGACGCTGGACAGCAGTGACGTCAAGGTTGTTATTTATACGCAGCCGCTCAATAAATATGCCGGCAGGCCCGAACTGAGCGTCGGCGTCACTTCCTGGAGACGCCTGTCGAACAATCAGCTGCCGCCGCGCACGAAAGCAACTGCCGCTTATATGAACTCCGCACTCGCCGCACTCGAAACGAAGCGTGCCGGATTTGACGAAGCTGTTTTCCTGACGGACGGCGACAAGGTCTGTGAAGGATCCGGTGAAAATATCTTTATCTTTAAGAAGGGCAAGCTGATCACGCCGCCGCCGTCAGATAACATCCTTGAAGGTATCACCCGCGAACTGGTCATGAAGCTGGCCGGGGAAGATCTGGGCCTGGATGTTGTCGAGCGGAGTATATCAAGATCCGAACTCTATGTCGCCGACGAAGTATTCTTCAGCGGCACTGCGATGGAAGTGACTCCGATCGTCGAAGTCGATCACAGAACGATCGGAACCGGGCACGAAGGCGAAGTTTGTAAACAGATCAAGGATCTTTTCTTCGGGCTTACAACGGGCCGGAATCCGAAGTATGCGGAATCCTGCACACCGGTATACCCAAAATAATTTTTTCCGGACGGAAGCAGGCCGGAGTGAAGAGAGATCGGCTCTTCACTCCGGTTTTTTTTACGTTTAAATCGTCTATTTACCAAACGTTCACTTAATCATGAAAAGACTCGTGTTAAAATTTAAATAGTGATCAATTGAAAACTTTAACAGCCGGAATCGCCTGCTTTAGCAAAAAACATAAGATTATCAAAAAAGGGGGAAGAGGATGACACTTGAGGCGGATTGCCTGACCAAGAAATTTCAGAACTTCACTGCAGTAAAAGATCTCAGTTTTGTAGCGGACAGCGGCGAAATTTTCGGGCTGATCGGTCAGAATGGGGCCGGAAAAACAACGACCTTCAGGATGATTCTGAACCTGCTGGCCCCGACAAGCGGAAAAATCAAGTGGAACGGAGAACCGGTCCATGCGCTGAACAGAGACATGATTGGTTATCTTCCTGAAGAGCGCGGCATGTATCCAAAAATGCCCGTTGAAGAGCAGTTAATTTTTTTCGGAAGACTGCGCGGGAAAGGGAAGGCAGAACTTAAGAAAGAAACCGAGGCCTGGCTGGAACGTTTCGGGCTTGCCGACAAGCGGAATGTACTGACCGAAACATTATCAAAGGGCAATCAGCAGAAGGTACAGCTGATTGCCAGCCTGATTCATAAGCCGTCCCTCCTGATCCTGGACGAGCCGTTCAGCGGTCTCGATCCGGTCAATGCCGGCCTGCTGAAAGAAGCGATTATCGACTTGAAGGAGCGGGGCGCAACGATCATTTTTTCCAGCCATCGTATGGATCATGTGGAAGAGCTTTGTGATCATCTCTGCCTTCTGAAACGCGGAGAATCGCTTTTTACCGGAGCAATCCGCGACTTGAAGGCGCAGTTTGGAAAAATTAACCTGACTTTGCGCGGCCCATTTTCCGAACAATTACTGTCCGGGATGCCGGGCGTCGTCTCAGTAATCCGGGAAAAAGACTGTTTCCGGCTGCTGCTGTCAGACGAAGAAAATGCGAAAGAGATCTTCCGGCTTGTGACAAAGAACGGATTCATCGAACGGTTCAGCCTTGATTATCTGTCCCTGGAAGAGATCTTTAAGCGAAAGGTAGGCAGCGTCCGTGTCTAAATTTTCCGTCCTTTTTTTTCAGTCCTATTCCAGCAAGCTGAAAGCTAAATCCTTTCTGATTACGACAATCATTATGCTTCTGGCACTTGCCGCCATTTTCATGTGGCCGACCGTCAGCAGCTGGTTCTCTCCGGGCAGTCAACCGATGAAGATCACCGTCGTCGATCAGACCGGAGCGAATGCGGGAGCGCTTTTTCAAAGCGGAAGCACCATTAAATTTAATCATTTTTCCGGCAGCGTAAAACAGGCCGATCAGGAAGTGATGCAGCAGAAAGCGGACGGCGTTCTTCTGCTGAATTTAAGCGGAGACGATCGGCTTGCCGCCCAGATCCGCTCGGAAAGCACGCTGAAACTGAACGATCAGCAGACGCTCGAACAATACGTGCAGACTGCCAATCAACTACTGATTATTCAGCAAATGCATCTGACGACGGCTCAGGCGCAGCGCATCCTTTCCGCAAAGGTCACCCTGAATCAACAGCTTATTGACAGCCGGAGCAGCGGAAAAACAAGCTCGGAAAAAACGACGGCTTCATTTATTTCTTACGGCATCGCCCTGCTTGTTTATTTGTTTGCCGTATCGTATCTGTCAATTATTTCTTCAGAAATCGCAGCAGAGAAAGATTCGCGGATTATGGAAATCATCATTTCGAGTGCTTCTCCGGCCATCCATCTCTTGTCCAGGGTTGCCGCAGTCCTGGCCCTTGCCTTTACCCAGACTGTGGTTCTGATTGGGGCAGCCTTGATTTTAGCCTATTATTCAAATAGTGGAAAATATTGGGACATGATGACTCATATCTTTTCAGCCATTTCTCCCTATTATCTTGTTCTCTCGCTTCTTTTCTTTATACTGGCCTGCATCCTGTACACGCTGGTCGGCGCAGTCCTTGGATCTCTTGTAAGCAAAGTACAGGATGTCGGCCAGTCGGTGATGCCCGTAACCTTTATCCTGATGATCGGCTTCTTCGTCGCGATCAGCGGAATGAACAATCCGGATACACTGCTGGTTCAGATTTTTTCCTATATACCGTTTACGTCTTCGATGTTGATGCCGATGCGAATCGGCGCGACGGATATGGGGCTCTGGCAAGCGTTTCTTTCGCTTCTGATCCTCGCTTTTTCGATTATCTGCCTGTTTCTTTTCAGCCTGCGCTTTTATAGAGGATCGGTGCTTACCTATACGTCCGGTTCGATTGTAAAAAAAATAAAGCAGGCGTTCTCGCTGTCCAAATAAAATTTGACCGGCACAGTAAGAATATGACTGTTTATCAAAAGACGGGCCCAAAACAGGAACGGCCGCCTCGGCTTTTTACGCTGCCGGCCCGTCCGATATTTCATGATCGCCGAGCAAAGCAGACCGAAAGCACGATCAATCTGAAAAAGTTCTGAAACCTTCCTTGGACAGTCAACGTATTTAGTGTTAAAGTATTGAGGCAAGGCGGTCATGTCTTTGCCTGCACAAATTGTCGGGTATGTCTGCAAGGAGTATGAAAGACACGCGGTAAAAAGGGGCCGGACGGTTCGATGACACAACCGGCTGGTCCGTCATTAGAAAAGGAGACTACAGAAATGAGATTAGCAATTGATGCAATGGGCGGAGATCACGCACCGGAAGCAATTGTTGAAGGAGTGATCAGAGCGGCGCACGCATTCCCGGATTTGCATTTTGTTCTCATTGGTGACAGAGAGAAGCTTGAACCGCTTGTCGGTGAACAAGGCCAGATAGAAATCCTGCACACAACCGAAAAAATCGAAGGAACGGACGCGCCGGTGCAGGCCGTACGCCGCAAGAAGCAGGCATCCATGGTTCTTGCCGTACAGGAAGTCCGGGAAGGACGCTGTGAAGCGGCTATCTCTGCGGGGAATACAGGTGCCCTGATGGCATCCGGCCTTTTCGGTGTCGGCCGAATTAAAGGCATTGATCGTCCGGCACTGGCTCCGACTTTGCCTACCATTCATGAAAATAAAGGCTTTCTCTTTCTCGACGTCGGTGCAAACGCAGAGACAAAACCTGAAAATATGCTTCAGTACGCCACAATGGGTTCAATCTATGCCGAAAAAGTATTGCATCGTTCTAACCCGAGTATCGGTCTGCTGAATATCGGCGAAGAACCGGGAAAAGGGAATGAACTGACAAAAAAAGCCTATCAGCTTCTGAGTGAGGCGCCGATCAACTTCATCGGCAACGTTGAACCGCGCGAATTGCTTCAAGGGCCGGCCGATGTGATCGTTGCCGACGGGTTCTCCGGGAACCTGGTCCTGAAAAGTCTTGAGGGAACGGCCATGTCGATCATGACCCTTCTTAAAGAAACACTCGGAAGCTCGCTTTATTCAAAGATTCTGACAGGGCTTATGTACGGAAAACTGAAAGGTCTTAAGAAGCGGATGGATTATTCCGCCTATGGAGGTGCTCTGCTCATGGGCCTGGCCGCCCCGATTATCAAGGCACACGGCGCAGCCAAAAGCGACGCGGTGTTCACTGCGATCAAGCAGGCCAAAACGGTTGTCGAGGAGCATGTGGTCAGGATCATCGGAGAAACAATCAACGACAGCCGGCATGCATGGCTGAACAGCAAGGCCTGAATAAAAAGTCTATATCGAATGAAAGTATACATGAAAAAGGGCGTCTCACTGGCCGGGTTTTCCGGTGATGGGGGCGCTCTGTTCATTTCAACGGTGGAGATCAATCCGGACTTTGCCCCGGCTTCTTGCTCCATCATATTTTCAGAGGAACTTTCCCGGCGGCTGGGACAACTGTCTGCGAAGAAATATGTCCGGGCAGATTCCCGCCGGTTTCATTCCCAGCGATAGGGCGTTTCCTGATACACATAATAATTCAGCCAGTTTGAGAAGAGGAGATGGGCATGTGAACGCCAGCGGTTCACTGGCCGTCGCGCAGGGTCGTCCCCGGGGAAGTAATGTTCAGGCAGATCCGGATTTATGTTCTTCTTCGTGTCGCGTTCATATTCCAAAGCCAGCGTTCCCGTGTCATACTCCAGATGGCCTGTGACCATAATCTGTTTTCCGCCGTTTGCCAGCATGATAAAGGGACCGGCCTCTTCGGAAGAAGAAAGAAGTTTAACTTGCGGGTGACGTGCAAGTGCCGCGCGATCGATATCCGTGTAGCGGGAATGGGGCGCAAAATAAACATCGTCAAATCCGCGCAGCAGTTTTTCCGTCCGGTCGGCCAGCGTATGGCTGAATACACCGGACAGTTTATGCGGAAGAAGTACTTTATTGATACCGAAATGGTAATAAAGCGCCGCCTGGGCGCCCCAGCATATATACAGAGTTGAGGTAACGGAGGCCTTGGACCATTCCATAATTTCCTCCAGCTCATGCCAATAATCAACCGCTTCAAAGGACAGTTTCTCGACCGGCGCTCCGGTAACAATCAAGCCGTCGTATTTTTTGTTCCTGATTTTGCTGAAAACCGTATAAAATTGTTCCATGTGCAGATGACTGGCGTGCGTCGATTCATGAGTGGCCGTCCGCATGAAAGAAATATTAACTTGAAGCGGTGTATTGCCGAGCAGACGAAGCAGCTGGGCCTCTTCTCTCTGTTTCTCGGGCATCAGATTGAGAATCAATATGTTTAGCGGACGGATGTCCTGACGTGCCGCCCGGTCTTCATTCATGACAAAAATATTTTCTTTTTCAAGAATTTCTCTGGCAGGAAGCAATTCAGGTATTTTAATCGGCATAATATCAGTTCTCCTCACGGTTAACTTGGTTTAACAGCCTTTATAAAACGCTGATCTTTAAAACGGCAACCCTTTCATCCGTGCAGTCCGGATAGATTAGTTCAAGTATAGCTCAGTTTTTTCCCGGCAGCCAGTAATAACTCTGAGCAGTTAAAAACGGAAATTTGAATGAGGTGAATCAAAAAATTGCCTGATAAGTAAAGTTTTCAGCTCGCAAAACAGCTCCCGGCGGCTCGGCCGGGAGCTGAAAATTAACTATGATTCCATGTAAAAAAATTATTTCAATTGACTGCCTGCAGAAGAAAACTTCACAGCAATCCCCATTTTCTTTCGTAATCCACCCTCAGAACATAATCCGACTCATTGTACCCCTGTCCGGACAATAATTCCGAAATCCGATGAGATTCAAATGACTCCGTCTCCATGATTACTCTGTCTTTTTTAGCGGTAATGAGCCATTGATCATGCGCCGACTGCAAAAGTTCAGTCATGCAGGCAATTTTTTCAAGGCGATGAGACAGAAAGACAGCCAGTTCTCTTATTTGCCGGGCGCTGGTTACGCCGGAAAAATGTCGCCTTCCATTCAGCGAGACAACATTTTTCGGTTCCGGCCGCCGGAAATAATAGAAAATAACGGTGACTCTTTCTTTGCATGTCAGATTTTTCTTCATTGGAGACATCTCCCCGAATGGTTGTGCCGTAATATTAATAAGATCATGATAAAAATTGCCTATCTATGTCCGCGTTCGAACAGATTATAACGCCGACCAATACGAATTGAGAATCAGAACAGAGAGGACGTAGCCGAGTACAATATTGACAACGGCGCCCGAACTGAAGGCCGCAAACGGTTTCCAGCCAAACGAGGTCAGCTCTCTGAAGCGCGTTGTCAGGCCGATGGATAAGAAAGTAAATGTAAAGGCCCATGTCCGGAATTCTTTAATCGGAGCGATGATATCCGTATTGATCACATTGCGCCCCGAAAGCGAGGCGCCTGCAATAATCAGTGTCAGAATGGCCGAAGCGGCAAAAAATCCGATCACAAATTTCGGAAAACGGCGCCAGATCTCCGAAGCGTCGGTTTTTGTCCCGGAATTTTTTCGTTCCCAGTAAGTGACGGAAATGAAGGCAAGCACGAAGCACCAGATACCGATAAAAATATCACGGCCGATAACTTTCATCAATGTAAACGAGGTCAGTGCCTGATCGCCGAATGTACTGGCAGCCGTGATCCCGGCCGCATCGGCGAATTCCGATGTGCCGATCCAGGCGCCTGCGGGCCCTGCAGCTATTCCCAGCCATTTAACCAGCAGAGTCAGCAGAAAAATAGTCGCAACGGCCCAGATCACGACAAGCGAGATGGAAATCGACACATGTTCTTTTTTAGCCTTAATGGCTCCGCCGACCGCGATGGCCGCGGAAACGCCGCACACGGATCCCCCGACGCCGAGTGTTGCGGCAAAATATTTATCCAGACCGAGCCATTTTGTCCCGACAAAATAGATGACGAAAAAAGTGACCAGAGCGATGATCGTTGCCTGAATAAAGGCGACAGGCCCTGCCTGGAAAATCAATGTGAAGGGAAGCGTCGCACCAAGCAGGACGATTCCGACCTTGACATAAAGTTCGGTTCTGAACGCCGCCGAGAACCATCCCGACACAGGGATCAAATTGCTGATGATCAGGCCGAGCACAAGTGCGACGATCGGCGCTTCAAGATTGTATTGCTGCGCCCAATTCCATGAACTGAAAATATTGATCAGGACGCTGAGGATGAACAGCAGGGTGAAGCCGGCGGCAAACCGGCCGATTTTCTCGTGCAGAAAGAAGGCTGTTAATGAAAATAATATTAAAAAAGTCAGGAATAAAAGAATGATTGAGCCCGCATGCGACGAGAGCGCGCCTGCCAGAGAAGAAAAATGATTCCATTTAGGAATTTGTGCGGTCAGCAGCTTGATTGAACTTCCGGATAGCCAGAATAAAATGCTCAGTAAGACGATAAAAAGGCCGATCCAGACCGACCACCAATCTTCCTTTCGAATGAGCTCATGCCAGCCGGTTTTTGGTATCGATCCTGAATTACCGGATGATGATGTTAAATCAACGGACATAATGTGATCCCTCCTCTTCATAAAAACATGCTGCTTCTCACGGTGAAATCGGTGCCGGTTTGATAGTAAAAGTAAATGACTCTTATCGGAAACGGACGATCAGACAATGAACCAGCTTAAATCGTGCAGCAGATTTCTTTCTGTCTCACGGCATCACCCCCTTTACTCAAAAAAGTCCCCATTCCGAAAGAATGGGGACTACCGACATTAAGAATGTCTCCGTCAACCTTATCTTTCAGGAAAAACCTGTTGGACTTGGCACCTTTACTTTATAAAAAGTGGTTGCCGGACTTCATCGGGCCAATTCCCTCCGTCTCTCTTGATAAGAGTCAATTAAGTTGCGTTAATCCTACCATATTAGTATGTTTTAGGCAAGACAAAATGATAAAATTAATATCCGGTTTACTGCTTGCTAAACAGCCCCGAAAAATTCGAAGCGGAACGGGTATCCAACAACATCGAACTGCGACTGTTTTTCCAATCATATGAAAAGATTTCTATGGCCGGCATTCGTGAGCCGCTCCTTAATCCGGAAATCCGAAAAAGATAAGCCACCCTCATAAATCCGATCATACATATATGAATTATTGACAATATTTTGAGATGAGTCTAGAATGAACTTTACAAAATTAAAAAATATTCAGAGTGATTGAAAACCGAGTCCGATTAAACGCAGAAATCCGGCAAAAAAATGGTCTTTAAACTCAAGTTCAGGTCAGCGGATTTCAGTGGCGCTTTCGAAGACGTCGTTATCAGGCTTTTTCCCGGCTTTTGAAAAAAGGGGAACGATTTTATTCTAAAATAAAAAAACGAGCGCAACGATTCAGAAAAGGGAGGATGGAGCGGAAATGGCTTATGAAAAAGTCTGGGCAAAGAATGAAAGGCTTAATAAAAATGAAATTAATAAACTGGCAAAAGACGGCTTGTCCATTTTTGCCGACATTCCGAACTATGCAGAAAGCGGATTTGAATCCATCCCGAAAGATCAGTATATGTACTTTAAATATGCGGGATTGACGGTTCAGCAGCCGCAGGATAAAGGGCTTTTTATGATGCGGGTGAAAGTGCCGTCCGGAATCATGTCGAACGAGCAGGCAGAGACGCTGGCCGGCATCGGCAGAATTTATGCGCGGAATGTCATCGACATCACAACGCGGCAGGCGATCCAGTACCACTGGATACCGCTCGAGAAACTGCCGGAAATTTTTGAGCGGCTGAAGCAGGTGGGCCTGACGACGAGCGAAGCGGAAGGCGATGCACCGAGAAATATCATGGGCAATCCGCTGGCCGGCATTGATCCGGACGAATTGTTCGACACGCGTCCGATCGTGGATGAAGTCTTTCGTTTCTTTCAGGATAATCCCGATTTTTCGAACCTTCCGCGCAAATTCAAGATTTCAATCAACGCCAATATTCATAATGCCGGCCACGCCGAAATCAATGACCTCGCTTTTACCCCGGCGACGAAGATCATCAATGGAGAAAGGGTGAAGGGATTCCATGTTAAGGTGGGCGGCGGTCTGGCGGCGAAACCGTATCTCGCGGAACCGCTCGGCCTGTTCATCCGTCCGGAGCAGACAAAAGCGGTTGCCGCCGCCGTGACGTCCCTGTACCGGGATTTCGGCTATCGGAAGAGCCGTGCGAGAGCCCGGCTCAAATACTTGGTTGCGGACTGGGGCATCGAAAAATTCCGGGAAAAGGTGCTGGAGCTGACCGGCCCGCTGCCGGCAGCAGGGCGCGATGAAACGTCCGGCTGGAACGGCGGCTATTTCTACGGAGTTCACCCGCAGAAACTGCGCGGCTTGAGCTATGTCGGGGTCAGCGTCCCCGTCGGGCGGATTCATGCCTCCGATTTTCTGACGTTCGCACGGCTCGCGAAAAGATACGGAACGGGCGAGCTGAGGACGGTCAATTCTCAGAATCTGATCATTCCGCATATTCCGACGGATCGGATCGGGGAACTGCTCGAGCACGACCTATTTAAAAAGTACCCGGTCCGCCCGTCTCATTTCACGGGATATGCGATGGCCTGCACGGGAAATGAATTTTGCAATCTCGCACTCACCAATACAAAAGACCGCATGAGAGAAATCGCCGCCTACCTTGATCGAGAAGTCGATATTGATGTACCTGTGAGGATCAATATGGTCGGCTGCACCAATTCATGCGGGCAGCGCCACATTGCCGACATCGGCATTCAGGGACTGAAACTGCGTACCAGGGACAAGCAATTGATTGATGCCTACGAAATCTTCGTCGGCGGAACATTGTCAGACGGCGGCCACTTTAATGAACGCTTAAAAGGAAGAATTGCAGACTTTATTTTACCGGAAGTTTTGAAATTTTTTTTATTGTATTTTAAGGAGAACAAGAAAAAAGGCGAGACATTTTTTGCGTTCAGGAGCCGTGTCGGAATCGATGTGCTGCAGGACGTGCTGGATGATATCATGAAACATCGCGTTGAAAGTGTTGGATGAGGTGGAATTATGGAGCTGTTCCGTTTTATCGTCACATCAAACGAGAATGAAACGGTCGCTGTAGCCGTTGCAGAAAATGAGGAGGCAGCTTTCCGGGTCGTTGATTCGGAGCTGCAGCGCACCTTTTTAAAACGTTTGAAAGTTGACAGCATCGTTTTGCTGGAAAAGAAAAAAATAGGCAAAAGCGGAGCGGGTTTTGTAATCCGGCCGCGTGAAACGTATGAATGAGGGTGATGTACGATGGGAAAAGTGTACCTTGTAGGGGCGGGGCCCGGGGATCCCGACCTGATTACAGTCAAAGGGCTCCGTCTGATCCGCGCCGCCGATACAATCCTCTATGATCGTCTCGTCAATGAGACATTGCTGAACGAGGCCAAACATTCGGCCGATCTGATCTATTGCGGAAAATGGCCCCATGCACATCCTCTGAAGCAGGAGAACATCAACCATCTGCTTGCGGCCCATGCACGCAAAGGCCGGATCGTCGTCCGTCTTAAGGGAGGAGATCCCTTTATCTTCGGACGCGGAGGAGAAGAGGCTGCCTTTTTGGCCAAAGAAGGCATCGCTTTCGAAATTGTTCCGGGCATCACGGCGGGCATCGCCGCTCCGGCGTACGCGGGCATCCCGGCAACGCATCGTGAATATGCAAGCTCGATCGCATTGGTCGCCGGACATTCGAAATCGGAAGGCAGTGAGAGAATCAACTGGGATAAACTGGCTACGGGAGCCGACACTCTGGCTATCTATATGGGCGTGGCCGCTCTGCCGCACATTGTATCCGAACTCGTCAGCCATGGCCGTATTCCGTCAACGCCCGTCGCGCTCATTGAATGGGGAACAACGGCCCGCCAGCGAACGGTCACATCCGTTCTCAGCAGCATTGTCAGGGAAGCCGAAAAGTACCGCATTGAGAATCCGTGTATGATTATCGTCGGTGAGGTTGTAAGGCTGAGAAAAGAACTGAAATGGTTCGAAAGCGATGAAAAGCCGTTCGACATTGTTCGGGAGGCATTCTGATATGCTCGCAGTCCTTTACATCGGCCACGGAACGCGGCTGATTGACGGCGTCAGGCAGGCAAACCAATTTCTTTATTCATGCATGAAAGGCATTTCGGCGCCGATTCAAGAAATCTGTTACCTCGAGCGTGTACAGCCGGACATCCGGGAAGGAATCCGCCGCTGCATTGAAAAAGGAGCGCAGATCGTCCTCATCCAGCCGCTGCTGCTGCTGTCCGCCGGCCATGCCAAACGCGATATTCCCGCAGTAGTCGATGAAGCAAGATCACTTTATCCTGACATTATTTTCATCGTGGGCCGTCCTCTGGGCGTCGACCCGAAGATTGTTGACATTTTAATCGAGAGAATCTTTGAAAAGCGGAAAATAATTCCCGAAAACTCCGGTATCGTGTTAGTCGGCAGAGGTTCGAGCGACCCGGAAACAAAACACGATTTCGCTTCGATCAGACGCCTGCTGAATGAAAGGGGACTAAACCGTGTTTTATCCTGTTACATGGCAGCTGCCCGCCCCTCGTTTGAGGAAGGGCTGGACCTTGCATTAAAAAAAGGATGGGAGCAGACATTTGTCGTCCCCTACCTGCTGTTTACAGGCGTTTTAATGAAAACCCTTAAAAAGGCCGTTGATCTCAGAAATAAAACAGATACCTCATTTGTGCTGTGCAGCCCCCTCGGCTATCACCCCGTTCTGATCCGCTTAATGAAAAAACGGATCAGAGAGTCCCTTAAAAATGTCCTGCCCCATTACACTTAACATCATCGGAAGCAGGGCGTGATTGAATGGGCGGCGGGCGGGCAAGCGAAGCTGGCCGCGCCCGTGTCGGCAATGCAGCTATGATTCCCGGTGAAAGTCCGGAAGCGATCATTCAGAATCATCGGACCTGTGAGCGGCAGAAAGTCTTTTTTAAGACATCCTGCCGCTTTTTTGCAGCCCATGATTCCTGCAGCGCATCCGGATTCCGGGTCATGAAAGAAGAGCTTATTTCTAAAAGGCGTCCGCGGGCAGCAGCTCGAGTGAGGCAAGCACGGCAGCACGGCGCGGCCGGCTGTTTCGGGCCAGATCGATAAACGGCTTCTAACGGTCGATAACCCTGACGTAACGATCGATAAACTCGCTGCGACGACCGATAAAACAAGCATGCCGGCCGATAAAACAGGCATAACAACCGAGAAAACCCCGGCCGCGGTTGAGCCATCAATCAGGAATAATTTTTCTGTTCTGATTATTCTCACCTATTGATTCCAGTCCGTTTACTGCCGATATTTTGCTTTTTACTGTTGATACGCCGGCGTCTCCCGGTGATTTTAACCACGATTCACGGGAATCCGCGGCGGGCCGAAGAAAAAGGCCGGGCGTTTCCGCCATGCAACGCCCGGCCGCACAGGACAGTCCTCTTTTTCCAGCGGAATATCAACCGCCATGCGCATGAACATTCAAAAGGACAGACTGCCGTGCCAAGCGACCGCTTTTCGCAAGAATCTCCTGGATACATGACTTGAGGAAATACCCATTTTCTAAAAAATGATATTATCCGGGAAAATATTTTTTCGAACCGAAGCGATCTCCCCACTAAAGAGCAGCAGGGCGATGGCTATTATCTGTCTTAAGGCAGTTTTCCCTCACTTCGGACATCTCTCTCAATTTTAAAAGGATGAGGCACCTTTCCGTGCCCGGCTTATCCGTGTATGGCAGTACGGATCGCGGTCACTGCCTGCGGGCAAACGGAATCATCGGCCGATCATTTTAGGCGGCTGACTCAAATTTTCCAGACAGGGCCTGTCCTGCGGATGAATCATTTGCCGGCAGGCTTTCGAAACACTTATAATGAACACATAAAAAACAATCTTACCGGCAAGGGCGGCGACACATAATGAGTGGGTCCGGGAAAAAGGCAGGCGGCAGATTTCATTGGCCGTTTTCAAAAAGATGTTATTTCTGCCATAAAAAGAAATCAGGCATGCGGAGATACGAAAATGATAAAGGCGAAGTCATCTACGTTTGTCTTCAGTGTGTGGATTACGCCGAACGAAGAGCTTTTCGAAAATTGTAAAAAGAAACGGTAAATACATTATGTAAACTTAAAGCAACAGACTGCGAATATGGCAGACCAAATAAGGGAGATGGATGGAATGGCGACACGTCAAAAGCATCGCTATCCGGCTGAAAGTGCGGATATCAAACATTTTATTTCAGGAGAAAAGAAACGGAACGATCATTATCTGCACGCCGTCATCCGATTCGATCGAACCGTTGACGTCGATCTGCTGAGAAACGCAGTTCAGGCAACATTTAGAGCCGTTCCTCTGCTGACATGCCGGTTTGTTGAAAGCGGTGAGAAGGCTTTCTGGGAAGAGGCCGGCTGGACCGCCCGCGAGATGGTCTCTCTGATTGAATCGACGGACCGTGAAAAGGATGTTCAGGCACACCTTGTAATCAAACCGGACGAAAAGGCGGGTCCGCAGCTGCGTATCACAGTCGTCAGGGAAAAAAATGCGGATACGCTTGCGTTCATCATGAATCATATGATTTGTGACGGCGGGGGAATGAAAGACTATCTGTATCTGCTCAGCCAATGCTACTCCGTATTGGCAGCCGGCCCGGATCATCCGATGCCGGATATGCCGGATCCGGAATTGCGCAGCATTAATCAGGTTTTCAGCGGCATGAGCCGGGAGCAGAAGGACCGAATCCGCCAAGCGCAGCTCTCGCCTTATGTCCAGTCTGAAAGGGACCATCTGCCGCTGACAGGAGACGAGCATCATCCTTTTGTGATCACACATCAGGTCCCGGCAGAGCAATTCGACTCAATCAAAGATTATGCGAAAAGGAGAGGAGCTACGGTCAACGACGCACTGTTCGCCGCTTATGTCTGTGCGCTGTCCGAAGCTCTGAGCACCGATTTGATTGTCCTTGATTGCCCGGTCAACAGCCGCGCCTATCTTCCAAAAGATTATCGGCCGGGCATCTGCAATCTAACCTCAAATATCATCTGTGCCGTTCCGAGCCATGCCGGTGAATCATTCGATGAAGCCTTAGCAAGTGTCAAAAAAGTAATGGATCGGCAGAAGGGCAGCCTGGAACCGTTTAAAGTCTACTGGGATCTGGAAGAAGTCTATCGGACGCTGCCCCTGCCGGAAGCCAAGAAGCGCTTTCCGAAAATCTACAGCATCCCATTCAATGGCATGACCAACATCGGTATCATTGACGACAGAATTTTATCTTTTAAGGGCCTTCATGTCAGAGACGCATTTATCTCCGGCTCGATTAAATATGCTCCCTATTTTCAGATCGCAGTCACGACATTCAGAAAAGCAATGACGTTCAGCACCAATTTTCACGGAACGGAAGCAGACCGCGAATGGCTTGACCGCTTCGTTAAAAGGATGATCGGTTATTTTCCAAAATAAAACCGGAAGGCAGATCGGACAGGGAACGAGTGTTTTACGTTTTGAAAAAAATTTTCTCATACGTCTTTGATCATTTTCCTTGCTCCGGCCGGCACCACATGAATCGGTCCGGCACCTTTATCTTTCGCGCAACGCATACGGCTCAGAAAGCCGCCGGACTGCTCAATTCCGACAGTCCGGCGGCTTTATTTGCTGGTTATCTCTGGTCGATTGCAAGGGCAGCCCGATCCGGAGTTTGCAGATTCAGACAAATTGTGCCGATTCCGTTACTTTCCTGCAGATGGCTTCTCCGATCGACAGAGAGGCGGTAGCGGCCGGAGAAGGGGCATTCAGAACATGCAGGGCATGGCGGTGGCGGATCATCATAAAATCGTCGGCCAGCACCCCGTCACGGGTTAAGGCCTGGGCACGGACGCCCGCCTGAGCACGGAAAACGTCCTCTTCGCCGATCTGCGGAATCATCAACTTCATGCCGGCAACAAACCTTTTTTTACTGAATGAACGCGCCATTTCTCCGATTCCGTAGCTCATATTTTTAGCCGCGATTTTCCAGAGGGCAGGGTAAGAGACGGCATTCAGGAATTCTCCGAGTTTGAAATCGCGCTTGCGGTAGCCTTCTCTTCTAAAGCCCAGAACGGCATTGGGCCCGGCCAGCACACGCCCGTCGATCATTCTTGTAAAATGAACGCCTAGAAACGGAAATTTCGGATTGGGAACAGGATAGATCAGATTTTTTACGAGATAGCGTTTTTCAGGCTTTAGTTCGTAGTATTCTCCGCGGAACGGAACAATGCGCATTTCCGGCCGGGCGCCTTCTTTAATCGCCAACCGATCACAATACAATCCCGCACAGTTTACGAGAAAACGAGAAGAGAAACTGTCCCGGGCACACTCGACGGTGACGCCGTCTTTATTCTCGTGAATCCCGAGTACTTCATGGTTCAGATGGATTTCGCCCCCGCGTTGACTGATGATATCCGCCAGGCCGTTCGCGACTTGCTTGTAATCGACGATGCCCGTCGATTTCACATGAATCGCTTTTAAACCCCGAGCGTGCGGTTCAATCTCGTGCAGCTGTTCCGGATTCAGCCAAGCGAGATCGAGCCGGTTTTCCAGACCGCGGCGATACAAACCGTCCAAAAGCGGCAATTCTTCCGGTGCGACCGCGACAATGACTTTACCGCAGTTTTCATAGGGAATGTCCCGGGCGTCGCAAAAGGCACGAAGCTTCGCCCCGCCTTCTCGGGCAAACCGGGCTTTCAGGCTGCCCGGCCGGTAATAAATGCCCGAATGGATGACCCCGCTGTTGTGGCCGGTCTGATGGTAAGCGACCGTCTTTTCTTTTTCAAGGACTGCAATCCTGGCATGAGGATTGCTTGTACCGAGCGCATAGGCGGTGGAAAGACCGACGATGCCGCCGCCGACAATCAGATAATCCAACATAGCCCTTCATCTCTCTTTTTGCTTAGTAAGCGATTGCATCATGATTTGTACGATAAATTATAAAATTGGCAAAAGAAAAAATCAACAAAAAAACATTGCATAAAAATTGATCATTAAATTTAATTATTCTAAGATGAAGAAGTACTATTTGTGAACATTTTGTGTATTTTGATGCAAACGCTTACTTTTGTATGGAAAGAGGGAATGAAGAGTGTCAAAGATTGAAAAAGCGGGCTCCGTCTATGACAGCCGCACGAAAACAATCGCTTCTTCAACAAATTTTCGTTGGTGGTTCGCGGTTGCGCTCTGGATCCTGCTGCTGATCTCCTATATTGACCGGACGAATATTTCGATTGCCGGTCCGTTCATGGTCAGCAACGGGGTCGTGACGGCAGCCGCACTGGCGCTGGGAAACAGTCTGTTTCTGTTCATGTACGGTCTGTCCAACATTTTCGGCGGCTATCTGGGCGACAAATACGGACCGCAGAAAATTGCCATTGTCGCATTGACCTGGTGGTCTTTGATGACTTTGTTCTGCGGATTTGTCTGGAGCTCGCTGTCCCTTGTATTTTCCCGCGTTCTTCTCGGACTGGGTGAAGGGATGCACTGGCCGCTCAATTCAAAATGGGTCAAATCGTGGTTCCCGGCCCATGAACATGCCCGTGCCAACATGTTCTGGAATTTCGGGCTGTCGATGGGGCCGATTATTACAGGGCCGCTCGTCACCTGGATGATTCTCGCTTCGGGAACGTGGAGAACACCTTTTATTGTTTTTGCGCTTCTCGGATTCATCGTTATGATTCCGCTGATTCTGATCGTTGCCAAAGACCGTCCGGAACAAAGCAGGTTTGTATCCAAGAATGAACTGATCTATATCCAGTCGGATAAAGCGGAAGAAGCGGCTGAGACGGTGAAGATGTCTCAGGTGTTCCGCAAGTCGGATTTCTGGCTCCTGCTGATCAACTGGTCCGGCATGGCAACCATTTTTTACGGCATTCTGTTCTGGCTGCCTTCCTATCTGATCAATGTGCGTCATGTATCGGTGAGCATGACCGGATTCTGGTATATGATGCCTTATATCCTGATGACCGTTTGTATTATTGCTACGTCATTTTTAAGCGATAAGATCATGAAACGTGCCGTTTTTGCGGGAATCGGAACATTGATCGCCGGGCTGGGCCTTCTGATCGGGACACACGTCAGCAACATTGTGCTGGCAATGACGCTGATTTCAATATCAAGCGCGATGAACGGTGTCATTCTGCCGACGGTTTGGAGCGCGCTGCAGCGCATGTTTCCAAGCAAAAGCGTCGGAGCGGGCGCAGGCGTGCTGAACGGACTGGAAAATATCATTTCGGCCGTCGGAACGTTTATCCTCGGCATTTCCTTCACCGTCGGCTTTTCTTATTTGATCATTTTCGCGTTGATCGGCGGTCTCAGCGGACTCATTCTAGCGAAAAAAGGCTATTAAAATCAGCGAAATCTTCCGGCGGGCCGATAAGAAAGCGCGCCGCAGGAACAGGGAAAAAAGCCGGGACTTGAATCCGGCTTTTTCAAATCGGCATCGTTCGGTCATAAAAAATAATTCTGCTAAAAACGAGTTGCAGTGATTCGATCAATCATCGACCGACGGTTCCAAAGTCGCTTCCCGCTTGGAAAGAACAGTCAGTTCACGGTCGAATTCATAGATAATCGGAACCCCGGTCGGAACGTCCACATGAACGATCGCTTCATCGGACAGATGATCAAGATACTTGAAGAGTGCACGTAAAGTGTTTCTGTGACTGACAATCAGGACGTTTTCACCGTCAATCAGATGCGGGGCAATCTGGTCCGCCCAGCAGGGAAGCACGCGTTCAAGGGTCGTTTTCAGGCTCTCGCCCGCGGGAAGAAGATGCGGATCGACATGGCGGTATCGCGGGTCGTGACACGGATGGCGCGGATCGCCGGCATCGAGCAGAGGAGGAAGAATGGCGAAACTTTTACGCCAGCCGTCCACCCGTTCTTTGCCGTATTTGACCGCCGTCTCCGCTTTGTTCAGCCGCTGCAGCGCTCCGTAGCTGCGCTCATTAAGACGCCATGTTTTATGAACAGGAAGCCATTCCCGGCCGATCTCGTCCAGAATATACTGAAGCGTCTTAATTGAACGCCTGAGAACCGACGTATAGGCCACATCAAAGGAAATATTCATTTTTTTAATGATCCGTCCGGCCGTCCTGGCTTCATCAATGCCTTTCTCCGTCAAAGCGATGTCTTCCCAGCCGGAGAAAAGATTGGATTCATTATATTCGCTTTCGCCATGTCTGACGACGACAAGTTTCATCATGTGATCCCTCCGCATGCACATGTCTGCCGGCATGTCGGCAATGCCGCATTCATCAATAAAAAAACTTTACTTTAATTAGTATACTTTATTGAAAAAATATTTCCAATGATCGGTGTCACGCCCGATAAGAATTCGCCCCGCAGAAAACGAGACGAGAAAACCGTATTTTTCCCATTCCCCTGGGACGTGATCCGAATGGTTAATTTTCGCCGATGACAGTTTTCACTGCAGGCCCGAAGTTATATAATAGCTGTAACGTTTCTGTTAATTGAAGATGTGAAGCGAGAGAGGGGAGATTCGATGAAACTGACTGCGACCGAGGTCGAGATTGCGGAAATTCTGGAAAAAGATGCTCGTCTGACCAATGAAGATCTGGCTAAAATGACAAATCTGAGTATAGATCAAACCAGCGCCATCGTAAAAAAACTGGAGGAAGAAAACGTCATTGTCCGTTATGTATCGCTTGTAGACTGGACAAAAATCGACGGGCACCAGGGAGTCACCGCCATGATCGATGTCAAGGTGACGCCCAAGCGGGATGTCGGATTCAGCAATGTTGCGGAAAGGATCTATCGCTACAGAGAGGTCAAATCGGTCTATCTCATGTCGGGAACTTATGATCTTTCTGTCGTTGTCGAAGGACAATCGGTTAATGAGGTCGCTCATTTCGTCACTCAGAAGCTTTCGACCATCGACGGTGTCATTTCGACCACGACACATTTTGTCCTGAAGAAATACAAACATGACGGAACAATCTATGATCAGAGCGATAACGATAAAAGAATTGTGGTGTCGCCGTAATGGAACTGAAGACCACTTACCTTGCGCAGCATGTAAGAGAGCTGAAGCCTTCCGGTATCCGCAAATTTTTTGATGCCACGGCAGGGATGAGCGGCGTCATTTCACTCGGCGTTGGCGAGCCTGATTTTGTAACGCCCTGGAATGTCAGAGAAGCAGCCATTCTTTCGCTTGAAGACGGTTACACGTCTTACACGGCCAACGCCGGTCTGCCGGAATTGAGAGAAGAAATCGCGAAGTATATGGAAAGAGACTTCTGTGTGGCTTATAATCCGGAGTCTGAGATTACCGTTACCGTCGGCGCAAGCGAAGCGATTGACATAGCGCTCAGGGCGATTCTCGATCCCGGCGACGAAGTGCTGGTTGTCGAGCCGTGCTTTGTCTCCTATGCTCCGCTCGTGACGCTTGCCGGAGGCGTCCCGGTTATTGTACCGGCTCTGAAGGAGAATGACTTTAAAGTCCGCGCCTGGCAGCTGGAGAAAGCCGTCACGGAGCGAACGAAAGCGATTATGATCTGCTCTCCGAACAATCCGACCGGAGCGATGCTGAGCAAAGCGGAAATGGAACAGATTGCCGATGTCGCTAAAAAACACGATTTACTGATTCTTTCCGACGAAATTTATGCCGAACTGGTTTACGACGAACTTTATACCAGTTTTGCGGCCATCGAGGGCATGCGCGAACAGACGATCTTGGTCAGCGGTTTCTCCAAAGACCTGGCGATGACCGGATGGCGGCTCGGCTTTGTCTGCGCGCCGGCGGAGATCATGGAAGGCATGCTGAAAATCCATCAGTACGCGATCATGTGTGCTTCGACGATGGCGCAGTATGCCGGCATCGAAGGGCTGAAAAACGGCAGAAAAGACGTTGCCGAGATGAGGAAAAGCTACAGGCAGCGCCGTAATTTCATCGTTCGTTCCCTGAACGAAATGGGTCTTGCCTGCCACAATCCGGAAGGGGCCTTTTATACTTTTCCTTCCATCGAATCAACCGGATTCAGCTCCGAACAGTTTGCGAAAAAACTGCTGCAGGCTGAAAAAGTCGTCGTTGTTCCGGGGAATGCCTTCGGTTCGGGCGGTGAAGGCTATGTTCGATGTTCCTATGCCACATCTATGGCACAGCTTCAGGAAGCAATGACGCGGATGCGCCGATTTGTAGAAAATCTGTCGGACAACTAAACGCAAGAGACACATTAAATCGGCCCGAGTAAAAATGACGCTTTTACCCGGGCCTTTTTCATGGTGTGCACGGGTCATGAACAAACAGACCGGCGAAGCGAACCGCACTTAGAATCCGCTCAATAAAGCAGTGCCTCTTAACTGTAACCGTTTCAAAGAGAGGCTGCACGCAGCATGTTATGAATAAGCGATGCCTTCATGGATTTGACAAATCCGCCGTAATGAGCTATAAAAATATTGTTAGCACTCGTACAACCTGAGTGCTAATCTTAGTCTGGAATTTGTGAAAGGGCTACATAAAGAAAAGATAGGGCTGAAAGGGGAAATTTTCTTGGCAACGAAGGAATTTAAAGCAGAATCAAAAAAACTGCTTGATATGATGATCCATTCAATCTACTCGCAGAAGGAAATCTTTTTAAGAGAAATCATTTCGAACGCCAGCGATGCGATCGACAAAATCTATTACAAGGCTTTGACCGATGACTCGCTGAACTTTGAGAAGGACAATTATTACATCCGGATCACGCCGGACAAGGACAAGCGGATACTGACGATTTCCGATACAGGGATCGGCATGACAGAGGAAGAATTGGAGAACAACCTGGGAACGATTGCGCAGAGCGGTTCGTTAAATTTTAAAAACGATAACAAGGCGAAGGACGGACACGATATCATCGGCCAGTTCGGTGTCGGATTCTATTCGGCCTTTATGGTCGCCGATGTCGTCACCGTCGTCAGCAAAGCGCTCGGCAGCGATCAGGCGTACAAATGGGAATCCAAGGGGGCGGACGGCTATTCGATCGAACCTTGTGAAAAAGAGACGGTGGGAACGGATATCATTTTAAAGCTGAAAGAAAACAGTGAAGATGAAAACTATGACGAGTTTCTTGAAGAATACCGTCTGAAGTCCATTATCAAGAAATATTCCGATTTTATCCGTTACCCGATCAAAATGGAAGTCACGGAAAGCAAGCCGAAAAAAGATAACGACAAGGAATCCGAAGAGGTCAAAGAAGTACAGACGATCAACAGCATGGTGCCGATCTGGCGCAAAAACAAGAATGAGTTAAAAGATGAAGATTACGAGAACTTCTACAATGAAAAGCATTACGGCTATGACAAACCGCTTAAGTATATCAACATCCAGGCTGACGGCATCGTCCGTTATCATGCGATTCTCTATATTCCGGAAAATATTCCGTTCGACTACTACTCAAAAGAATACGAGAAAGGGCTCGAGCTGTATTCCAACGGCGTACTGATCATGGAGAAGTGTGCCGATCTCCTGCCCGATTATTTCAGCTTCGTCAAAGGGCTGGTGGATTCGGAAGATCTGTCGCTGAACATTTCAAGAGAAATCCTTCAGCAGGACAAACAGCTTCAGCTGATTGCCAAAAATATTAAGCATAAAATTCAGAAAGAGCTGGAAAAGCTGCTGAAAGAAGATCGGGAAAAATACGAGACCTTCTACAAATCATTCGGCCGCCAGTTGAAATACGGCGTCTATATGGATTACGGCAGCCATAAAGACGAACTCCAGGATCTGCTGCTGTTCTATTCGTCGAAGGAAAAGAAAATGGTCACGCTCGATGAATACGTATCGCGCATGCCCGAAGAACAAAAGTATATTTACTACGCCGTCGGCGAATCGAATGAAAAAATCGGAAAACTGCCGCAGACGGAACTCGTTGCCGATAAGGGCTATGAGATTCTCTACTTTACCGACGATGTCGATGAATTCTCGATTAAAATGCTGAATGCATATAAAGAAAAATCGTTCAAATCGGTATCCAGCAGCGATCTCGGCATTGAAGACGACACGGACAAAAAGCAGGATCAGACAGAGGAGAAGGAAGACAAGGCGCTGTTTGATAAAATGAAAGATGTTCTGGCCAGCCAGGTCAAAGAGGTCCGTGCATCGAAGCGTCTGAAAACTCATCCGGTCTGCTTCGCCACGGAAGGCGAGGTCTCTATCGAGATGGAAAAAGTGCTCAATGCGATGCCGAACAACGAAAATATCAAAGCGGACAAGATTCTTGAAATCAACACGCACCACGACGTTTTCAAAGCGCTCAAAGCGGCATATACGCTTGATGACAAGGAAAAATTCAATCTGTACACCAATCTGCTGTATAATCAGGCGCTGCTTGTCGAAGGGCTTCCGGTTCAGGACCCGGTCGCTTTCACAAATGACATCTGCAAACTGATGGCGTGAATCAGTCAAGCAGACGGAGGACCCTGCCTTTTACAAAACGGCGGGGTCTTTTGCTATAAAGATGAGGCACTGATCAGTGTCATAGGCAGAACAATCAAACGGGGAGATAACTTTTGAAAAAATACCGGACTTTATTTTTCGATGTCGACGATACCCTGCTGGATTTCCGTGCAGCAGAAAACCAGGCGCTGAAAAAGTTTTTCAGAGAACAAAAGATTCCATTTACATCACAAGTCCAAGCCGACTATCAAAAACTAAATCGGAATCTCTGGAAGGCCTATGAAGAGGGGAAAATAGACCGGGACGAGGTGGTCAACACACGCTTTTCGCGTTTGCTGAGTACATACGGCCAAAAGGTTGACGGGACCTTGATGGAAAAGAATTACCGCCGCTGTCTGGAGGAAGGGCATCAGCGTATACCCGGAGCCCTGGAGCTGATTTCACATCTGCGGAATCGTTACGATCTATATATTGTCACAAACGGCGTTTCCAAAACTCAGAATAAACGTCTGCGCGATTCAGGTTTACTGCCGCTGTTTAAGAAGATTTTTTCTTCAGAGGCCGCAGGCTTTCAAAAGCCGATGAGGCAGTACTTCGATTACGTTTTTGCGCGCATCCCCGGTTTCTCGGCCGATCAGGGGCTGATGATCGGGGATTCGATCAGCTCGGACATTAAAGGCGGGCAGCTTGCCGGACTGGACACCTGTTGGTTCAACCCGGAAATGAAATCCAATCTCACGGCCTTTGTTCCGACTTATCAAATCCAGCAGCTTGATGAATTGGATCGAATTTTATAGGAACGCTCAACCCTGTCATTCTGCCTTAGAAGGCCGCCGCTGCCGCATCGCTGTCACCGGAAAAAGTACAATGCGGATCGTTTTAAAAAATCATTCTGAAAGAAGTGCTGCCATCATGAAACTTCTCCAATTTGTCGAACAAAATCAGATCCTGTTAGGGGTAAAAACAGAACCGGGAATTCTGAATGTGAGAAAAGCCGCGGACCATCTCGGAAGTGATGTGCCTGTCAGTCTTGATCAACTCTTCTCACAGGGTGAAAACGGAATAGAAAAACTTCGTGATTTCGTAAGCCGTATCAATCGGAAAGAGACAAACGATTTTTTTATCCCGGAAGAAAGCATTGAATTCGCGCCCGCCGTCGCTCATCCTGAAAAAATTATCTGCGTCGGTTTGAATTATCTGAATCATGCTAAAGAAGCGAACATGGATATTCCGACATCTCCGATCCTTTTCAGTAAATTCAATAATACACTGGCGGCGCATGTTGGTATGATTCCAATTCCCGATATGGCAAAAAAGATCGATTATGAAGCGGAGCTCGTCATCGTTATCGGAAAAACAGCGGAAAAAGTGTCCAAAGAACAGGCGCTGTCCTATGTCTTCGGCTATACTGCGGGCAATGATCTGTCGGCCCGCGATCTGCAATTCAAGACAGGGCAATGGTTATTGGGAAAGAGTCCGGACGGTTTTGCACCTGTGGGTCCGTATATTGCAACAGGTGATGAACTTGATCCGCAAAATCTGACGATCGAATGCAGAGTGAACGGGGACCTTCGCCAGCAGGCGAATACCCGGGATATGATCTTTGACTGTGCGGCCTTGATCAGCTACATCTCGCAGACGATAACGCTGAAACCAGGCGACATCATTTTTACCGGAACGCCTGACGGAGTCATTCTCGGCTACCCTGAAGCCAAACAGGAATGGTTAAAATCCGGCGATGAAGTGGCCGTTTCCATCGAGCACATTGCTGAACTGAAAAACAGGCTTTTCTGATTTGAAAGACAGGGTATGAATGACGGCGGAGCGGCAGAGCAGCCGTCATTTTTTTTACGGAAGGCCCTGCTCTTGTGAAGAATTCCGTCCATTCCTTTATGGGGCGGTGACCGGCGAAATTTAGGTTATTATGTCGATTTATTTTTTAACAAAATTGTTAAATATTGATTGATTAATTTTGTGAGAATAATAGACTGAATAGTGTATCGCGCCATAATTTTTTAAAGGAGGCCATTCTTCTATGCACTGGTATCTTGATGTGATCAAGAATTATGTCGGTTTTAGCGGCAGGGCGACCCGGACGGAATTCTGGGTGTTTGCACTGATCAATGCCATTGTGTTATTGATTGCGACGCTGCTCGATTATTTGCTTGGCAGCCGCAGGTTAATCTACTATTTGTACTCGTTAGCCGTTTTTCTGCCTTCTCTCGCGGTATCCATACGGCGGCTTCACGATATCGGCCGGACGGGATGGTGGATACTTATCGGAGTGATTCCGATTCTTGGATGGATTGTCCTGCTTGTTTATGATTGCACGGACAGCCAGGACAAAGAGAATGTATACGGCCCTTATCCCAAAGCCAGTTTGTAAGGGACTCAGTGAAAACAAGCGCAGATGGATATTTTTCAGAAATCAGAAATCATTTATTTTTTAATACGTGCTGTTTTTTGAATCGCTCTAATATCCATATTTGAACAGCATTCAGGCCGTGGAATGGACACCGTCCAGTTCATACAAAACGACGGAGTTGTTCCCATTTAAGACGGACGCCCATTAAAATTCCGGGACGGTTATTCAGCCGTCCCGGAACTTTTGTATTTTCCGGTTTTTGCCAATTGCAGATCTGCACAAACAAGCAAAAGGAAAGTCCGGCACAGGGTAGAGAAGGGTGATCAATCAACAAAAAACCAATGAAGACAGCAGCAGATCCGCCGGACTTGGATCGGGCATCGGCCCGCAGAAAGATTATAATAGTAGATAAAGCCTGTGCGGCTGATTGATCCACGGAAAGGAAGGTTCGGCATGCTCTCTGAAACATGGCTCCAATCGCTGCCTCTTTCGCCGATCGACAGGATTGTGCCGCTTTCCGGAGGAGATATCAATGACGCCTACGCCATTGAATCCGGAAAGCGGCACTATTTTTTAAAAGTTCATACGCACGTGCCGGACAATTTTTTCGTTCCCGAGGCAGCAGGACTGAAATTAATCGCCCGATCCGCCCGTACGCCTCATGTGATCGATTTCGGGGAAATCGCTGCCGATGATTTTCTGCTTCTTGAATGGATTCCGGCCGGGCATTTTCATAATGAACGAAAACTGGGAGAAGATCTGGCTCATGTGCACAGACAAACGTCTTCTTCGTTCAGATTCGATTTCAATAATTATGCCGGCCAGCTGCCGCAATATAATCATCGCGAACAGGATTGGACGACGTTTTACCTGAAATGGCGGCTCGCCCCGCAAATTGAGATAGCCAAAAAACGCGGCCGCTGGAATTCGCGCAGACAGGAAAACTATGAAAAACTGGCGGAGCGCTTCGCCCGGACTTACCGGGAGCTCGATGTCGTACCCGGTCTGCTGCACGGCGATCTTTGGGGAGGCAACGTCATGTACGCCGAAAACGGTGAGCCGGTGCTGATCGATCCCAGTGTCTTTTACGGCAACCGGGAAATGGACCTCGCGATGACCAGGCTGTTCGGCGGTTTCGGCGACAGCTTTTACCGCGCCTATAACGCCGCCTATCCGCTCGATCCCGGATGGGAAGAAACGCGTTCCCTGGTATCAGCTTTACTATCTGCTCTGTCATTTAAACATGTTTGGAGAAGGTTACGGGGCTGCGGTGGACCGGGCACTTGAACGGTAACGCGGGATCTCCTGCACCGGGACATGGAGATATTATGGGCAGATTGCCCCGCTCATTCTGAATGCATTGGGGCCGGCCGTACATTTGAAATCAAAAGGAACATATATACGTATAGATTAAGCAGGGCTGATTAAATAGTTATATAAAACTATTTACAATCGGCCGGCGAAGAGGTATAACATGAATAGTTAAAAGAAACTATTCAAGAGGTGATCGCTTAAATGAAACTCGATGAGACGCTTGAGAGGGGCATCGACGTTTTAAGCGGCCTATTTGCACCGGAAAAAGGACTGTTTACAGTGACCCTTTACCTGGGAGTCTGTGCCATCGCCGTTCAGCAGCACGGAATCGATATACACGATATTTCTCCCCAAAAAGGTTTTGGGAAGATGACTCCGGATACGGACAAATGGGCCGCTTTTTTTGAAAGAAAAGGGCAGGCCGATCCGTTCGAAAAGCTGGCTCCGCTGATCCGGAAACTGGATCTTGCCGCGCTGACCGCCGACGAACTGACCGGCGCTTTTTACAGACAGGCCGGCAGGATGAAGCATCTCTCGATCACACCTCCCGAAATCAATCGGCTAATCGCTGCCGCGCTGGATCTGGAACATGCCGCGGCCGTCTATGACGGGACGTGCGGGTTCGGCGGATCGCTGCTCGGCCTGGCCGGAAAGAATACCGATGCCGTTTTTTACGGTCAGGACATCAATCCGGAATCGGTTGCACTGGCCGATCTGTTCCTGACGCTGCGCCGTGTCCGTCACCGGATGGCATTGGGCGACGCTTTGCTCGAGCCGGCTTTCTTTGAAGGGACGGCGCTGAAAAAATTCGACTGCGTCGTCATCGATCCGCCGATCGGCCTGAAAACGGCCCGGGATCCGAAAGAAGCGGCACACGGCCGCTTTTCGCCGCTGGACAGAAAAATGGGCCGGCTCGATTTTTATTTCATGCTCAGTGCCGTAGAACGAAGCCGGGGGAAAACGGCGATCGTGTCCGGAAGCGGACCGCTGATCCGGTCGGTTGCTTCAGAGCAGAAAGTGCGCCGTTATCTCCTCTCACAGCTGACGGCAGTCATCCGGCTCCCGGCCGGACTTTACGCGGCGTCGTCAGCCAGAACCCATCTGCTGCTGTTCGACCGGCAAAAGAAGAACGACCGGGTTCTGATGATCGACGCCGGCCGGTTCAGTGAGGGCCGGCTGCGCGACAAGAAACTGTCCGAGAACGGCATTCAGAAAATCCTGTCGGTGCTGCGGTCGCCAAAAAACGAAGATGGCTTCAGCCGGATCGTCACGCATGAGGAAATGAAAGAAAACGGCGATTCCTGGAATGTCGAAAAATACATCACAGAACCCATTTTCCAATCGAAACATTTCGGGGCCATCCGCTGGAACCCTGAGAAGCTTCGATTGATTAAAACCGTACCCGTACAGGATCTATGCACGTTGATTAAAGGCTACAATCTTTCAGCGAAGAATGCGGAGGCGGAGGATGGCATAAAAATCCTGCGGCTGAACGACATTGATTCGGAAGGGCGCATCCATTTGCCGTCAATCGCCGGATTTTCCGTAGACGGAAACCTGAGCCGCCATAAGCTGCAAAAGGGCGATGTCATCCTCGTCGCCAAGGGCACTAAACAAAAAATTGCCGTCTTTGAAAGTGACGAGCCCGTTTATCTTTCAATCAACCTGATGGCACTCCGGCCGAAAACGATTCATCCCTATTTCATCAAGGCCTATCTCGAAAGTCCGCTGGGCGAACACTATCTGGCGGACAGCCTGTCCGGAACCGTCCTGCCGGTTCTGACCGCAAAGAATCTCGGACGGCTGCCGGTGCCCGAAGACCTGATCGCCCAGGCGGATGCGATCGGGAGATATTACGAACGGGTGAGAAGAGATTATTTCAAGAAGCTGGACGAACTGCAGAAGGATTATTGGAACCGGCTGATTCAGCTGGATAAACAGATGAGCCCCGATCTGTGGGAAAAAAATTAAGTATTCACATGAAATGTTCAAGCAGCGCACACCGATTCCAAAAAATTAAAGGTAAGATAAACATGTTCTTCTCCGCAGGAAAAAAGAACAGACATCCCATATCTTAATATGAACAGCAAAGACCGGCTGACGGCACAGCTTATGACTGTTCACATCATCGGCTAACAAGCATAGAGTGTTAAACCGGATACGGCGAGACAGATGATTGGCCCGGATCACAGGTTTATTGGCCGAACGGATCAATTTTTTATATGAATAGACGGATCACGGATCAATTTTCAAAAAAATAATCGAGTGATCCGCCGCGGAACGTCACGCGTTTGTTTCATCCTTTAGCAGTGCCTGAATGTCGCTTTCGATTTCCTCGGGTTTTGTCCGCGATCCGTAGTAACGGATTGCTTTCCCGTCGCGATTGATCAGGAATTTGTTGAAATTCCAGGTAATCTTTTTGGCGCCTGTCTCGTTCAGCAAGTATCGGAAGAGCGGGTTGATGTCGTTTCCCTTCATCTTCGATTTCCTGAAGAGCGGGAAAGTGACGCCGTAATTCAACTTGCAGAATTCAGCCGTTTTTTCGGCGTCGGCAAATTCCTGGTTCAGAAAACTGTCGCTTGGAAAGCCGAGCACTGAGAAACCCCGATCCCGATAACTTTCATAGAGCTTCTCCAATCCTTCATATTGAGGCGTGAATCCGCATTTGCTGGCGGTATTGACAATCAGCAGCACCTGATTATGATAATCGGCAAGAGAAAGACTGCCACTGCCTGTTAACTTCGGAAAAGAAAAATTATAGATGAACATCGTTCACCCTTCTTTCGGATTCTGATTGATTCTAAGTCTAGCGGACGAAGACGGAATCTGCAAAGAATGTGCATTTTCACTGGGCGGTTTGAAATCTGAAAGGGGCGGGCAGGTTCAGATCAGGGAATGAACTCATTTAAGGGCCCGGGTTCAAAATTGAAGAACGGCGAACCGTCATTTTATCGCTGGGCGATTAAGCGGCGGCAAGCTACAATTGAAGGCGGTTACGTGATATAGTTACATTAGAACAGAAGCATGACAGGCCTGGCCGAAAAGTCCGGATCAGATGAAACAGAGAATTCTGTTTTACTGAAGGCCTGATGTTACGGCATTCACTTCCCATTGCCTTGCGAATTCTCAATAAGGATGATGATAAAGAATGGATAGGAAAAATGAATTCAGAGAAATCATCGACCGGCTGAGCGAACATGAGAAAAAGAGCCTGATGGACAGCAGCCCTGAAGAAGTAGCTAAGAGATGGGGAAAAATGTATAAGGTGCCGATAGAGCAAAGCAATTTTTTCCTGAATAACCTGTTCTTTAAACGATCATTCACCGATAACGACACGGACAGTACAAAAAAATAATATACACGGCAAATCACTGCGCTGTCATTTTATCCGATTGCACGTATTGCCCGAGGATACCAGGAAAGAGATCCAACGGCTCCGCGAGCAGTCATTTTAGCTGATGGCGCGTATTGCCCGACCGGAACGGCATGCAGGAAACCGGCAAAATGCGGCGCAGCTTGATGCAATTCGGCGATACGCCGCCGTTCAATCACAGGGCTTACGATCGACGGACGTATCGCGGAAAAATTGTACGGCGGTGCCCGCTGAGATAGATATCGGTCGCAAAGGGGAGCTGCTTTGATTCTGCACAATCTCCTGCGGCAAAAATACGGTGCGACTTTGACCCGATTTGGTGCGAGTCATGCCTCATTCGGTGCGACTGCAAAATTTCGGTGCGACCTCAGCTTGATTCGGTGCGACTTTGACCCGATTTGGTGCGACCTCAGCCTGATTCGGTGCGACTTTGGCCCGATTCGGCGCGACTTTGGCCCGATTCGGCGCGAGTCATGCCTCATTCGGCGCAACTGCAAAATTTCGGTGCGACCTCAGCTTGATTCGGTGCGACTTTGGCCCGATTCGGCGCGAGTCATGCCTCATTCGGTGCGACTGCAAAATTTCGGTGCGACTTTGACCCGATTTGGTGCGAGTCATGCCTCATTCGGTGCGACTGCAAAATTTCGGTGCGACTTTGGCCCGATTTGGTGCAAGTCATGCCTCATTCGGTGCGACTGCAAAATTTCGGTGCGACCTCAGCCTCATTCGGCGCAACTGCTAAAATGCGGCACGGTTCCAGCTTGATTCGGATTGTCCCGAAGCGTTGGGGACAATCCGTATTTTGCGTCAGCACTGATCGAACCGAACATGCGGGATAAATAAAGCAGCCCCGCCAAACCGCCGGACCACAGCTTTTCAACGATTCATAGCAGAGCTCTGAAAAATTGACGGCTCGGCCCGGGCCGAGCCTTATAGGCGGCTGAAATTTTCTCTCACTGCGCCGTTCGCCTCTGAGATAACCGTTCCCCCCCGTTTTGATAAAGGGGACGGCCTCTTTCGACGGGAACAGTCCGGCATCAGAACGGAGACAGCAGCTGAACGTAGACAATCAACCCGGTCAATGAACCCAGACAGATCCCCGCGAGTACATCGCTTGGATAATGAAGCCCGAGAAAAATTCGGGACACCGCGACACTCAATCCGATCGGAATCAGCAGAATAGCGAGGGATGGCCGATATAAAATGAACGGAACAATCACTGAAAAGACGGCCGTCGAATGACCGGACGGGAAAGATTGGTCAGCAATCGGGTTTTCCGGAAATTTAGTCCCTTCCAGGGTCAGATAGGGCCGCTGTCTCGGAATATATCGCTTAAGCAGCTGAACAATGACGTGGCTGATGGTCAGCGAGATCGCACTGGCAACCGCTGTCTGATGCAGGCGGCCGTGAGCGCGAAGGAGAAGGATGAGCACCGCTAAAATTTCAGCGACTGCTCCCCCTACATTGGTGATCCAGCGGAAATACCAGTTCAGCATTCTTTTTTCATAACTATTATTAATTCGTTTGAAAATACGGCATTCAATCTCATAGAGTTCATCTAATGATTTAGATAACATACTTGCACCTCAATGATCAAATTATAACCGGCACAACCATTATATTATATAATGAAATTTCTTCAAATCCATCGGGAAATCCTCTGGGAAATCTTCGAAGAAGACGGACGGAGCAGCTTCGGCCGACGGATATTCCGTACGGGACCAAGCATGCCGGACAACATATTGTATGGATTTGCTGCCTGCGCAGAAACCGCTGCACGCCTTGTTTTGCCGTAAATAATCCGTCCGTTTCTTTGCTTTTCTCATGATAAATGCCTGCATGACAGTATTTTACCATAAAAAGCCCCAAAACATCAGAAATTGGCCGCACCGGTCTGTTGATCATTAACAATTTTTCCATCGCTGTTTATGAGGTCAAGCCGTCGCTCATGAAACTTCCGGCCGAATGGCCCACTACATCCGCGTAATCGTCAAGCAATTTTTCAAATATCTGATCCCAGCTTTGCGTCAGTGCATAGCGGCGGGCGGCTTGGCTCATTTCCCGCCGTTTCAAATGATCCCCAAGCAGCAAAGAAACAGCCGAAGTAAATTCATTCACGCGCTGCGGCGTACAGAGTATCCCCGTTTTATGATTGACAAGAATGTTTTTGACGCCTCCTGCATTTGCGCCGATCACCGGCGTTCCGCATGCCAGCGATTCGAGGACGACATTGCCGAAGGTTTCCGTTGCAGAAGGAAACACCATGAGATCCGAAGCGGCAAACACCTGTGCCAGTTTTTGTGCGGGTAAATAACCGGTAAATGTGACATGTTCGCTGAATTTTGCCTTGAATTCCGAATAAAGCGGTCCGGCGCCGGCGATCAGCCAATGCACATGGTTTTTCATTTTTCCATTTATGTTTTTCATCACTTTCTGCAATGTCGCGATGTCTTTCTCCGGCGCGAGACGGCCGGCGAAGGAGAGAATGTGTTCGGCCGCGATGCCGTATTCCCGCCGGATTGCGTTTTCCGCATTGTCGGGATGAAACAGCCCGCAGTCGACGCCCCGGCCCCAGATCGCCAGACTGTGAAATCCTTTATCTTTCAGTTGTACAAATGTAGCCGGTGACGGGACGAATGTCTTCTGCAGGGAATTGTGAAACCATCGCAGGTAATTCCAGAGGATAGGGGAGATCAGTTCCATTTTATAATAGGCCAGATAAGCGTCGAAATCCGTATGATACGATCCGACCAAAGGGATATCCAATTTCCTGGCATAATATCTTCCCAACAGTCCCATATTGAAAGGTGTGGCCACGTGGATCAGATCGGGTTGAAATTGAAGCAGCTTTCTCCGTACAAAATAGGGATTCGGTACGGCAAAGCGGCATTCCGGATAAACCGCGAAAGGAATGCTTTTAACTTTTTGAATATTGGTACGTTTGTGTTCTTCTCTTACATTCTGCGGGGCGAATAAAGTATACCTGATTCCTTTTTTGTTCAGGTACCGGGTCAGACGTTCCAGGGTTTTCGCTACGCCATTAACCTGGGGTGTAAAGGTGTCTGTAAAAATAGCAATTCTCATGGAAGTCCCTCCGATTATTAAAATGGCGCCCGTTCACAATGAGTCATCAAACCGGTCAATCCTTTGAAGCAGTGTCCGGCCCAGCTCAGTCAGTAATTTTGTCAACACTATCCGCCGCCCCTGTATTGAAAATATTTTTTTCGACACTTTTATTTTATATAAGAAATTTTCAATTTTGTTTTAGCCAATGTAAAATCCAATCAAAGGATATGTAAAGAATGATTCCCATTGAAATGATTTTTCCAGATCCGGGGATTGCGGAATTTTTCTGCACGGTGTCCGCCTCCTTCAGGAGATCCTTCCCTAAAGAAAGCCGCTTGGTTATCAAATAATAATGACGCAGAATTCGCCGCGACGATTTTTTTCAATGATCTGTCGGGTTTTCTGCGTCCGATTACGTTAAAATAGAATCGTTCACTAAATATTTGACTTTGAGAACGTTCAGGAGGCGGCGTCATGATTTGGAAACCTAAGGATAACGATAAAATGAAGAATGACGATCAGGAGAAAATGATTCAAGGGTTTGACATCGATCTGGATAATGAAAATTTAAAACGGATCGACCGCCTTGTAGACCGCTATGAATCGGAAATCGTCAAACAGCTGAATTCAGAATATGTGAAAAAGACGAAGCGCAGCGACCGCATTGCCGATTTTATCGCCCGGTTCGGCGGAAGCTGGAGCTTTATCATTATGTTCGCCTCCTTTTTGACGGTATGGATTGTCTGGAATACCGTGCTTCTGACAAGCGGCCTGCGATTTGATAAGCCGCCGTTCATCCTGCTCAACCTGTGTCTGTCGTTCATCGCCGCTTTTCAGGCACCGTTCATCATGATGAGCCAGAACCGGTCTGCGGCGAGAGACAAACATGAATCGATCATTGATTTTGCGATCAATTATAAATCCGGTCAGGAAATTGACGACATGCAGGGACACCTGCATCGTCTCGAAAGGGAAGTGGCGGTAATTAAAAAGCTGCTTAAAGAAAAAGAAGAAACGGAAAAAAGGGGAGGGTGAAGGCAGAATAAAAAAGCCGGCATACGCGGTTAAAAATCCGGCGGAGACACGCGTTGTCTTCCTTAGCGGACGTCAGGCTGCCGATAAAAATTTTTCAATCGGCACTTTCGGGACAAGGTTTCATTTAAAAGAAGCAGGATCTGTCGGTACAATTTAATATTCTTCAAGCTCAGTCAGGTAGGATTTGGGACACTTAGTGTCTAATATTAATAGTACACTATCTGAACGGAGCGTGATCGCATGGCGCCGGAAAACGGAGAAATCGGCTTTTTTACGCAGAGCGTCTCGGAAAAACTGGATGTGACCCGGAGCAAACTCAGACGATTGACAACAGCCCTGGAGAAGCACGGCTACGTGATGACGCGAAACGACAGAGAGCAGCGCATCTATTTTGACAAAGACATTGAAGCTATTGATCGATTATTGAAAAAAATGAGAGACGGACGGAAGATTGAGGATGCAGCGGGGGAGGTGTGCGGAGAACTCAGTCTCCGCACAGCAGAGGAATCTGCCGGCACGGACAGTGTCCGGAAGCAGCCGACAAGTACAAGTGTTCAGGTGAGCCGGGACGTCAGGATGCAGATCACGGCCGACCAGCTGCGCCTGATGGTGGAACAGGTTGCCGCGACAACGGCGGAAAAAACGGCCAGCAAGGTCGTTGAGAAATACGACAGAAGTATGGAACGCAGAATTGAACTGAGAGATAAAGAATTAGTCAGCCGCCTGAGAGAAGTGCGGGAAAATGCCGGGGGAAGAAATAAAAAGGGGTTGGTGTCGCGGCTCTTTGGCTGGCGTTAAGACACCGTTTTTCATGTGAAAACGCAGTTAAAAAACCGACGAAGCAGCCGGTTTTTTTATTGGATAAAACATCTCCTCCGCCCGGTTCGTCAACACACTAGAATACGCGAGGGGAGGGCCTATTCTCACAGATTAAAAAAGGCAGAGTGCGCCGCCATCCGGTCCGTATCCTGATTTCGGCAGGATAAAATGCAGGCATTCAATTCGGGCCTCTAAATGCTCCAGTTCGGCCGGCGAACACTCCGGATGTAAATCCGCCCTGCCTGTTGTTTCCGGATGACGGACAGATCCTCAGCCTTTAAATTCAATCTGCTGATAATCCTTGACCCTGGCGAACTGGGCTTTGGCATATGAACAGGCCGGAATGATTTGTTTGTGATCGCCGACGGCCTTGTCGACAACCGCTTTAATGAGCTGCTGGGCAATTTGCCGGCCGCGATATTGCGGATCAACAACAGTATGATCAATACTCAGCACCGAATCCCTGACAGCAGAGTAAGTGACTTCGCCGATCTCATGTCCAACCGCATCCGTTACATAAAATCTGTTTTTACCTTCTTTGATTTCCATATTTTCATCATCCCTTCTGGATAATCGTCCGAGCATGATGAAGAACAGCCTGCACAGGCCGCCTGCGGACCTTTTCAAGGTTCAGACTGCGCCCGCCGCTATCTTTTTATACATGCAGGGAGCCGTCCTTCGCCGATTCCAGTGCCCTGAAAAACGTATCCATCTTCATTCTACATGAAAGATCGGAATCTGTAACGGGAATGTTTATTTCTTCAAAATTATAAATGATCGGTCCCATTTCCGGAAAAGGGACCCCTGTTCTTTATGTATTTATTTCAAACGGTATATATTCGAAGCAGGGCGCTATTCCTGCCGGGAACCGGCTTCCGGTCTCCGTTTTTTCATTCTGTGTCCCGTTCGCTTTTAAACGGCCGGTCATTGCGATTATCATAGTAATTAGGAAAACCGCTAACAAGGAAGGGAAGAGAAAGGTTGCTCGTTTATGAAAACACGGAAAAGGGACTGACGGCTTTTTCGCTTGACAAAGATCGCTGGGATGATTTTACGGCTCTCTTCGGCCGTAACGGGGCATGCGGCGGTTGCTGGTGTATGTCCTGGAGATTAAAGAAAGCAGATTTCGAAGCAGGAAAAGGAGAAAGCAATAAAGCGGCGATGAGGCGGCTGGCTGAACAGCATGCTCCTCTCGGCGTGCTGATGTACCTCGGCGCCGCGCCGATCGGATGGTGTGCCGCTGCACCGAGAGAAAATTATCTAAGGCTCAAATACTCCCGCGTTTTTAAAAGAATCGATCAGGAGCCGGTGTGGTCCGTCAGCTGCCTTTTTCTAGCAAAGGCGAACCGGCGAAAAGGATTGGCCGTCGAACTGATCCGGGCCGCCGTAAGTTTTTGCAAACTGAACGGTGCGACGTGCATCGAAGCCTATCCCGCCGTGCCCTACAGTCGGGAGGTGCCCGCCGCCTTCCTCTGGACCGGCATTCCCTCGTCATTTGAAACGGCGGGGTTCAAGGAAACCGTCCGGCGTTCAAAGTGGAAAAGGATGATGCGGTACACTGTTGAATAATTGAAATCGCCGGAGTATTTTTCTTTCAATCTTTTTGACAGACCTGTCTTTGACGGTGATCTGCCCGATCAGGACGGAAGATAGGCAGTGCCGGGATCGCGCAGATCCGGGTCGGCTGAAATCAGATTATAAAGCCTTTGTAAAATCAAGGTTTTCACTTAAATTCAGAACCGATACCTATGACGTACCGTTGCCAAAATATACTTTTCAGAAGCTCGAGGGGGATTTCCTTGAGTTCTTTTTTCTGATCGTGTATATGATCAGTTTTCAAAAAATCCCCGGATCAAAAATGATATTTGCATGTTTCCAGGGATAATTGTAAAATTGTAGTAAATTTTATGGACTGATTGTAAATTTATCAGTATAAGAGTTGAGACTTTTTGATTAATGGAGTGAAACACGATGTCCAAAAAGAAACAATTTGCACTCGCCGCTGCTTTGACGGGCGCGACGGCGGCCGTACTGACCGCAGGCATGTTCGTCCGCAGAGAGGTGGTTAAACGGAGACCGTTTGCGATCGAAGAAGCCACGATCAGTGCCATGCAGAGAGCACTGAAACTCGGGCAAATAACTTCCACAGATCTGGTCCAGATCTATCTGGACCGGATTGAACATTTTGACAGGAAAGGGCCGAAGCTGAATGCGATGCTTGAATTGAATCCGGATGCGCTGCACGACGCCGAGGCGTGCGATGTGAAACGAACGGTCACGCCGAACGTCGGCCCCCTTTTCGGCATCCCTGTAATTGTAAAAGATAATCTGAGTACGGCGGGCAAGATGCACACAACTGCCGGTTCGGTCGCCCTGGCCGACTATATCGCCGAAGAAGATGCTTTTGTCGTGAAACGGCTGCGGGAAGCAGGGGCGATTATTCTTGGAAAGGCCAATCTAACGGAGTTTGCTAATTTTATGGCGGAAAACATGCCGAACGGTTACAGCTCGCTCGGCGGACAAGTCCTGAATCCTTACGGCGCTTCGTTCGATGTCGGCGGTTCAAGCTCCGGTCCGGGCGCGGCGATTGCCGCAAACTTCGCGGCGGCGGCAGTCGGGACGGAGACTTCGGGTTCCATTCTCAGCCCGGCTTCTTCCAATTCGCTTGTCGGGATCAAGCCGACGATCGGCGTCGTCAGCCGCGGCGGGATCATTCCGATCGCTCACAGCCAGGATACAGCGGGGCCGATGGCCAGGACGGTCCGCGACGCGGTTCTGCTGCTGAATGCGATGACCGGCGTCGATGAAGAGGATGAAGAAACGGTCTGGAGCCGGGGCGACATCCCGCAGGATTACTCGGTTTTTCTGAAGCGCGGCGGCCTTAAAGGCGCGCGCATCGGCATTGACCGGCACTATACGGCATCGCTGAGTGACGAAAAGGTGAAAATAATCAACCGGGCACTTGAGACAATGAAAACCAGGGGTGCCGCCGTGATCGATCCCGTGGCCATTCCTTCTTCCGATGCACTGGAGAACAGGCAGTCCTGTGTCATGTACCAGGAATTCAAATGGGATCTTAACCGCTACCTTGAACAGCTGCCTGCCGATGTCCCGGTCCACAGCCTCCAAGACGTCATTGCCTATAACGAGGCGCACGCCGAAGCCGCCTTAAAATACGGACAAACCGTGCTGGAAAAGTCCGAGCGCATGAGCGGCGATCTTGGCGAACAGCGCTATCTGATCGATCGAGCGGACGACATTCGGCTGTCGCGAAAAGAGGGCATTGATGCGGTCATGAAGAATTATCATCTCGATGCCTTGATTTTCGCTAATGCGACAGGCAGCGATATCGCAGCTAAAGCAGGTTATCCGTCCATAACCGTTCCGGCCGGTTATACCGATGCAGGCGAACCGGTCGGAATCACCTTTACGGGGATGGCTTTCGATGAACCGAAACTGATCGAGCTGGCCTACAGCTATGAACAGGCGACCAGAAACCGCAAGGCACCGGATTTATCCTGAGCCTGCATGCTCCGATATCTCTCTGCATCATCTGCCTGACGAGACACGATTCTCGGCGAGCCAGAATAGACTGCTAAAGCCAGAAAGTCTTGGGAGGCTCAGAATATGATGAATTTCGATCAAGGGGAATTCAGGCAGACGGCGGAACAAGGTGCGGACGGAACGCAGATTGAACGGATCGCCCGCTCAATCAGCGGTGAGTATCAGGCCGTTCATTGTTACGAAATCTTGATGAATGAAGCGAAAAGCGAGCGGGAAAAAAGGCAGATAGCGGAAATCCGGAACGATGAGATCCGCCATTACCGAATTTTCTCATCTCTGTATCTTCAGCTGACCGGGCAGGCGTATACGGTGCATCAGACGGAAATGTGCCCGAACACGTATCCCGAGGGGCTGCGCCATGCGATTGAAGACGAACAAAACACGGTGGACTTTTATCTTGAGTCAGGGGACAAAGCGCAGAATCCGCAAGTACGATCGATTTATTACCGGATTGCGAAAGACGAGCAGCAGCATGCCGTCTGGTTCCTTTACTTTTACACACTGAATAAGTTCTGACCGTCAGCCGGATTTAGGATCAAGAATAAAGGGACATTGCTCATGGCGAGCATGTCCCTTTATTGCACTCCTGCTGTTTTTTTGTCATTCATGCTGATGAGTTCCAAAAGGACGGCGCCCAGGCGATAACCGACGCTTCATGAACGGCGACACGGAAAAAACAAGGAGTCCGAGCCAGATGAAGGAAAATGAAATCAGCTGAGCCTGCGAGAACGACTCCTTATAAAGCGTCACGCCGAGAATCAATGTCAGCGTCGGCGAGATATACTGAAAAAAGCCGATCATCGTCAGTGATATGTTCCGCGCGCCCTCGGCAAAAAAGAGCAGCGGCAGCGCCGTTACCACGCCGGTGCCGATCAAAAGAACCGTGGTTAAAGTCGGGCTGTGGCCAAAGGCGGCCGTTCCCTGCATCTGCGCATAGATCAAATAGACGAACGCAATCGGTGTGACGATCAGCGTTTCAAAAGTCAATCCGAGTACCGCGTCCAGCCGGATGAACTTTTTCGTCAGGCCGTAAAACCCGAACGTCAGGGCAAGAGAAATCGCAATCCACGGAACTTGTCCGAACTCGATCGTCTGGATGAAGACCCCGGCCGTCGCCAGCAAGAAAGCGACGATCTGCCAGGGAGTCAGTTTCTCTTTTAAAAACAGGATGCCGAGCAAAATGCTGACCAGCGGATTGATGTAATAGCCCATGCTGGACTCGACAATATGTCCGTTATTCACGGCCCAGATGTAAACGAGCCAGTTTATACTGATCAAAATCGAGGCAGCGACAATCAGCACCAGGTTTGCCGGGTGAGAAAGAAAAAACCGGAAACGGCGAAAAAAATCGCCGAGTCTTCCTAAAAAAATTAAAAGAATGATCATAAATATAAAGGCCCAGAAAATACGGTGTGCGAGAATCTCAAAAGCGGAAACCTGATCGATCAGCTTCCAGTACATCGGCAAGAGACCCCACAGCGAATAGGCGAGAACGGCATAAACGGCTCCGGCCCTTTGCCTTTTTTCAGCCCTTGAAACTCCTCTGTCTGTCACATGCGCCTTGTCTGCCAAATCATCGCATCCTTTCTTTTTACGTGGTTCCTCTTCTCTGCAAAAAATGAATGATAGGAGTATTGTAGATGATCCGGTTAAAAATGGAAAGGATGAATTTCGGAGACGTGTATCGGGATCGGGAGAAAACGGACGCCTGGATCTCTACATTAAAATCGTCATCCGCTTTACTCTTCTGTTTTTGCCCTGTCATAAGTGAACCCTTCACCGAAGACTTCATGGACATCGTTGACCGTGACAAACGCATCGGGATCGATTTCCTGGATCAGATTCTTCAGCCGGAAAACTTCGTTTCTGCTGACGACACAATAGAGTACATTCATTTCGCGATGCGTGTAGCCCCCCTTGCCGTCGATCAACGTTACGCTTCGGTCAAGCGACGCGATGATGCTCCGGGCGATCTCATCGCTTTTTTTAGAAAAGATCATCACGGCCTTCCCTGCGTACGCGCCTTTCTGAATCACATCGATCATTCTCGATCCGACGAAAACGCCGACGAGCGTATACATCATCTGCCGGTAATCAAGATAAACGAGCGAGAGAATAATGACAGATGCATCGGTAACCAGCATTGTCTTGCTCATGGCCCAGCCGAATTTTTTGTGCGTAATGCGGGCAACAATATCCGAACCGCCCGTCGTTCCGCCGTAGCGGAAAATAATCCCGAGGCCGCCGCCAATAAAAACACCCGCGAACAGAGCAGCAAGCAGCAGATCGTGGTTCAACACAAAGCTGAATGTCATCACATGCTGAAAAATAAAAAGGAAAAAAGATAAGGAAAAGGTGCCGATCAGCGTATAAATGAATTCATTCCTTCTGAAAAACTTCCAGCCGGCAAAAAACAGCGGAATGTTCAATATAATATTGGTCCAGGCGGGATCAATGGAGAACAGATTATAAAAGATCAAAGCCAGTCCGGTGACTCCTCCTTCGCCCAGCTGATTTTTCAGATTGAAATTGATAAGTCCGAAAGCATAGATTGCGGCGCCCAGCAAAATAAAAAGAATATCTTTCATTTTCAGGTTCAGTTTCATGCGTGCACAACCCTTCAAGACAAGTTTGCAATTCTAATCATAAGCGTTCAGACTGAAACGTTCAACAAACATCTTTAACAGAAGGCAAAAGCAACGTTTTCATCGACTGAAAACAGTGGTATGATAATTTTGCTTGATTCTTTTGCAAGGGCGGCGGGACGCAGAGAGAAGGCATCGGCGGAATGAATAAACCGCAGCATTCAGGGGCATCTTTCTTTTTTCACGGCAATGACAATTAATTAAGGAAGAGAAAAAAACGGGGGGTCAGACGTGGAGGAAAAAACGATTGAGGCGCTTCAAAAAGAAGTGGACGGCTACATCAGCCAGTTTAAAGAAGGCTATTTTTCTCCGCTGGCACTGATGGCCCGTCTGACGGAAGAACTGGGCGAGCTGGCCCGCGAAGTCAATCATTACTATGGAGAGAAAAAAAAGAAGCCGACAGAGGCTGAAAAAACAGTTGAAGAAGAGCTGGGCGATCTGCTGTTCGTCGTTATCTGCATGGCGAACCGTTTACATATCGATCTTGACGCCGCACTCGAAAGGGATCTGGACAAGTTCCGGACACGCGACAAGGATCGTTGGACAAAGAAAAGAGACGAAGGGGCGAAGTAAGGATGACGGACGAAAGACCGATTCGTGTAGCCGTTGCCGGCCCAAGGGGAAGAATGGGTTCGGAGACGATCCGGATGATTGCCTCGGCACCGGCATTTGCCTTAGCAGCGGCAGTCGATCACGGTCATGACGGAGAAAAAGTGGGCAGTCTGCCCGGACTGCCGGAGCTTGATGCACGGGTATACAGCGATATCGGCACCTGCTTTTCAGAAATAGAACCGGATGTTCTGGTTGATTTTACAACTCCCGAGGCCGGTAAAGCGAATCTTCGGGCAGCTATTGAGTACGGCGTGCGACCGGTAATCGGGACATCGGGATTTTCCAATGAGGAAGTGGCTGACTATCAAAAACAGATGGCTGGAAAAAAGCTGGGGGGGATCATTGCACCCAATTTTGCCATCGGAGCCGTGCTGGTGATGAAGTTCAGCCAGATGGCCGCAAGATATTTTCCCGATGTCGAGATTATCGAGCTGCATCACGATAAGAAGAAAGATGCTCCTTCCGGTACCGCTGTGAAGACGGCCGAATTGATTAAAAAAACGCGGCATCCAAAGAAGCAGGGGGCGGCGGATGAAAGAGAAACATTAAAGGGGGCGCGCGGTGCCGATGTTGACGGCATGCGGATTCACAGCGTCCGCCTTCCGGGATTGATCGCGCATCAGGAAGTGCTGTTCGGCGGGAAGGGCGAGCTGCTGACGCTGCGCCACGACTCGACGGACCGGGCATCTTTCATGACCGGCGTCGGGCTTGCCATTAAAACGGTCATGTCTCTGGATTCACTGGTTTACGGGTTGGAAAACATCTTGAATTAACCTGCTGCTGCGAAATAACTATAAGACGAGACAGCAGCAGGTCAAGACAAATCTATACGAGAGAGTCTGTTCGAAAGGGAAACAAGGACCATGATTCGACGGCGTCCGGAAACGCCCTTATCAAACAGTCTCGGCGAGGGAGATGGATCGCGCGATGAAAATAGCTCTTATTGCTCATGATAAGAAAAAACCCGAAATGATTGAATTTGCGATTGCTTATAAGTATATTCTGGAAAATCATGAACTTTATGCGACCGGCACAACCGGCCAGAAAGTCATGGAGGCGACCGGACTGAAGGTGCATCGTTTTCAATCCGGACCGCTCGGCGGCGATCAGCAGATCGGTGCCATGATCGCTTCGAACGAGATGGATATGGTCATCTTCATGCGGGATCCTCTGACAGCCCAGCCCCACGAGCCGGATGTCAATGCTCTGTTGCGGCTGAGCGACGTATACAAGATTCCGCTCGCAACCAATATGGCTTCGGCGGAAATTCTGATGCACGCCCTGAAGCGCGGTGAATTTCACTGGCGCGAACTGGAACATCAAAAAAAGAAACAGAAATGACGGGTCCCGGCGGCATTTCCCGGCTCACAGTAAATAAGAAAAATGGGGTGTCTTTTTTGTCGTTTCCCTTTACAAAGGCGACCGCTGTTTTGGATACACTGATGACGCATGGGTTCGAAGCCTACGTTGTCGGCGGTGCAGTCCGCGATTATCTGCTCGGCCGCCCGGTCCATGATATTGATATTGCAACGTCGGCGCACCCCGCTGACGTTGTCGCTTTATTTAAGCGGACCGTTCCCATAGGCATTGAACACGGAACAGTGGCCGTTCTCAGCGGCGGCGCCAGCTTTGAAGTGACGACCTATCGTTCGGAGAGCGGATACGATGATTACCGTCATCCGAATCAGGTTGTTTTTGAAACGTCACTGAAAAAAGATCTGATGCGGCGTGATTTTACGATCAATGCTTTAGCGATGGACCGGGCGGGAAGGGTCATCGATCTCTTCGGCGGCCGAGCTGATCTGGCAGGCAGGATGATCCGCACGGTGGGCAGTCCCGGGGAACGGATCTCCGAGGATCCGCTCCGAATGATGCGCGGGATCCGATTCGCTTCCGAACTCGGTTTCGCACTCGGACAGGCGGAGCGGGAAGCCTTCAAGAATCGGGCAGCGCTTCTGAGAAAGATTTCCGTGGAACGAATAGATCAGGAGATGACAAAACTGCTGGCCGGGCAGGCAGTGAATGAGGCGATCGGGCTGCTTTTTGAAACCGGGTGCATCGGCGCTCTGCCTTTTCTCGAACAGGCCGCGGACCGGACGATTCTCGAAAAGGTGCACTTTTCGCTTCTGAAGACGGATGCCGAGCGCTGGGCGGCCTTTCTGACGGCCCTGCGGATTTATGATGTGCACGCCTTCGCCCGGGCATGGAACTGGTCGCGGTCAAGAGAAAAAGGCGTATCCGCATTGCAGAAATATGATGCGGTCCGCAAAAGGGACGGCTGGAATCCGGTCCGCGTCTATTATGCCGGCAGAGAACTGGCCCGGGCGGTGGAACGGCTCCAGGCCGCTTTCGGCAGGACGGACCGCAGCGCGCTCGAAGCAATGGAGCGGAATATCGACCGTCTGTGGCAGGGATGCAGGATACACCGGCGCGGGGAACTGGCAGTGACCGGAAACGATCTTTTAAAATGGTCTTCCGAACGTCCCGGACCGTGGCTGTCCGAAGCACTGGCTGCGCTTGAAAAACAGGTGGTTACCGGATCCGTGGCCAATGAAACGGAGGAGATCGAATCATGGTTCAAAGAATGGCAAAGACAAAGAAAGCCGTCCTGAAACTGCTCTATGAAAATCAGAACCGCTTTCTTTCGGGACAAAAGATATCCGAATCGATCGGCTGTTCGCGCACGGCGGTCTGGAAACATATTAAAGAACTTGAAAATGACGGATATCAGATTCAGGCGATCCAGAAAAGCGGCTATAAACTGGTGGCCGCCCCGGAAGGATTAAACGAGGCGGCCGTGTCGGCCGGACTGAAGACGGAGACAATCGGCCGTTCGCTTTGTTTCTTTGACACAATCGGTTCAACGCAGAAAGAGGCCCTGGCGCTGGCCGATGAAGGGGCGGCAGACGGCACCGTCGTGATCACCAACGAACAATCGGCGGGGCGCGGACGCCTCGGGCATACGTGGCAGTCTTCACGGGGAACCAACATCGCCATGAGCCTGATTCTGAGGCCGAACCTTCCGATCGCCCGCACGCCTCAGCTGACTCTCGTAACCGCCGTTGCAGCTGCAGAGACAATCGAAGAGCAGACCGGTATTTCATGCGGAATCAAGTGGCCGAACGACATCATTTATGAGGGCAGAAAACTGGTCGGCATACTGACCGAACTGCAGGCGGAAGCAACGTTTGTCAAAGCTGTTGTGATCGGCATCGGCATCAATGTCAATACGGATCCCGGTGCTTTGACGGATGACGTCAGGCAGCAGGCGTCATCGCTCAAAGCGATCACTGGCAAAAACTATAATCTGGTCGTCCTTGTCCAGGCCTTCTTACAGAAATTCGAGCAGCTTTATCAGCTTTTTCTTCGGGAAGGGTTTCCGGCGATCAAGCCGATGTGGGAAAAACGGGCCGTAAGCCTCGGAAAGAAGATCAAAGTCAGGCAGCCCGGCGGAACAACGATTGAAGGCGTCGCCCTCGGAATCAACGACGACGGCGTGCTGCTTCTGGAAAACGCAGACAAAGCGATCATTCGCGTATATTCCGCGGATATTGAATGGCCATGAATCCGTCCGATCTCGGCAATTTATAGGTAAAAGATTCGGACGGTGGCGAAAAAAAGCGGCGGTTTTGATATAATAGGGATGCATTTACGTCCCGTTCCTCTTTTTGGGCTGCATGTCCCGGCAGGATAGCGGTACACAGGAAAGGGATGCGATGCAAAAAAACAATAAAGTCTGCCATGATCCGCTGACGGACATGGACGGAGGGCCGGCGACGCCGGATAAAGACTTTCTTGCCTGATTTTCAGGCTGTGCGCCGGACCGGACCTCCTCCGGACAAGGGGAGGAAAACAGGATGTCGAAATCAGTACGTAAAAGAGGAATCGTTTGCATCAAATCGCCGGAGGATATGGCACGGTTTGTCAGCGATCGGAAGAAGGCCGGAAAAACCGTCGGGTTTGTCCCGACGATGGGCTTTCTGCATGAGGGGCACTTGTCGCTTTTTCGGAAAGCGGCGGAAACATCGGATTGTGTCGTCGCCAGTGTCTTTGTCAACCCGACACAATTCGGCGACCGCGAGGATTATATCAATTATCCGCAGGATACGGAGCGTGATGCCCGGCTCGCCGAAGAGGCCGGCGTGGAGGCACTTTTCCTGCCTGATGTATCCGCGGTTTATCCGAACGGAACGGCGGTGACCGTCACCGTCCATGAGAAAACCGATGTGCTTTGCGGCAAGAGCCGGCCGGGACATTTCGACGGCGTGGCCACCGTTTTGACCAAGCTATTCAATATCGTGCAGCCGGATACTGTTTATTTCGGAATGAAGGATGCCCAGCAGGTGGCGGTCGTCGGCAGCCTGATCCGGGCATTTCATTTTCCGATAAAATTGATCCCATGCCCGATCATTCGCGAAGCGGACGGCCTCGCCCGCAGTTCGCGCAACGTCCGGCTCAATGCCGATGAAAGAAAGGAAGCCGTCGAACTTTCAAGAGGGCTTCAGCAAGGCATGAAAGCTTTGAAGCAGGGAGAACGGGATTTTGAAAAAATTGCGGAGGCCGTGCGATTGTACTACCGCGACCATCTGAAGCTCGCTGAAATCGATTACGTCGATGTCCTGAATTACCCGGATCTGAAGAGAAACGGGGTCGTGCTGTCCGGACCGTTTATCATTGCCAGTGCCGTCCGTTACTCCCGGGCGCGCCTGATTGACAACGTCACCGGCAATACTGCGGCATTGAAAGAGGAGGTCTGAAAGATGCTGAGACCCTTTCTGAGATGCAAGATTCACCGCGCAACGGTTACCGACGCGGATCTGAATTATGTCGGCAGCATTACGATCGATCAAACGATCCTGAAAGCCGCCGGCCTCCTTCCCAATGAGAAGGTTCAGGTCGTCAACAATAATAACGGTGCCCGGCTGGAAACTTATATCATACCCGGAAAGCCGGGATCCGGAGTCATCTGCCTGAACGGCGCGGCGGCAAGGCTGGCACAAAAGGGCGATATTGTAATTATTATGGCCTATGCTCTGATGAGTGAAAAAGAACTGTCGGAAAACAATCCGGTCGTTGTCCTCCTGGATGAGCACAATCAGGTGAAGCAGTTTCTCAGCGAGAAACCGATGCAGTTCCTTTAAAATAAACATTAGATCATCCCGTAACAGAAAATTCTTTGTCTGTCTTGCATTTCCCGCTTATCATGTTTACGATTAGTGTAATTTAGTATGACGCACTGGGTAAACCGCTGAGTCAACGTTCAGAATTTCTATTTTCTTCAATCTGCGGCATTCCGTTCTTTTTGTACAGGCAGAACGGTTCCGCAGATACATAAAATAAGGGTGATCAGATGAAAAATTGGATAATCATCGGCCTGCCTGCCCTGGTGCTGGTCGCCGGCTGGGGTTCGCTGCAGCTGTACAACAGCAATATGAACTATGAAAACGGACTTGCCCGAACGGCCGCGGCTAAAGCGGAACGGCAGTTCCATCCGGATAAGATTGAATCGGTTGCCTACTATAACGGCTCGGAATCCTATCAAGTTGTCGGGGGAACAAGAAATGGCGTGCAGATGTATTTCTGGGTTCCGGACGGCAAGGGCGCTTACTTTACGCGGATCGCGAAAAACGGCATTACGAGCCGGCAGGCCCTTCAGATTCTGGCAGGGATGCATCTGGATGTGAAAACGATTCTCTCTGTCCGTCTGGGCGCGATTCAGGCCACGCCGATCTGGGAAATTACTTTTCTGAACAGCCGCGGCAATTACAACTATATCTCGATTAATTTTGACAATGGCAAAGAAGCACAGCGCATCCTGAATATTTAATTCCGATATTCATTTAAAAATAAGAAGAATTGGCAACAGGAAAAAGGGAGGAAAAACAATGCAGTTAGCAAAAAGAGTGGAAACGATCACGCCTTCCAGTACGCTGGCTATTACGGCGAAAGCGGGCGAACTCGCCGCCCAGGGCTATGATGTGATCGGCCTCGGAGCCGGCCAGCCTGATTTCAACACACCGGATTTTATCATCGACGCAGCCATGGACGCAGTGAAAGCCGGGCATACAAAGTACACACCGACAGCGGGACTGCCCGCACTTAAAGAAGCGATCATCGGCAAACTGAAACGCGATCAGGGATTCGACTACAGGCCGTCGGAGATCATCGTCGGAAACGGGGCGAAGCATGTGCTGTATCTCTTGTTTCAGGCACTTCTTAATCCGGGCGATGAAGTGATTATCCCTGCTCCTTACTGGGTAAGCTATCCGGAACAGGTAAAACTGGCCGGCGGCGTGCCGGTGCCTATTGCCACAACCCAGGAACAGCAATTCAAAATAACGGCCGGCGATCTTGAAAAAGCCGTCACGGACAAAACGAAAGCGATCATCATTAACTCGCCGAGCAACCCGACAGGGATGATTTATACCGATGACGAACTGAAGCCGATCGCCGAATATTGTCTGGAGCACAACATTTTGATCATTTCAGACGAAATCTATGAAAAGTTGATCTATAACGGAAATTCCTTCCGTTCAATCGCCCAGATTTCCGATCGGGTCAAGGCGCAGACGGTCGTCATTAACGGAGTCTCCAAATCGCATGCGATGACCGGCTGGCGGATCGGCTATGCCGCAGGGAATTCAGAACTCATCCGGGCAATGACCAATATTGCCAGCCACAGCACATCCAACCCTGCATCGGTGTCCCAGTACGCGGCGATCGCCGCCTATACCGGCCCTCAGGAAAGTGTCGGGAAGATGCGCCGGGCTTTCGAAAAACGGCTGAATACGGTTTATGATCAGCTGATTGCGCTGCCGGGCGTTGTCTGTGCGAAACCGCAGGGAGCTTTTTATCTGTTTCCCAATATTGAAGAGGCAAGCCGTTCCTGCGGCTTCGATCAGGTTTCGGACTGGGTTTCTGCTCTTCTCAACGAGGAAAAGGTAGCCGTCGTACCGGGCGCGGGATTCGGGGCTCCGGAACATATCCGCCTGTCCTACGCAACCTCGCTCGAGAAATTCGAAAAAGCGCTGGACAGAATGGAGCATTTTATTAAAACGCATCGGAAATAAATCAGGTAAAGGAAAACGGGACAGAGTCAGGGCTCAGACAGCGGCCGGGTCCCGGTTTTCTTATACTTAAATTCCGCTAATCCTTTCATATTTTTATCTGTCAGGGTTGAACCATGGGGGTCTTTACGAAAATGAAAGCAACGATTGCTGAAGTCAATCAATATATCGGCCGGGAAGTCACGATCGGAGCCTGGCTTGCGAACAAACGGTCGAGCGGGAAAATTCAATTTCTTGAGCTTCGGGACGGAACCGGTTTTATTCAAGGTGTCGTTCTGAAAAATGAGGTCAATGAAAAAGATTGGGAAGAGGCAGGGGAACTGACTCAGGAAAGTTCGCTGTACATCACAGGAACCGTGCGTGAGGACAAACGGGCTCCCTCAGGATTTGAGCTGACGGTCTCGTCGCTTGAGCCGATCCAGATTACAAGCGATTACCCGATTACGCCGAAGGAACATGGCGTCGAATTTCTGATGGACCATCGCCACCTTTGGCTGAGATCAAGCCGGCAGCATGCGATATTGAGAATCCGCAATCAGGTGATTAAGGCAACATACGATTTTTTTAATGAGCACGGTTTCATTAAAGTGGATCCGCCGATACTGACCGGCAGCTCGGCTGAAGGAACGACCGATCTGTTCCGTACTAAATACTTTGATCGTGACGCCTATCTGTCGCAGAGCGGCCAGCTTTATATGGAGGCCGCGGCGATGGCCTTCGGAAAGGTATTTTCTTTCGGACCGGCCTTCCGGGCGGAAAAATCGAAGACACGCCGCCATCTGATCGAATTCTGGATGATTGAACCGGAAATGGCTTTTACGGATCACGAAGAAAGTCTGAAGCTTCAGGAAGAATACGTCGCATACATCGTGCAGGAAGTGCTGAAAAACTGCCGGCCTGAATTAAAGGCAATCGGCCGCGACACGGCAAAGCTCGAAAAGATTCAGGCACCGTTCCCGCGCATAACCTATGATCAGGCAGTTGAATTTTTGAAAGAGCAAGGGTTTGACGACATTGAATGGGGCGACGATTTCGGTTCTCCGCATGAAACGGCCATCGCCGAACATTTTGATGTCCCTGTTTTCGTGACTGAATATCCCGCCAAGGCAAAAGCATTCTATATGAAGCCCGTCCCCGGCCGCGAGGAGGTCGTTCTCTGCGCTGATCTTCTGGCTCCCGAAGGCTACGGAGAAATCATCGGCGGAAGCCAGCGGATCGATGACCTCAAGCTGATGGAGGAGCGTTACCGGCAATACCATCTGACCGATCCGTCGTACAAATGGTATTTGGAACTTCGCCAATACGGCTCCGTACCGCATTCGGGGTTCGGATTAGGCCTGGAACGGGCGATTGCCTGGATCTGCGGACTGGAACACATCCGCGAAGCCATTCCGTTCCCGAGACTGCTGAACCGCATTTATCCGTGAGCGGACGGAACAATCACAGACGGACCGGTGAAAAAATCACAATCGATTTTTTCACCGGCTTTTTTTATATGTACAGGGCTTTAACGGCGGCCGGGCCTCGGCAGGCAGCGCTGAAACCGTGCCGAATTTATTTTTTTTCAATTTAATCATGATATAATGGTCCGTGAGGTGTCAAATATGGATAAAAAGTTCATGCTGAATCTTCTGATGAAGGGCGATGTCAATATTCCGGCATTGCTTATTGAACATTATCATGCGATCGGACTGAATGAACAGGAATGTATGATGCTGATTCAGGTTCATTCTTTTATTATAAAAGGTGATGACTTTCCTACCTTTGACGACCTGGCTCAAAGGATGACTCTCGATGAGACGGCGTGCGCCGATATGCTTCGCCGCCTGATCCAGCACGGATTCCTGTCGATTGTTCAGAAAAAGGAAAACCAGATATACTCCGAGGCCTATTCGCTTCTGCCGCTCTGGGACAGGCTGCTGAGCTATGCCTACGGCAAAGAAAGCAAGGCTGCGGAAGAAGAGGGCGAAAAAGCGCTTTACACGATTTTTGAACGTGAGTTCGGCCGTCCGCTCTCGCCGATCGAGTGCGAGTCTCTGGCGATGTGGACGGATGAGGATCATCATTCGCCCCAGCTGATTAAAGCCGCACTTCGTGAAGCGGTTGTTTCGGGCAAACTGAATTTCCGCTACATCGACCGAATCCTTTTCGATTGGAAAAAGAACGGAATCAAAACGCTGGCCCAGGCAAAAGAGCACGGCGAAAATATCAGACGCCACCAGCAGCTGCCGCGGCAAAGGAAGGAAAACGACACGAAAAAAAATCCGAAAATGCCCGCCTATGACTGGCTGGATAATGGCTGAGGGGGGTGGAGTCCATTCTGAATCAGAGCCAGATTGACTCGGTGCTTGAGACGATCGCCGCGATGTTCCCGGACGCACATTGCGAGCTGAATCACCGCAATCCCTTTGAACTGGCAATCGCCGTCATGCTTTCCGCCCAGTGCACCGATGCCCTGGTCAACCGTGTGACGGCGAGCCTTTTTGAAAAATACCGTGTCCCTGAAGACTATCTTTCCGTTCCGCTGGAAGAATTGCAAAGTGACATCCGGTCGATCGGGCTTTACCGCAATAAGGCGAAGCACATCCGGCAAATGTGCGAGCGGATCATTGAAGATTATGGCGGGGAACTGCCCCGGAATCGTGAGGAACTGATCAAGCTGCCGGGCATCGGCCGCAAGTCGGCCAATGTGATTGTGTCCGTTGCCTTTGGAGAACCGGCGCTTGCCGTCGATACGCACGTTGAACGTGTGACCAAGCGGCTCGGCATCTGCCGCTGGAAAGACAGTGTCCTTGAGGTGGAAAAAACGCTGATGCGGCGGGTTCCCAGAGAAAAGTGGTCGGAAACGCATCATCGCCTGATCTTTTTTGGCCGCTATCATTGCAAAGCGCAGGCCCCGAAGTGCCCGGAGTGCCCGCTGCTCGATCTCTGCAGGGAGGGACGGAAACGGATGAGGGGAGGAGGCCTTGCTGTTGCAGAAGAGCGAAACGACGCTTAATGTACCGGCATCTTTCTGCTTTCCTCCGTTTTATGAAAGAGAAGCGCATGTTACATTTTCCGATGCCGGTACGGCCGGAAGGGAACAGCCTTTCTTTTACGACATTCTGTTTATTGAAAAGCCTTCGTCGCTTTCTTCATGGCCGTGGGAAGATCCGTTGCGGGATTTTAATCGCAGCTGGCCCGACAGACGCGCCGGAATCGCCGAGGCGTTCCGCAGCCGCGACCGGAAACGGGCAGAGAAGCCGATGATTCAGGCGCTGGCGCTTTTTATCGATCAGGCCGTCTGGTCATCGGGAAGGGCGGTCGACAGCCTGTCGCCGCAGCATCTGATGAAAACAGTGGCCAGTCTGCCCTATGCCCCGCTTAATATTGAGGGAAGGCTCTCCTATATCATCAAACAGCCCGATCACTATCTTTCATTCATCCAGCTGAACCAACTGGATGAAGAGCTGAAGAAAAAACTTGCCGTCTACAAGAAAAAAGGATGAAAAGAGAGGACGTCCCGCCGTCGAATTTCCGACGATGGGACGTCCTCTTTCAATGCACATTCATAAGTACTTGTAAATAAAACTGAGTCGGCTTCTGTCTGTTTTACTGTCCGCTCGACGGCTTTTGTTGAGTCGTGTTCTGCTGATTTTGCTGCGTCGGCTTTGACGACGCAGCAGGCGGGGTTGAAGAAGAGCCAGCGCTGCTAGAAGCGGGAGTCGTGCTCGAGCTGCTTGGACTGCTCGAACTGATCGGCGTGCTTGAGCTGCTTGAACTGATCGGCACGCTTGAACTTGCCGCACTGCTGCTCGAACTGCTTGAACTGCTCGAGCTGCTGTTATTTTTATCTGCCGCCTGATTCTGCTGCTGGGTCTGATAATTCAGAGCCTCGCTTGAATTTTTGACGGCCAGTTCGCCGCCGATATTGATCACGGAGCCCGGCCGCGTAAAATCGGGTGCTCCCTGCATGAATTCACTCATGATGTCGCGGAAGATGATCTGCGAATATTTTTGTTCATTTTGGCCCAGGAAGGTTCCGTAATTACTGTCGCTCGGTTTGTTCTGATTCACATCGTAACCGGTCCAGACGGCCGCCGTCAGCCTGCTTGTATAGCCGACAAACCAGGCGTCAAGCGCGCCGTGGCTTTGATCGTACGGTGAAATCTGGTATTGCTGCGCGTATTTGTCGTCGATGTTCTGTGTTCCGGTTTTGCCTGCAAGCGGCACGCCGGGAATATCCGCAGTGACACCGGTTCCGGAAGTCATGACGCTTTTCAGCATGTCGGTAATCATATACGCCGTATAATCGTGCATCGCCACATGCCGTGTATGATTCAGATTAATCACTTCGCCATCCGGGAAAACGACTTTCGTCACAGCATACGGCTGATTGTAAACGCCGCTGTTTCCGAATGCCGCGTAAGCTCCCGACATCTGCAGAGGCGAAGAAAAGAAGGGACCGATCGCATAAGATTGATAGATGCTGTTAAAATTGAATCCCAGATTGTTTGCAAACGAGCGAACGTCCGCAGCGCCGTTCGGCGTGCTGAGCAGGGTCTGCATCGTCCGGACGGCAGGCGCGTTCCGGGACAGGGCCAGCGCCCGGCGCATCGTCATTTTGCCCATGTATTGGTTGTCCCAGTCGGAAACAGACACTCCCTGGGAACCCGACTGTGTATAATACGTTTTCGTATCGTCCACCTGATGGTTGGTCGACCAGTTCAGATACTCGATGGCGGGGCCGTAATCCATAATGGGTTTAGCCGTCGAACCGACACTGCCGGTATTGATATACGACCAGTTTGTATTGAGATATTGATAGTTTCGCCCGCCGCCGAGAGCACGGATCGCTCCGGTCTGGGTATCGATCACCGCCACGCCGGCCTGAAAGTTTTTCTGGACATTGGAGAAGTTATTGCTGTTATTCAGCACATCTTCCGTCCGCTGCTGGACGGACGGATTCAGCGTCGTGTAAATTTTCAGGCCGCCTGAATCAAATTGTTTATCGGTGACCAGCTTTTGATCGTTAACCAGCACTTTACGGACATAATCGACGAATGAGCTGTATTTTCTGTTGCTGACCGGAATGTCCCGATGATCCTTGGTCATTTCTTTCATGGGGACACTTTTGGCTTTGGCAGCCTGGGCCGGCGTAATCGCCTTATATTTGGCCATCAGATCGAGGACCAGATCACGCCGCTCTTTTGCCTGAACCGGGTGGAGAATCGGGTCGTAGTAACCCGGATTCTGTGTCATTCCCGCAAGCATCGCAGCCTGTTCCAGCGTCACATTCTGAATGGGGCGCCCGAAAAATTTTTCCGATGCGGCCGCCACGCCGTATGTCGGCCCTTCGCCCAAATAAATATCGTTCAAATACATTTCAAGAATCTGTTTTTTCGTGTACTTTTTTTCCAGCTGAATCGCGAGATAGGCTTCCTGAATCTTTCTTGTAAACGTTTTATTCTGTGTCAGCAGCGCATTGCGCACGACCTGCTGAGTGATCGTGCTCCCGCCTTCCGATTTATAGCCGTTCGTAAATTGGGCGACGGTCGCTCCGAGAATACGGATCGGGTCGATCCCGAAATGCTGGTAGAAACGGACATCTTCTGTAGAGATAAAAGCGTCCTGCACCACAAGCGGAATCGAGTTGATACTTGTATACATTCTGTCCTGGCCGGTATCCACATTGGTCGCCTTATTGCCGTTCTGATCATAGATAACGGATGATACCTGATTGCGCAGCGCATCTGCGTTCAGCGGCGGAGCGCTCTTAATGATCGCAAGCACGGTCACCGTGCCGGCCAAAAGTAAAAACAAGAAAATAAGAGACAAAATGAGTAGGATGCGCTTAAACCATCGCCCTTTTTTGCCTCCTCCCTTCGAAGATTTCTTCCCATTTTTTTTCTGAGACTTATTTGCTTTCAGCTTTTCCATTTCAGCTGACCGCCGTCTCTCCATACGCGAGTGATATTCAACCATGCTAAAAATCCTACCTTTCCGGAAAGCCAGTCCCATGGGTATTACGCTTCATATTATTCGAGCGGCCCGGGAGATTATGACCAACTTAAAAGTATACATCATTCACGACGCGAAGGTAATCAATTCGCGGCGCATAATTTTGCGGCACGAGGAATCCTTTTTTCTGAAACATCGTTTTCGGCACCGATTTACGCCCGCCCTTACGCTGCGAGACTTTCCAGCACTCAGCTAAAATTCCTGCGTCCAGCAAATATACTTCATCGGCCTGAGTAAATCTGACGATAATAAAACCGATGCCTCCGTGACGTTTGATCCTTTCCATATGCTCGATCTGATGGCTGTGAAAATTTTTTAAAGGAATATAATTGGCGTGCGTCGTTTCTTTTGCTTCAAAATCGATGTATTTTCCTTTGTAGACACCGTTGTAGTCCGTTGTCGAGGCCTTGCGAAAATAGGCCTCGGTTATTTTAGCGGCGCTGCGTTTGGGGTAGTCGACATGAACGATCTGAACAGGCGTCGGTTTTTTATAGATAACCGCCCGGTCCGCATCTCTGTAGTATTGATTGGCCGCATTCAGGTCCTCTTCAAGCGTCATGCCGCGATGGCCGTAGACAACCGAATCCGCCGCCGTTTGCTGTCTGCGGTTTCCCGATTCCTTATACGGCTGTCCATTCGGATAAAAGAATGTCAAATGATAAAGGCTCCTTTCCAAAAAATCGCAAAAAATCACTTCTTATAACTTTCGATAAGAATCGGAATATCTTTACCACAGTATACCAAAACGAACGCCGATCGTGTGCTAGTTTACGTATAAACGAACATACATTCCGTTAAAATTATGACGAATTGATTAAAGTCGTACAAATTTTCACTAGTTTTGCCGGAGTCGTTCGAGTTCTGTCGGACAGGCAGGGTTTCCTCCATCTGCTCTAGAAAATTTAAACAAACAGCTGAAAGAAGGTTGATTCATGAGCGGATTGAGAACGGTTGAGGCATGCAAAGGATTGTCGGCACAGGCATTGGATTATAAAATGGACTACCTGTTAATGGAACTGGAGCATCTGGACAACAAGCTGGTCCGAAAAACCGAGGAAATGATCGGCGAACAGTTCGGCAGCTGCCGCCGGGAACTGTTCCGGATCGGCAGCGAAATCGCACACATCAATCGTTCTGTCAATCGTCTTGAAAAGAATCTGGATACTTTCAGTAAAACGGCGGCAGGAACGGCTCTGCCCGAATCGTCAATAGAAGTTCCGCAATGAAAAAGAGGGGCAGACGATCTCTTTGATTCCCGGTAAGTGTTTTTTTTCAGTACGCATGGTACACTAACAAGGGGATTTGTTTAAGAGGTGGCCGAAATGGAAGAAGAAGAGGACAGCCGGCTGAGACGGCTGACCGCAGAGTTGAAAGAAAAAAACCGGGAAGCCTATGATCAATTTGTGAATCGGACCAACAGACCGGACTACAAAACCGATTTTTACGGCGAAGTGAAGCCGTTCGCCGACCGTGTCCAGCTATTGATCGATGCATGGCGGCCTCTTGCCGATCACTGGGTGAAAAGCAGGAGGCCGAAATATGTCTATCCGATACAGATTAAGGATACGTACGACAACCTGGCAATCGTCTGCGTCACCGCATTTCAAACGGATACACGCAAACGCCGTTTTTTTGAAACGATCAAAGCCGTTGATTACGTTTTAGAAAACATGCTCAGACAGATTGACTAGAGCAAGGTTTTCGGATCCTGGTCAGCCGTTTAAGCGAACGAAAGACCAAAGTGTGAACAAGAAATAGGGAACACCGAACAGTAGGATCATCCAGTACATAATAGAAGCAATCGTTTCAAACGATCTTTCTGCCGGAAGCCGCTCCATCCGTCCGGCAAGCTGTTTCAAGCGTCCGTACCATTCCCTGCGTTTTTCGTGAAGCGATGCCGCAGCCGTCCTCGCCATAATCTGCCTCCCTGCATTTTTTATATCAGCTTATGGCTTGTCTCTCTTTTTTATTCCTTTCTGTTTTTCCCCCAAAAAATAAAGAACAAAAGAACGGCCGGCGCCGCCGTTAGCGACCGGCAATATTTTTGAGTTCCGCAGGCGATTTACCGTTCAGCTCCTTGAATCCTTCATAAAGGGCAATGATTTTTCCTCCATAGACGGGATAGACAGCGCTGAATCCGCCATTCAATATATAGTAATAACGATCGCTGTATTGTTTCAGAAAAAGGACGTAGTCTCCGTCCGCAAGCGGTCCCGGATAGACGGCATTTAGCGGATCTTCAGGCCTGGGAAGCGGTTCGACGCCCGTTGAAAGAAGATAGGCAGGGGAGGAGGCCGTTCCTTTGTAAGCGTCCCGGATATGAAGAATCTGTCTCGAGTTGACGAGCTTCCGGCCCGGAGCCGCAGTTCTTCCTGTTTCCCATTTATTTATTCCGGCATTGAGACGGGCATAAACAATCAGATCCGAAGTTTTTATAAGTGAACGCAAATCCGGATTCCGCTGCGTCACGATGATTTGTTTCGGAAAAGGGGACTGGGCCGCGGCCCCGTCTGAAAACAAGAAACAGAAGGCCGGAATCAATCCGGCGAGAATAAAAACTTGCAGCAGGCGCGATGAAACAGTCATTGGCAACGCTCCGTTTCCATGAAGTAGCTTTTCTTAGAATGAGCGCAAGCCGCGAATATTATCCGTCATTCCGGATGCAAAATAGCCCCGGAATTTTGTCCGGAGCCGTAAATTTGTAGGTTTCAAAGAACAGAGCGGCTGTACGTGCCTGCGTCGATGATCTCGCGGACTGAACCCGGCCGGTGATTCATTCTGCGAAAGGAGCGACGGAGACAGAGGAGGATTAAAGTCCGATCCGTGTCAGATCCTGGATACGGATGATGGCAATCGGTTCATTTTCCCCCGATTTCACAACAGGGAGGACATGGATGTCCTTTTCTTCCATTAAGTGCAGGGCTTCGGCGGCCAATTGGTCCGTCGTCACAAAATACGGATCGGCCGTGTAAATCTGACGAATCGGCTGATCCCATGAAATATTGCCGTTTGATAAGGCTTTCCGGATGTCGCCGTCGGTCAGGATGCCGATCAGCCGATTTTCTTCATTGACGATGGAGACTGCACCGATGCCGCTTTCCGTCATTTTAAACAGTACTTCTTTGACTTTGGCGTTTTGATAAGCAGCCGGGTTTGCCCTGTTGATGGAGCGAATGACGCCCTTGACCGTCAGCAGCAGCTTCCGGCCGAGAGAGCCGCCGGGATGGAAAACAGCGAAATCTTCCGGCTTGAAATCACGCACGTCCAGCAGGGCAACAGCCAGCGCATCGCCCAGTATAAGCGTCGCCGTCGTTGTCGACGTCGGTGCAAGGCCGAGCGGGCAGGCCTCCGCAATCGTTCCGGTATCAATCGATAGATTGGAAAGCCCGGCCAGCGTGGAACGGGCATTTCCGGTAATCGAGACGACCTTTGCGCCGATGCGCCGAACCGATGGGAGAATCCGCAGCACCTCTTGCGTTTCGCCGCTGTTGGAAATCGCCAAAACGATATCGTTTCTTGTGATCCTGCCCAGATCTCCATGAAGCCCTTCCGCCGGATGAAGGAAGAACGAAGGCGTGCCTGTACTCGCAAGTGTCGATGAGATTTTTCTGCCGATGATTCCCGACTTGCCCATACCGGTAATCACAACGCGGCCTCTGCAATTTAAAATCAGGCGAATCACTTGCTGAATCATCTCCGGATCAAGCCTTTTTTTCAGCTTCAGCACTTCCCGGATCTCCGTATCGAATGTCCGGCTGAACGAATCCATGTATGCTTCTGTATTTTTCAAACGCGTTTCAATGACGTAGTTGATTCTGCTTTTCTCGGTGTTCAGGTTCATGGACAGGCCTCCTTATCTTTTAATAGTATTCCACTGCATCCAGATTGCGGACGACAGCGTCGATTTCCAGGAGCGGTTTCAATAGTTCTTCCAGACTTTCAAGCGGCACCATATTCGGCCCGTCGGACCATGCCCGATCCGGATCAGGATGTACTTCCATAAAAACGGCGTCCACGCCCGCCGCGACGGCGGCACGTGAAAGGTAGGGGACAAATTCACGCTTTCCTCCTGTCGATATGCCGTTTCCGCCGGGAATCTGAACGCTGTGCGTCGCATCAAAAACGACCGGATAGCCGTACGAGCGCATTGTCGGAAGCGACCGCATGTCGACGACCAGATTATTGTAGCCGAATGAAGCACCGCGTTCCGTCAGCAAAATGTTTGTATTTCCCGCTTTCTCGAGCTTTGTGATCACATTTTTCATGTCCCACGGTGCGAGAAACTGGCCTTTTTTAATATTGATGATTTTCCCGGTCCGCGCCGCAGCGACCAGCAAATCGGTCTGACGGCAGAGAAAAGCGGGAATCTGCAATATATCAAGCACATCGGCCGCAGGAGCTGCCTGATCGGCCTCATGGATGTCCGACGTCAGAGGCACGCCGATTTTTTCTTTGACTTTATTCAGAATTTCGAGTCCCTTTTCCAGACCCGGACCGCGTTTGGAATAGATCGACGAACGATTGGCTTTATCATAAGAGGATTTAAATACGAAGGGAATCCCGAGACGGTCGGTCACTTCCCGGATGGTGTCCGCCGTTTTAAGGACCAGATCTTCACTTTCAATCACGCACGGACCGGCAATCAGGACAAACGGATCGTTTTTTCCAAAACGGATCGATTCATTTAAGCGGAGCGTTTTCACTCACATCACCTCAGGTTTTTCGATTTTTTGATCCCGTTTCCAGTTCTTCCTGTCTTTAATATCACAAACAAAGCGGGGCATCAAGAAAATTATTTCCTCCTTTCGTTTCTGAAATAGTTAAAATCCGGTGAGGGGGTATGATTTTTTATTCCCTTTTTTTCAGGATACGAAACCTTTATTAAAAAATCATGAAAATATTTTCGATCGGGCTTGGAAACTGCATTTTCGGATGATTAAATAAATGTTTTATCTTGACCATTATTGGGCGGGGGAGTATCGTTAAAAGTGTTAAATGAATATGCGTTTGTCCACTAGGGGAGCATTCCGCTGAGAAGGGCACGGCCCTGACCCTTGGACCTGATCTGGATAATACCAGCGTGGGAAAGTGGTTTTGAAATCATTCAGGCAGCTGCCGCTTTCTTTTCGTACAGAGGAAAGCGGTTTTTCGTGTTTTTCAATCATTCTCCGACCCTGACTGTGCAGCGGATGCTTCCGAAAGAAAAGAAATCAGGATGAACGCAGACAGGAGGAAGAATAGATGAGCAAAAGTAAAAGTCGCAAGTTGAATCTGACCGATATTCTGGTCACGATTGTTGTTTCTTTGGTTTTCGGCCTTGTTTTTCGTTTGCTCGGGCCTGTGTACGATATGCTGCAGTCGCTCGGGCTGCAGCTCGATGCGCTGATCTACGGCATCTGGTTTATTGCCGGACCTTTCGCCGCTTTGCTGATCCGCAAGCCGGGTGTCGCCTTTCTTGCGGAAACTGCCGCCGCGATCGCCGAAATGCTGTTCGCAGGAAGCGGCGGCATTATCAACGTTTATTACGGTGTGGTTCAGGGAATTTTTTCCGAGCTGATTTTCGCCGCGTGGCGCTATCGAAAATTCACAGTCTCCGTTGCCGTTCTTTCCGGCATTGCCGCGTCCATAGGGTCTTTTCTGATTGACCTTGTTTACGGTTATCTGACCGATCTCGCGGGCTGGAACCTGACTCTGAACATCGGGTTCCGTATTATCGGGGCGGCGCTTTTAGCCGGCGTCTTCCCCTATATCCTTGTTAAAGCTCTGGAGAAGACCGGTGTTACCAATCTCATCCGTCCGGTGTCTAAGGAAGACTACGATGCCCTTAAATAGTCCCGGCTGCTGGGGAGTCACCAATCTGCGCCTTGCTTTTCCGAAGAAAAAAGAAATGTTTTTCAGAGATCTGACTTTTCATTACAAAAGAGGGGAAAAGGTGCTGCTGCTCGGCCCTTCGGGATGCGGAAAATCAACATTGCTTCAGGTGCTGTCCGGGCTCGTGCCGAACAGTATCGAACTGCCGATGAAAGCGGATGAGCTCGTACTTCCGGAAAACTGGGGCTTTATTTTTCAAGACCCCGACACCCAGTTCTGCATGCCTTATGCCGATGAAGAAATTGCCTTTGTTCTTGAAAATCAGCGGATCAGCCGCGAAAAAATGCCGGATTTGATTCGGCATTATCTGAAAATGGTCGGACTTGAGCCGGATCGCCCGCATCGGCTGATCAGCCGGATGTCCGGAGGAATGAAGCAGAGATTGGCGATAGCGAGCGTTCTCGCCCTTGAACCGGACGTGCTTTTTCTCGATGAACCGACCGCGCTGCTTGATCCGCAGGGCACCGAACAGCTGTGGCAGACTGTGCGCCGGATCGGCGCGGATCGGACACTGCTCATTGTCGAGCATAAAATCAGTCACGTTCTCGATCTGATCGACAGAGTCGTCCTTTTCGATCCGAGAGGTCAGATCATTGCCGACGGAGCAAAGGACGAGATTCTGCAAACACATGTGAAAGAACTGGATGAATACGGAATCTGGCATCCGGGCGTCTGGCAGGGATTGATCAGGGAGGGGCCCGGCCACCGGGAGGCGGCTTCAGAAAACGATGTCCTGCTCGAACTCGATAACTTTTCCGTGACCCGTCAGCATAAAATCCGATTTTCTCTGTCTCATCTGACCGTTTACCAAGGTGAATGGGTCGCCGTCATCGGCAAGAACGGCGCCGGTAAGAGCACGATGATTGAAGGAATCATGGGACTGCTCCGTCATCAGGGAAAAGTGCGCTGGCATCTCGATCATACACGTGACGACGTCGCTTTTGTATTCCAGAATCCGGAATATCAGTTTGTAACCGACCGCGTCGATGACGAACTGGGACTCAGCCTCGTTTTAAAGAAACTGGACAGCCGGGAAATCGACACCCGGGTCAACGAGGCGCTTGATCAATTTTCGTTGGCAGATCAGCGGCTGCAGCATCCGTTCCAGCTTTCAGTCGGTCAGAAGCGGAGGCTGAGTGTGGCATCGGCACTGATTAATCACCCGAAAGCAGTCATCCTTGATGAACCGACATTCGGACAGGACGCCCGCAACACATTCGCGCTGCTGCAGTTGTTCCAGCGGCTAAAGCAAGGCGGGACTACCGTGATTATGGTCACCCATGAAATGGAAATCGTCCGTTATTTTGCGACGAGAGTGCTGAAAATAAAAGAGGGGCATCTCGCCGCGGATTCACGGCGGACGGCAGAGGAAAGCAGGGAGGGGGAAGAAGATGGGGGATTTTTGGACAAACACGGACAAGCCGTTTTTCAAGATCAATCCTTCATTTAAATTTCTGATCATCGCCGCTCTCTTTATTGTCTATCTTTGTGTCCGCAATCTGAACACGATGATTTGGGCGACCGTCCTTTTTCTTATTCTTTATTTCCTGGTTAACGGCTTCCCGGCAAAATTTTCATTCTGGATGATCATTCTGACCTTTATTGTCTCTTTTTTGGGCACGGCCGCCATGATTCTGTTCGGCAAGGGCACGCACGTCCTGTTTCACTGGTATCTGATCATGATCTCCGAGGAGAGTCTGGCCCGCGGCGTTTTAATCGGCCTGAGAACTTTTATCTTCACAATGATCGGCATGATTCTGGCTTCGACGACGATGCCGGTGCCGTTTTTCTATTCGCTGATGCAGCAGCTTAAAGTGCCCGTCCGTTATGCATACGGCTGTCTGGCGGCTTTCCGGATGCTGCCGATGATGGCCGAAGAGTTCGTTCACATCCGCCAGGCAATGATCGTCCGCGGCATGATGCAAAAGAAAGGGGCACGGGCTGCCTATGAGCGGATGAAACACTATGCGCTGGCCATGCTTGCCCAGTCGATACGCCGCGCCCAGCGCACGGCTGTAGCCATGGAAGCCAAACGCTTCTCGATGACGGAAGCGCGGACTTACTACTACGAAATCGGCTGGAGCCGTTATGACCTGTATTTTCTGGTTGTCATCCTTTGCACGGTCGCCCTCAGCTTTCTGCTTTCTCACTGGATGCCGCTGACTCCGTTCACAGATGTGATTGATAATTAAAATGCTTTATTTCCAAATGCATGAACAGGATAAACCGTATCCATCTCAAGAGGGCGCCCCATCCGTCAAATGTCTGACGATGAGGCGCCCTGTTTCATAAAGCGGAACGCAGCTTATCCTTTCATTGCCGCCCCCGGGACAACCGACGGTTAAAATTGACAGAGGATAAAGCCTTCATTATGATAGGTTTAAACATTCATTGAAAAGCGGGGCTGCAGATGGCAAAAACGGCACTGATTACCGGCGCGACAAGCGGTTTAGGCTATGAGTTCGTCAAACTGTTCGCAAAAGACGGCTACGACCTTGTCCTTGTTGCAAGGACGGCGAAGAAACTGGAGAAAATAAAAGAAACGTTTACAAGTACAAAAGTGCATTATATTGTCAAGGATCTCAGTGTTCCGGGGGCAGCGAAAGAGATTTTTAAGGAAATCGAGCAGGCAGACATCCCGATCGATATACTCGTCAATAATGCCGGATTCGGCCTGCTGGGTGCATTCGATGGGCTGGACATCCAGGAGCAGCTGCAGATGGTTCAGTTAAACATCGCCGCACTGACAGAACTGAGCTATTACGTGCTTCCGGGAATGAAGGAAAAAGGCGGCCGGATTCTGAATGTGTCCAGCACGGCCGCTTTTCAGCCCGGTCCGTATATGGCTGTTTATTTTGCCACCAAGGCTTATGTTCTTTCTTTTTCAGAAGCGCTTGCCGAAGAACTGAAGAGTTCTGAAGCAACCGTTACGGTACTTTGCCCGGGACCGACCCAAACCCGTTTCGGAACGGTTGCCGGGGCAGAGGGGACAAGAATGTTCAGCCGGACCATGGCGCCGGAGCGCGTCGCCCGTCTCGGTTACGAGGCCCTGATGAACGGAAAACGCGCCGTCGTTGCCGGAGGAATGAACCGGGCGGGTACGATCGCGGCCAAACTTTTGCCGATCAGCTGGACGGCAAAGGCGGCCAAGTATGTGATGGGAGAAAAATGAGGGGGTCCTAAAAATCTTTTTCGGCCTTAAGACACAGGAAAGAGGCTGTCTCAAAAGGTCAGTCTGTAGTGAAAAACGAGAGGGACATTTTTTCCCTCTCGTTTTTCGCTCATC
>NZ_JAUUBW010000015.1:0-79519 GCF_036598985.1 Sporolactobacillus sp. KGMB 08714
AGGATGAGCGAAAAACGAGAGGGAAAAAATGTCCCTCTCGTTTTTCACTACAGACTGACCTTTTGAGACAGCCTCTTAATTAAAAGATACAGTAATTTTTCTCTTAACTCGGTTCCATTCTACAAGTACTTGGATTTTCCTCAACAACTGCTTGCAGGGTCGGCTGCCACAGAGTATGCCCGATAGGCCATTCAATATAATTCACCTTGACTGTCAGCAGCGGGCTTTAGCCAACAAAGGTCTTTCTTTTCCTGAAAATTAACAAAGGGGCTACTCTCGTCTCCCAAGCGAACAGCCCGTTCTGCAAAAAGCTGCCATTCTCTTGCAGTCAACTTTCCAGGTCCGCAGTGACCAATATAGATCAGTTGATCGTTCGTGTTATAAAGACCCAGCAGAATTGAATGGACGCTGCCCTCTCGATAAGAGAGACCCCCAACGACCGCAACAACATCTTTATAATTTTTTATCTTTCGCCAGTTCGCATTTTGATGCCCGATCCAATAGGAACTGTCGATTTTTTTCGCGACAATTCCCCCCATATCCAATTGTCGAATCTTGTTGAACAGTTCACGACCCTTGGCGTAATTAGGAGTCAGCTGTATATTCTCTGATGGAGTGAGAATGTCTCTAAGTATATCCAAACGACTTTTTAAAGGAAGGTCAGTCACCCAATTCCCGTTGTAGTAAAGAAGATCAAAGACCCTGTAGTAGACCGGTACGTTCTCCTTAGTTAAACTTATCCGATTCGCTTTGCGAATACTATCCCGTTTCATGATTTCATAAAATGAGGGCCGTCCTTTTTGAGCGCAATGGCCTCCCCGTCCAGAATGAATAATTGGGCCTATACAGATTTTCTACTCGTGACAATCTCTGGAAAAGAAGCTGTTCTTTCATTTTTCCGTTGATTGAACAGACGTACATCCTTCTCATTGTTATACCATTTCCCCTAATACACTCATTTCTCAAGAATAAGATTACGTATTCTCGAGTTTTGAATTCCGTCACAAATTTCGCTAGATAAAAAAGGATCGGATCCAATTCTGTCGAATTATAGATTTGTAGTTCTTTTTTATCAGCTGAATCGTTTCAAGGAGGTGGTCGTTCTTTTCTTCGATTTTCTTCCGTTTTCCTCTCGTTTGGCCCTCTTTTTCCGTTTCCATTGCTTCTCTCATGTCTCACTGCCGTTGTTTTTATCTGTTCACTTCCGCTTTTTCACCCGCTTTTTGACCCCACTTCAAAGGAGTTCTTCGCATGCTTAAAACTTTCCGTAAACTCGTTTATGCTTCAGAACGTGCCTTTACTCTGATTGAAATGATGATCGTGCTAATGATCATATCGATTCTTCTGCTGATCGCCGTGCCGAATATGATGAAATCTCATCAGGTTGTTAAGGACAAGAGCGGCGAAGCCACCGTCAAGCTGGTGCAGAGCCAGGTTGCGGCCTATCAGATGGAGAAGGGAACGCTGCCGGCGGATCTTCAGGTACTCGTCGACGAGGGCTATGTGGACAGCATTGAGACTCCGGACGGCGGAACTCTGACCATGGATGCGGAGGGAAAGGTCAGTGCGCCGTAACAGCCTTCTTCGTCCGGAATGCGGGTTCACTGTTCTCGAGCTGCTCATTGTTGTTTCGATCGCCTGCATCCTTGCACCTGTCTCATTTCTAACGTTCTCCCGTTTATCGGACGCACAGTCGATGAGGCAGTTTGTCGAGGATGTCAGGGACACGATCAGTGAAGCGCAAATGGAAGCGATCGCGGAGTCGACGCCGATCACTATCATCTTTAATACGGATCAGCACTTTTTTCTGGTGTCCAAACGGAATGAGACCCTTAAAAAGGCAATGGATCCAAGAATCCGGTTGTACAGCAATGTCAACAAAAGTTATATTCTGATCAGCCGGATCGGAAGTTTCTCACAGCCGGGTACTTATACTTTTACGATGAATACAATTCGGTACAATCTTGTTTTGCTTTTAGGACAGGGGCGATTTTACATTGACAAGGCGAAATGGTGAGCGGGGAATTTTCCTTTCTGAGGCCGTTATTTCCGTCTTTATCCTAACCACGGTTATGCTTCTCGCTTTCCCGGTGCTTATCCACACTTATTCCGAACGACGTATCCTGCAGCAGAAGCAGGAAGCCATCGATGTTCTGCGCGATCAGCTGACCGCGTGGGAAAGCGGAAATCCAGCCGCCGCGGACTCCGGCGGAACACGCACCGAATTCAGATTGCACTGGGACCGAAAAACGGAGCATGAGTCGAAGCTGCGTGTCTCCTGGTCATACGGGGGACGGACCCATGAGTTAAGCAGCGAGGCAAGAAAATGAAAAATCAGGATGGATTTACGCTGCTGTCGATGATGCTCGCACTCAGCGTTCTGGCTGTTGCTTTATTCCTTGCCGTCTCAGTCCTTTCCGGCATGGCGAAACGATTTGAAGATCAGGCCGGCAGTTTTCGTAAAGACGTCAGGCTTTTCTTCTCCCAGACTTCCAGGGAACTTCATTTATCGCAGACGGTCAGCTGCTCGCCAGATCACCGGCAGCTTATTTTGAATAAGAATTCTGAACAGGTTGTTTACCAGCCGGATGATCCTCAGAGGATCATCCGGCGCGTCGGCGGCCAGGGCTATGAGATTGTCCTGCAGCATGTGAAGAACGTTCAGTTTCAATGCAGCGGCACGCTCGTTTCGATTAAAGTGACCGACACTCTGGACAGGTCCTATTCCTGGAGTGACCGGCTTTATATCGAAAAAGGAGGCTGACATGTCTGAAAACAACCATCAGAAGGGATTCATGCTCCCGCTGGCGATGATTCTGGCGCTGATCCTGACTGCGTTTGTTCTGCACGCCGTGCTCCTTCTGGACAGCGACCGGAACTTCTTTCAGGCATCTTATTCCGCTTTTCAGCTGCAGCAGCTTCGTGAATGCGCCCTGGCCGATATCAACGAACAAATTCAGAAAAAAACATTGCCGGAAAAAGGGTCTTTCGTATATGATAAAGGGACAATAAACTTTAGAACGAATCAAGTCGGAGACAACCTTGAAATCCTGTTTACCATCATTTCAGATCAAGGCAAAGAAACCGATCAAATCGTTTACAGCCTGTCCAGCGGTCGCCCTGTTGGCTGGCTTGAAAGGACAGACCCATGATCTACATTACCGGATTTATGGGCGCGGGAAAAACAACCATCGGTGCCGCGCTTAGCAAAAAACTGAATGTTGCTGTTTATGATACGGATCTGATGGTGGAAAGAGAGCAGAACAAATCCGTTCAGGAGATATTCCGCGATGAAGGAGAAGCTTTCTTCAGAACATGCGAAACCCGCGTTCTGGAAAAACTGGCCGTGCAGCAAAAGAACGCTGCTGCCGTTGTGACGACCGGCGGCGGAATTGTGATGAATCCGGCCAACCGGGCACTCATGAAATCCAATGGTTCAATCATCTTTCTCTATTGCGACATCCATACCATCAGAAAGAGGCTCATTAATGACAAAACCCGGCCCCTCGTTCAAAAGTATCAGGGCCCGGAACTGGAAGTCCTTTACAAAAAAAGAATGGCTGCTTATTTAGATGCGACCCATGTCATCCATGTCACGGCCAAATCCGTAGAGGCGATTGCAGTTGAAATCCTTTCACTGATGTATCAAACAGCTCCCGAATGGGTATCCTGATTGATAATCAGATCAATCGAAGGGATTCCTGCATATGAAGTCGGATGAATATGTGAAGTTCCTGACAGAACAGTTTGTCCGCTACATGGAAACTCCGCGGGCAGAGCGGAAGCGGGCAAAAATGGAACAGAGGGCCCTGCGCCCGCCTCTGCGCAATCAGCTTTTCGGACAGATACCGAATGCCGTCGAGAACTATGTTTTACAGTTTAAAGACTTTTTCGGCAAAATAAATAGAAAGTCGCGCTAGAATCCCCTCCGGACGGCAGATACACTCACTTTATCTGCTTAAACCAAAGGGGATCCTTTTCTTTAAAGCGTCTCTTGTTTTTCAGCCTGATAAATACGATATGAAAGAATATCTTTATAGGTCAGCATGATCTGCAGGTGGGAAAGCCAGACATCGAGGGCTTCCTCGTCGATTTCTTCCGTCAGTCGGTAGGAAGGCAGTTCGACTGCGGCCGCTTTTTGTGAAAAGTCGCTGTCTTTCCATGCCTTTATATCGGAAAATCCCGCCTTTTCCCAGATTTTCTTCCAATCGTCTTCCGTCAGCAGTCCCGCAACACCGTACAGGGATTGAATCATTTTCCTTTCCGGGAGCGAGAGCCGCTCTTCAATGGTCATTTCGATAGCAATCAGCTTGCCGCCCGGCCTGAGAACGCGGAAATACTCCCGGGCCGATTGAGCCATCCGAGTAAAAGCAGTGACCGACTCCGAAAGCACCCAGTCGAACGTTTCATCGCCGAAGGGCAGCTGCTCCGCCGATCCCGCGACAACCTGAAAGGGCGTTGAAGCTGCAGCGGACCGTTTCTGGGCCAGTTCAACCATTTTCGGATGAATATCGAGGCCGGTCACTCCGGCTCCCGTTTTTTCCGCAAGAAAAGCCGATGTGGCGCCCGTCCCGCAACCGGCATCCAGAATCCTGTCTCCCGCTTTTATTGATGCCTCGCTTATAATCGCTTCCGTTAACTGCCGCCCGCCCGGATGTGCGCTGTCAATCGCCAGTTTCGCCAGAAAATCAATGTATCGATGGTTGTTCAAAGCAACCTCCCCTTTTGTCTTTCATCACGCCCATTGTATGAAAGAAGGAAGCATGCCGTGAATAACCGACCCGGATCAGATCAGAAAAGGATTCGTTTCGGCTTCTTTTCCGATGGTTGTCGAGAATCCGTGCCCCGGTAAGACGACGGTTTTCTCCGGAAGAGTCAGCAGTTTTTCTCTGATAGAGTTTAAGAGCTGTGGACCGTCGGCTCCGTATCCGTCAGACCGGCCGATGCTCCCGCTGAAAAGAGCGTCTCCGCAAAATACGGCCTGATCATGGGCAAAGTAAAAAGAAACGCCGCCCGGAGAGTGGCCCGGAGTTTCAAGCACGTCAAACGAAAAGGGGCCGATCGTCAATTCTGTTTCCCCATTAATCAGTTTTTCCGCCGGTCTTGTACGGACCTCCTTCGACATCGAAAAAAAGGCCGAGCCGTTCTTTCTCGGATCATCCGGCCAGTCCGACTCGTTTTTATGCAGATAGGCGGGGATATGCCAGCGATCGCGTGCCGAATCAAGCGCCCCGATATGATCAAAGTGAGCATGTGTCAGTAAGATAGCCAGCGGAGAAAGTTCCTTATTTTTCACAACGGCGAGTATCTTTTCAAGCTCGCTCCCCGGATCAATGATCAAAGCCTCTTTCGTCTTTTCGTCTTCAAGGATATAGCAATTGGCCTGAATCGGGCCTATCGGACATACTGTCCACTTCATCAAATCACCCCATTTGCATGAATTTATTCCGCCGGGCATCAAAGACCGTCACGGAAGGAACCCGGTCGTACGGCGAAACGCATCAATGACAGTCCGCCGCTCCGTTATAAGGCCCCGGTGCGCCTATTCAGACAGTCCGTATCCGGCCGATCTTTGTCTTGGCAAGCCAGGCGCCGCCGATCACACCGGCGTCGTTCCCAAGCCTGGCAACATCAATTGTACAGGATTCAAAGGCTCTGGGGAGTGAAAACTTTTTAAAATATTTCGTCAGCGGCAGGAGCAGCGTATTTCCCGCATGAGAAACACCGCCTCCAATAATGATTTTTTCAGGATTGACCACCATTGAGATCGCTCCAAGTGTGTAGCCGAGATAATAGGCCGCTTTTTCGGCAACAACCAAAGACAGCGGATCTTTCTTCTCCGCACAGTCGAATACATCTTCGGCGCTGATGTCTCCCTTATCTTCAAAGATATCCCGCAGGATGCTGTCCGAGTCGTTATAATCGAGGGCTTCAAGCGCGAGCCGGCGAATGCCCGTAGCCGATGAAACCGTTTCAAGACAGCCGCTTTTTCCGCAGTTGCAGGGTGCACCGTTTTTCGGAAGCACCGTGATATGGCCGATCTCCCCGGCCATGCCGCTGACCCCGTGCAGGATTTCTCCGTCGCAGATAATGCCGCCTCCCACTCCCGTACCGAGCGTAATACAGACAATGTTCCGGGCACCCTGTCCGGCACCGAGCCACATCTCGCCGAGCGCGGCCAGATTGGCATCATTTTCAATAATTGCAGGCATTCCGGTCAGCTTTTCCAGTTCGTCTTTCAGAGGATAGTTCTCCCAGCCGATGTTGACCGCTTTATACACGAAACCCGTGGCCATATCAATGAATCCGGGAGCCCCCATGCCGATGCCGCTGATTTCCGAGCGGTCGATCTGAAGCTGACCAAGTTTCCTGACAATACTTGCGCCGATATCCGAAGCTATATGGCTTCCGTTGTCTATCGTATTGGTAGCGATTGCCCACTTGTCAATCATCTTTCCCGATTCATCAATCAAGGCCATTTTCGTCGTCGTTCCGCCCAGATCCACACCGACATGCATCAATTCAGACATGACATACACCCACCTTATGGATTATCTCTGTTCTTTTATTCTCTCGTAAAAACCGTAAAATGCCAATGGACAATCGCTAACGTTTACATGAAAAGTGACCGCAGCAAACACGGAGGCCTTTTCGCGGATTTTACACCGCGGCCTCCCGTGCCTGAATCATGAATCGGCGTGTCGGTGAATAAGCTGTCTTAAGCAGCCTTGTCCCGGAGGTACGTCCGATGCGAAAAAAAAGAATGTTTATCATTTTGCTTGCAGCATGCACCGCTTGCGTTCTGTCTTTCGTTTATCCGTTCATTTTTTCAGTCCGCCCCAGCATTACCTTCTTTCCTGAGGGCGGAGGCGTTCATTATCAAACGGCAGCGACCGGGCTTGAACTCATTCCGGAAGCCGCCGCAATCAACTGGACCGTTGAGTCGGCAGTCGATCACCGGGCTTATCTCATGCAGGATTTTTCTTTATTATATAAAAACAACCGTCTGATCGCCATGATTAATCACTGGGCAAGAAATGAAACCGGGCTGCGGCAAGAGAAACGGCTTCAGGCATCGCCGGGCTTCTATCAGGGCCTTTCGATTCATGAAGCAGAAGTGCATTCCGGCAATCATATCTATGGAAAAGCCGAACTGTCGCAAGATCAATTATTTGTCGGCCGGAGCCGCACACATTTTGTATCTTTTAAAACAGCCGCCGCAAAAAAGGAAAAGGAGCTCAGTGCCCGCTACAAAAATCAGATCGCTCTTGCGCGCGCAGAACTGCTGCGCAGAGCCGCAGATAAATACGAATTCAATCCGGCAGTCTACCGGATTTTTCCGCTTTCCGAACTCACTCCCGCTTCAGTCGGGACACTTTTCCCGTTCAGTCCGGATAAAGCCCGGCGTATCACCGTCCAATTATGGGAAGGCATTTATAAGACTTTTCTTCAGGGTTTCGAAACATCGCCGGGCCGGTTCGAACCGGCTGCGGGCAGCAGCATGCCTCTCCTGCTGATTGCCGGAGACCATCTGCTCATTGTCATTGAGACTTCCCGCGGCGATATTGTTCTTCTGAAGCAGGTTTTTAACTGATGAGTTCTCTCAAAAAAAACGCCGCCGCCTGCGCACGCCTCGTGTCCGGGCCATTCCCCTCAGAAGATAGCTGCTGCCGAGAAACACGGCGGCCAGTTCAAGAATGCCCCAGCGCCTTCTGTAGAGGTAATAAATCACTGCCGTTAAAAGAAAAGCCTGTACTTTCCACGGTCTTCGCATGAAAAAACGCTCCTTGTCAAGAGATAATGCGTTTAGTCTGACTCATCATCCTTATTTTCATGCACCACCCGATCCTTCACACGGATACATTCATTTTCAGTGATCAGCATGTCCACCCTTTGATCATGGCCTTCTTCGGGCAGACGGTCAAACAGCTGGATTTCGAGCAAAAGCGAGACTGTCTCTCCGGAAAAATTTTGTAAGAAGCGATCATAGTAGCCGCCTCCGTAGCCGATGCGATATCCTCTCCGGTCAAAAACAACACCCGGAACAATCACCAAATCCAAACTTTTTTTGTCCATTTTTATCACTTTTCCCGGTTCCGGTTCCATCAGTCCGAAATAACCGATCTTTAGCTGATCGAATGATTCCAGTCTGTAAAAAGTCAGCTGTTTCGCGGACGGTTCACACTTGGGCACCGCCACACACTTCTTTTGCGACCAGGCCTTCAGGATGATCGCCTTTGTCTCGATCTCGCGGCCAACGGAAAGGGTCACTGCAACGGTCTTCGCCCGGTGCCACGGCCGGCAGGCAAACAGCCGTTCTCCGACTTCCAGACATTTTTCATGAAAAAGCCGCTCGTCGATCTTCTGCAAACTATGGAGTACCTGACGGCGCAGTTCTTTTTTTGTCACTTTCATTCGGTCCCTCCAAAAATGAAGCCGCAAAGAACCTTCTCAGGTTTTTGCGGCTTCATCCCCCGGAAAATACTTATTTTGTTTCACGGTGAAGCGTGTATCTTCTCAGTCTCGGGCTGTATTTTCTCAGTTCAAGACGCTCCGGATGCTTCTGCTTATTCTTCGTTGTGATATAGTTACGGTCGCCTGTTTCCGTACATTCAAGAATGACCTTAACGCGCAAGTTTTATCCCTCCATTACTCGCTGATTCTTTCGTTTTCACAAAACATACACTTAATAATAACAAAAAAAACTGTTTACTTCAACTGTGTTTCTTTCTTTGACAGCCGGATTCCCGGCGGCTTATTTTACATTTTTCTTTCTTTTTCAGCAATGTTCTTCCGTAGCGGATAGAGTTATGCTATAAATATCAATAGGATGTTTTAAAAATAGGTAGTGAATGATTCTGTTCCGTTTCCGCTTCGTGTATCCGCGGGAACCCGCAGCTGCCGGATAGCTTCCGATCCTGTCTGTTTCAGCAGCGATTCGCATTTTTGCCTGTTTTTTAACACGCACTTCAAAAAAGTGGCGGGGGGTAAATTATGGGTTTTATTATTCTGATCCTTGTGGTCATTGGACTGGCTGCGCTCGCCTTGTCTTATTATAAACAGGACAGCGTCAAACAAGTGGAAAGTCAGCTGGAAGAAAATTCAATCACAATGATGCAGGAACTTTACAAAGTCAAGAAAAAAATTCGGGTGCTCGAAGAAGAAGTGATGCTCGGGGACCGGAATAAATTTAAAGGGTGAAGTGTGTTGACAAGAAACGGAATACGCGGTTTTTCGGCAGGCGTCCTGATTACATGCGCTGTTTTTGCTTTTTTCTATTACGTTGTTTTTAATAATGGAAATCAGACGGCAGCAAAAAGTGTCGTCAGGCAGACGCCGCTGACCGATGCGACCGTCACCCAGTACTTAACGGACCATCATCGCAAGGCGATCGATGTCGACGTTTATAATCAGTGGATGGCCAGTGCCGGTGCGGCGGCAAAAAAGACTCAGGCAAAACCGGCGGCAAGCAGTAAGCCTCAGCAGAATCAGCCGGTATCTTACAATCTGCAAATCAAGAGCGGCATGACGCCAAGCGACATCTCGGCTCAGCTGGTTAATGCGAAAATTCTTCCGGCAAACCAGAAGGTTAGTTTTGATCAGTATCTGCACAACAGCAAGCTTGATCAATTTGTGCAGCTTGGCACGTTTAAGGTATCAAGCAACATGTCGATTCAAAAAATCGCACAAGTCATCACAAATCATTAATAACAATAACGGACCATTAAATGCCGGACGGGCGATCAAACCCGTCCGGCATTTTGATTTTCTCTGTTCCCCTTTTTATTCTTAGCCGCATGCCAAATACATGCGTATGTACCATGATTCCTCGTCTAAATTTTGGGGGAGAATTGGGATCAATGTGCCTGCTTTTTTCTTTCTTGAGAAATTATACAATTGTTTGAGAACGTTACCGAATAAATCGGTTTATATTTTCATGAGCATCCCCGATTTATAGCACACTGTGCCTTGAATCCATGTCGTGATCTATACACTATCATTTCCGGGACCGATAAATTTCCATAGACCGCCGATATTCTCCTTTAGCCGCCGCTTTCGCACGAACTGCAGTTTACCTTGAGCTAACGGGATAATCAGTTATATGTTTTTCTTGAATGATCTGCGTTCGGGCTAAATGCGTATTTCGGACAAACAAGTGAAAAATCGAGCGTCGCAAGAAAACCATCATCCACCGTCGTGCCGGAGACCACTCCTTTCGTCTGTAAATTAAAAGAGCCATTTTAACGGCTCTTTTACTATTCCAGTCAAAAGTTCTAGGCTGCTGAAATTATTAATTTGTTCTTTGAATGCAGGTCTTTCCTGCTCTTATTGAGTAATCTCTGCGATAGCGGGATGTGGATTCCAGGCTGGAGAACCGTGCAGATATGCCATTAGCCCAGCAGCAACAGTGCCTTAGAGACGACCCAAGAGGAACCAAACTTTGAAACACTTTCTCAGACTCCTGAAAAAGCCAGCCATTATTCCCCGTCACCAGTCAAAATGACCCCATACCACCTGAAATCGGCGAATCAATGGAAGCAGGAACGGAACAACACAAAAAACAAAATCATTAATAAAAGAACACCGGCCGACTGTGAGGAAACAGTATAAACCGGAAGTACGATAACTTTCAGCACTTTTTCTTCTCACTTACCGTCAAGAGAGAATGTCATGAATTCCTGTCAAAAGTTATCCTTTTATATTTTCACGGAGAATCTTTCGCGCTCCAGTCATTTGACAGGTATTATTCCGTTTGTATTTTATCGGCAGGTCGATTTATTTTCTTCAATTATTCAGCGGGTAATTCTTTTTGTATTCTGGCCAATCCTTCGGGCGCTAAATGATCCATCTTTTCCGGATATCCGAAATAAGAGATGCTGGCAATTGTATCTTCCTCTTCATTGAAATTCATCTTCCGTAATTGATCGAAGAGTGAGTCAAAGTCGACCTCACCTTCGCCAATACCCAAATGCTGATGAACCGTTGCATGATGAGTGGGCTGGATTGTCGGCGGGTTTAAAATATAACGACAGTCTTTCATTGGATTCATCGTATCCGCAACAATAATATGTTTTAGATCCCTTCCTGCATAGGCTAACATTTTGCGCACATCGCCCTTCCCCTCATCGTAGAAGAAAGTATGCGGTACAGCATACAAATAAGTGACGCGGTCACTTCTTAAAGATTTAACAAGGTCCGCGGCTTCATAACCATTTTCAATAAAATCATATGGGTGGGCCTGAATATCTACTCTAATGCCCTCCCGCTCAAAAATCGGCAATAGCTCTTCGATAGAACGGTACCACATGGCTTCACATTTCTCCGATTGATGCGGATCTCCCGATAATTCCGTGTTCATCACATTTACATCCATCTCTACGGCAAGCTGGATTGCCCGCTTCCAATTCACTACCGCGGCTTTCCTCGTTTCTTCATCGGGTCCGGACCACCTGTAGACGGGTAATAGCGATGAAAGTTTTAATCCGCTATTCTTCAATGCGCTCTTATATTCCGCCACAGTTTCACGGCTGGCTTTGGGATGTTTATAAAAAGGAAGGAGACGGTCATATGGAGATTGTTCAATGTACTTAAAGCCCCATTCAGCTATCTTATTTACGACCTGTGTAATGGATAATCCCTGTTTAAATAAGACATCCGGATCACATGCAATTTTCATTAGATATGTCCTCCCATTTTTAATTTTTCTTTGTAAACGATTCCATTTTTATTTAATCCTCACTGAAAAATCTGGATCAGGCCATATTATTGATCCATTTTCATTGACTGAGATAGACTCGCGTTATATTAATTGGCCGGATCATTTAAATATACAAAACAAGTTCATGACTGGATCTTCGATTACCAAAAACATAATTAGAATACCTTTTTATTTGATAAATCACTTATGGATGTCCACATAAATGACATCCGGTCTACGGATGATTCTTCAAATGCAGAAGCAAAAAACACTTTTCTTTCTCTGATGCTAAAGGTCTCTTTTTTTACGGAAACTTTTAGAATCGGAAATGACATTATATCCTTCTTCTAGTTCTTTAAATATTCAATTAATGCAAGGCATCCTATTGAAATTTAGCCTTGTATTTTTTCAAAGGGACTCCCCACTTTTTCCATGTATGCTTTAATCTCGTCAACGGTAGGAAGTGATTCGGAACTCGAATGACTGCCGATATTAATAGCCGCCGATGCACTGGCAAAATGAAGGGCCTTCTCAATACCGTAGTTCTCCAGCAAACAATAAATCATTGCAGAACCGTGAGCGTCACCGCCCCCAAAGGACTTAAGAACCTTGGCCGGATACGCCGGCACCTTTACTTTTTTGTGATTTTTCGTGAATGCGGAAGAGCCTTCCTTCCCATGTTTGATAACAACAATTTCATTCGGCCCTTCGTTCATCCAATAACTTGCAATTTCCTCATCGCTAAGTTCGGTGTGACCCAACAAACCGCCTGTAAGATCAAATTCTTCCCGCGAACCGATCATCAGCGAACTTTGACGGGCCACTAAGCTGTAATAAATAGCGGTTTCTTCATCATTGCGCCATGTATAGTTCCGATAATCAAGATCGAAAATAATTTTCACCTGATGTTTCTTTGCGAATTCAATGGCCTTGAATACAGCTTCCCGTGAAGGAGAGGCAGCCAGTGCAGTTCCTGACACAAGCAATATCTTTGCTTTTGAAATGTAAGCTTCATCTATCTCCGACACATTAAGTTTCAGATCGGAGGCTTCACTTCGATACATTAAAATGCTGCTTTCAGTGGGCGACTTCATTTCTGTAAAAGTGAGGCCTAAAGTATCATTTCCCGTCGAAGTAACGACATGGGAAGTATCGACCCCTTCGTGTTCAAATACCTTTTTGACATAACGGCCAAACTGATCATTTGAAACCTTGCCAATAAAGCCGGCTTTTTTCCCCAGACGTGACAAACCGATGACTACATTGGCCGGGGAACCGCCCAAATACTTACTGAAAGTACGGCTTTCATCCAATGGCCGGTTAATTTCATTGGGGTTAAAATCAATAGTTACACGGCCGATAGCAATAACATCGATTTTCCTGTCCTTGTTTATCGAGAATTCTGTCACTGATAGCCCCTCCTCTTTGTTTTCGAATTCTATTCCTTTTTACGTTTCATTACTAATTTTCTTATGAAAATATTCCAGATGTTTTCCAACATCCTCCCCCTATCAAGGATTATATGCCCCCTAACGCTTTTTCTAAGTCTGATTCAATAAAGGTTTTGTTAATGGCAGATCGTCACTCTCCTTCGATATCCTGGCATATAAAATATACCATGTATTGATTACTTAATCAATATGTAATGAGCATTTATCAACAAATATCAGCTTAATATTACCAATATATTATCAAAATAATAATCTTTTATCTTGCCCTTATCTGTTCGATTTATAGGAGAGTATATCGTCAAGGGGATTGCGTCTCCAGTCATGGATACTGAGACCTGCTGATACTATTTTGAGTTGCTTGTATTCCTTTAATTCATTGCTTTCAAACGTTTTTTGTGATTCCCGGCAGATTGATGGCGCCTTTCAATTGCAAGCGCCTTTCATTTATCCCGGAGGCTTTCTGCTTAGGGGGCGAATGACAAAAAAGCTATTCATGGTGATATGTTGTCGGAAAAAATTATATTTTTGTGAATAAACGGGTACAATTTGGTGAGCAAATTATGGTAAAGTCATTATTTCGTGTTATTCTAGTTATTGAAATTGAAATAAATATGGGGAGATGAAATGCAGTGCCTCTTGTACGTTTTGATTTGATTGAAGGGCGCAGTGAAAAAGAAATAAGGAAGTTGTTGGATGTTGCTCATCATGCGACAGTCGAAGCTCTCGGCATACCAGAAAATGATCGTTATCAGATTGTTTACCAGCATCCGGAAAATGAAATGATCATTGATGATACAGGCCTGGGGTTGAACCGGACAAAAAACAAGGTCGTGATCAGCTACACAAGCAAATCCAGAACAAATGAGCAAAAGCAAAAACTTTACAAATTGCTTATGAAAGAGCTTGGGGAAGAATGCGGCATTGCACCTGATGATATTATGATCTCTATTACCAGCAATGACGATGCAGATTGGAGTTTTGGCAGAGGAGAGGCGCAGTACCTGACTGGCGCGCTTTAATTTGCCGCCTGCCGATATTAAAAGACAGAATCAGTAAGTCTTGTCGTTTTCTATCCGACTTTTCTACCGCTTTTTTATTTGCAGCGTTCCCGGAACCGACTGACGCATTGGCGAACCGCAGTATTTGGATAGGAAATCCGCGCACGAAATGAAGCGGAGAACAAAGTTAAACACATCTCCGGATTAGGCGCCTGCCTTTTTATCCTCAGGAAACTGATTCGAAAACGATCTTTCTCTGTCATCTAACTTGCATCAAGGTGCACCGTGCTCCTTGGACCCTTTTTTCGATCCTCTCCGCTCCTGAATATCAAATGAAACCCTAATTGTTGAAGAGGCTGTCACAAAAGGTCAGACGGCAGCAAAAAACGAGAGCGGTATTTTTCTCCTTTCGTTTTTCGTTATTTCCTGAGAAATCGCAGAAAAAATCGCCGGTTTCTTTATCATAAAATTGCCTCGGATCTCATGAGAAGAAGGCAATTTTTTTGATTCTCTTTAAAATCAGCCCACCCTACCAAAGGATTGGAGTAACCGATCCCCCAAGAAAAAAAATATGAAAACAGCCGCTGTCCGCGGCGAGCGAAACAGCGGCTTCAGGACAGATCCGGACACGGCCTTCCAGTAATGAAAGAAGACCCCATGAAGAACGATCAAGTTCAAACCAGGATACAATGTACAGATGAAAACGGAGAAGGGATTACGCCGATTTCATTCGCAAGGACCGGCCAAGATCTTGATCGAATTTGGCCTGTTTTTGTTGGCCATTCCCAATGAAGAAGGCACGGAAGGATTTTATCCGGAAAAGAGATCTCCATTTTTACACAAAGAAGAACCGGTGGAAATTTTTTTAGAAATCTCTCACCGGTTCCAGTTTTCAGAGGCTTTGCGGAGCACCCCTTTCAACATTTTGCCATTACATTATTTGATCCGAATTCACGTATCTTTGTGCGTACAGCCTCTTTAATCGCCTGCCTGGAAGGTGACAACAGGGCCTTCGGATCAAAGATATCCGGATCTTCCTTCAGCGTACGCTTCAGAGAATCAGCAAAGGCCACATTTAATTCTGTATTAATATTGATCTTCGCATGCCCTTTGTGAATCGCTTTTTTCACAAGTTCATCGGGTATTCCGCTCGCGCCGTGAAGCACCAATGGTGCAGAAACCCTTTCGCTGATCTCTTCCATCTCTTTAAAACCTAATTTTGGTTTCCCTACATATTTGCCGTGAACGGATCCCAGCGCTGCTGCCAAGGCATCAATATGCGCTTCACGGACAATACGTTCACATTCACTTAGTTTTGCATACTGAATACCGCCAATAACCCCGTCCTCATTACCGCCGACGGTTCCTACTTCTCCCTCGACCGAAACACCATGGGCATGCGCGTAGTCAGCAATAATTTTAGTGTCAGCCACATTTTTTTCGATCGGATTATGACTCCCATCGAACATGACTGAACTGTATCCCGCATCGACCGCTTTCTTACAGCGTTCAATCGTTTGACCGTGATCTAGATGCAGAACGACAGGAACAGTTATTTTTAACTTATCCATAAGGTTTGTCACTATTGAATAAATCATTTCAAATCCACCCAAAAAGTCAACCATTCGATCAGAAGAAGCTACGATAACAGGCGATCGCTCTTCCTGAGCCGCTTCCAGAATCGCTTGAACCCACAGCAGGCCGTTTATATTGAAGTGACCCACTGCATATTTCCCCCTCTTTGCCTGGGGAAGTACGTCATTTAATGTCACAAAATTCATAGCGCCCACCAAGCACGGATATTTAATTCCATGCGATTCCTTTCTTTATTGATTTTAACGTGCCTTTACCAGGCCAATCCGGACAGGCAAAGGCAGCTTCATCGCAAATTGTTACGTCATGCTTTAAACCATACGACCATTCACCTCGTCTCCACCAACAATTTAACGCTGGTGAATGGTCACTTTGCACCAAAGAGATCAATGATTTAACGTAAGCCGAGCGTCCCTTTTTGATTTAAAATATCGGTAATCAGGACACAAGCAAACGAGCTGCTTTATAGATCCTTCTCCACTAACCGTGCAGTGGCACCCGCCCCTGTAATGAGATGGATCATGATGCACGTTTCATAATGCTATACACCCGGTAAATTCCATTAATATTTTTTAGCATCTTCCAATACAGCTTCACGGCTTTCGCTGGCCTTCAGCACACCTTGTTTCCCTGATACTTTAGATACGCCGACATTCCACCAGCTTCCGTCGTAGCCATCGGTCATCGTCTTCGGCAATACTTTTATATCAAATAACGTCGAAAGTTTTTGTTGTTTCGCATCTTTAATCGCTGATTTCAATTCTTGTAAAGTATGAACGTGGTAAGCTTTTGCCCCATATCCTTCAGCGACTTTAGCATAATCGATCGTCATAATCTGATTGTCATACGTACGCAATTCTGTACCCCGACTGGCACCGCCGTTATCCATCTGCAAATTGTTGATACATCCATAACCAGAATTATCGAACAGGATGATATTGATTTTCTTGCCATACTGAAGTGCTGTGACAAGTTCCGTATGAAGCATCAGAAAGCTGCCATCGCCCACGAGTGCATAAACTTCCTGGTCGGGAGCTGCCGCCAAACGGACACCCAGAGAACCGGCAATTTCATAGCCCATACATGAATAGCCATACTCCAGATGGTAGGTATTGGGGACAGTGGGATCCCACAGCCGCTGCATATCTCCCGGAAGAGATCCGGCTGACGATACAACAATAGCATTCTTATCCACCGCTTCATTCAGCGCAAGAAAGACTTCTGTTTGCGATAAATCTGTATTTAGGACTTCCGAATACTTGTTCATCGTCTCTTGTGAAAAATGCCCCTTGATTTCGGGATCAAAATTTTCATGGTTGAAATGAACGTGTGCCAGCCGATTCCGCTCTTGATGCCATTCTTTTTTGAGTGACGCAGGAATATCGCCGAATTCGCTCGTATAATTTTTCAAAAGCGGTTTGAGTCCCTGCAATGAGGCTTTCGCATCTCCAATAACCTGAAACGCATCAAACTTGTTCGCCTGCACACGGCTCACATTGATATTTAAGAAACAGGTTTCATCAAAACTAAATAAAGTTTTCGAAGCCGTTGTAAAATCCGTGTAACGCGTGCCGATCCCGATAATTAAATCAGACATCTGTACCGCTTTATTGGCGGAAGACGTGCCGAGAATACCGTTGCCGCCAAGATTATTGGGAAAAGTACATTCGACGGTCGATTTCCCTGCATGTGTTTCAACCAGCGGAATGTTATGTTCTTTCGAAATTTCGATCAACTCATCGCGGGCCCCTGAATATTTACAGCCGCCACCGACTAAAATAACGGGTTTTTTGCTGCCTTTTATAAGTTCGGCAGCGCCTTCCAGTTCCCGCTTCGTTGGTACGGTCCGGTTGACGTAATGAATTCGCTTATTAAAAAATTCCTTCGGATAGTCGTATGCTTCACCCTCAGTATCCTGTGGTAGACAAATGGTAACAGGGCCAGCCATCTCAGGATTCGTCAGTACTTCAAAAGCGCGTATCAACGCAGTCATAAGCTGTTCCGGACGCTGCACACGATCCCAATAACGGGAAACGGCCTTAAAAGCATCATTGGTCGTTGTCGCGTTGCTTGAATATTGCTCAACCTGCTGTAAAACAGGATCAGGCTGTCTTGTGGCAAATGTATCGGCAGGCAGCAACAGCACGGGAATATTGTTCGCAAGAGCCGTACCTGCTGCCGTAACCATGTTCGCTGCACCCGGACCAACCGAAGTCGATACTGCAAAAATTTTTCTGCGTAAAGATTGACGGGCAAAAGCCACAGCCGCATGGGCCATTCCCTGCTCATTTTTCCCACTGAATAATTTCAAATGGCCTGGATCTTCCTCCAAAGCTTCGCCTATTCCAAGTACGTTCCCATGTCCAAAAATATGGAAGATTCCTTCAACAAAGGGTGATTCTTCTCCGTCTACACTGATATATTGTTGATTCAGAAATTTAATTAACGCTTGTGCTGTCGTTAATCGAATGGTTTTTCTCATAGTTATTTCTCCTTCAAAATAGATGATATGGAGAGCGATTTTTTATTTCACTTACGATCCAGGATCCATTCATGATCCGGATCATTATGAAACTTCCAGATTCTTGTCGGCCCCGCCATCACATTCAAATAATATGAAGTATACCCGTCCGGAACACCTACAGGATGATAGCCTCTAGGCACTACAACGACATCGCCGTTCTCAACGCTCATCGTTTCATCAAGGCTGCGATCATCCGTATAAACTCTCTGAAAAACAAAGCCCTGTTTGGGATCAATCTCATGATAGTAACTTTCTTCCAGAAGCGATTCTTGGGGCAGATTGTCCTGATCATGTTTATGGGGCGGATAACTGGAAAAATTGCCGCCTTCCGTGTAAACCTCCACGACCAATAAACTGTTGGCCGATTTATCATTATCTGGCAAAATGTTATGAACGAGACGTTTGTTCTGATATTTGCCCCGATGCTCAATCGAATTATCCTCAGCTTTTATCAGTCTGGTTGGCAATTGTTGTTCCGATAATGAATAGCATAGGACGATACGGCTGTCCGTATCCGCAGATACAGTATAGCTTTTGTCATTTGAAATATAGACACTGTCTGTCGGTTTTTTTTCAAATACAGATTGACGCGTACCTATTTCAGAAAAAGTCTGCTCACCGTCGCTGACCGTCGCTTTTCCTGTCAGAACGACAACACACACTTCTTTTTTCCCCAATGTTTCTTTATAGGCTGCTCCTTTTTGTAAAGAAATAATTTTCAGAGACACATACCGAAGTTCAGAATTGCTTTCATTTATGTTCTGAACAAGCGTAACCCCGGGCGCCAGTTTTTCAGATATCGGTTTATACTGCAAGGAACCGCTCATATGAAACACTCCTCTTTTAATAACTTTTAACTTAAACATCCACGAAAAAAGTTCCTATTTTGCTCAGATCAATTTCTAAACAGTCAAAAGCTCTTTTTATTATTCCATTAATGGATGAAATGTGGATCATCGATGAGATCCATACCGATTAACCCTTTTTAAAAACAAGAAATAAGGGAAAACTTTACTCGGTTAATCAGCTTTGCGCCGCAGAGCTGGCACTCTTTTTCAGAAGCAGCTGCTTAATTTCTTCCTTGTTCAATTGAATAATGTTATTGATATAGTTATTAGCCTGAATCGTCCGTTCCGCAACCGTGTCAAGATCGGATAAAGGAACATTAATTTCTTCCAAAGTTGTCCGTAAACCAATGTTCTTTTTCACCTCATTTAAACGGACGGCCACCGCTTCGGCATCTTTAAAGCCGATCGTTTGCACCATCTGATTCAATTCGGGACGTGCCTTGGAATTAACTCTGAACCATTCATCTTCCGTAAATGCAGTCGCCTCACCATGAACGACGCGGTATTTAGAGGTTAGGTAATAGGAGCAGGCGTGAGAACCGGTTGTTCCTGTCTGAGAAAAAGCCAGACCTGCGATTAAACTGGCCAGCATCATATTGTCAAGAGCTTTTTTATCCTGATCATTGACTGCTTTTTCCAGATTGTCGAAGGCAATCTTCGCCCCATTCAATGCATGGCGATCGGATATTGGCGTATGTTTGACGCTGGTCAACGCATCAAGGCAGTGAGTAATCACGTCAACACCGGGTGTGGCTATAACCCGCTTAGGGGCCGAATAAACCAGTCGCGGATCATCAATGGCTATGGCCGCATAGAGCAGTGGGCTGGATAGCGGATATTTGATATCCTTTTCTTTCCAGCTGATGATCGCGACCGGTGTGACTTCGCTACCGGTCCCTGCTGTAGTCGGAATGCAGATCAATGGCATGGCCGCCGTGATTTTACTTCCTGTAACCAGCTTTTCAGCGGTTAATTGTGAAGCATACCCGGCGGATGCCGCTTTAGAACAGTCCAATACAGAACCGCCGCCGAAACCAATCACAGCATCGACTTTGAATTCCTGAATTTTTTTAATTGCTGCATCGACATTCTGAACCGTTGGATTGGGATCTACCTTATCGAAAACACCAACAATAATACCATCAGAATGATCGACCAGTCTCTGAGCCGCACCTGACTGCACCATAAAAGGATCAGCGATCAGCAGAACTTGCTTATAACCAGCCTCACTCAGATGCTTACCGATATTGTCTGTTTCTCCCGCTCCAAAAATAACTTTTGTTGGTTGATATTGTGTCCAAAAAGTCATCATCTTCAATCCTTTCTATATTTTATTCTTTCATTTCTTAGCAGACCTCTTTGTTTGTGCAATTACTCTTTTCAAAAGTTGACTCAAAAGTGTTGAAAATAAAAACATTTACCAATAGTATTGGCGTCCTTATATAAAAAGCAGCGAAAGATCAAGAGAAAGCGTCATTTCATCATCTCTTTTTTATCCAAAATTATTATTCAAAAATAATTCCATAGTAGAAAGAATACAAACGTTTCATTTCAGATCAAAAAGTAGATAAAAGATAGGCAAGATAGAATGGTAGATTATTGTACCTCCCCAAATCAATTATTATATTTTTATAATATATTGATTATATTTTGATCACATTTATATCGTATAATAAATTCCAAAAAAAATCAAGATGTTTATTTAGCTATCAGTACGTGATATACTACTTATTAAGTTATTGTGCTGTCGGAGGACAGCCGATGAAAAAGTTTACCTGAAAGGCATCAACAAGTGAGCAACATAAATCACTGGAACGAATCTGAAAATGCTTTTGTCTGGGCATAGCCGGTTTTTCCTGTTTATGTAGCTTCGGGAATTCTCGTGTCCGTCCGACGGAGCATGTCAGGACGATTCGTTTGTTCAAATGGATCATTGGAACTGCTTATTTAGGCACAAAAAAATAATCGACCACGATTTATTTTTTTTACACTTTCCATTTGAAATGGATCTTTTCTGTTGGAAATAATTATCGATTTATCAAATAGTCCATACTGAAAAGTGCAAAATCATTGGTCCCTTTTTGAACTATTTATACACACAGAACATATGTTGGATATGTTTTCTAACAGCATGCCGGTAAATGCAGAAATTTAATTCATATTATCATTTTGACTCATATTATATTTAGGTATCAGATGAATCTGACGCGCGATGGGGAGAGAAAATAAATGAAGACCAAACGTTTGCAGGATATTGAAAATTATATCATCAGTCATGAAATTGTCTCACTAGACGAATTATGCAAGAAATTTAATGTATCCAAAAATACAATCCGCAGAGATATAAACACAATATTGGGAACAGGAACGATTAAGAAAGTGTACGGGGGCGTTACCGTTGCAGATCCGGTACTGATCCCTTTTTCCAAGCGCGATACAAGCAATCAGGCGGAGAAAATAGCCATTTCAAAATGTGCGGCCCAATTTATTAAAGAAGATGATATCGTTTTTATCGATTCCGGAACAACGACGCGCTATATTGTGGATTTTATTCCGGCTACGCTTTCTGCAACCATTGTAACTAATAATCTGGATGTCATAAACAGTGCGGCATCGCTGCCCAATATTCGTATCGTCATTGTCGGCAATGTTTATAAAAGAGAGACAAATTCCTTCATCAGTTTGGATAATCAAAATACATTTGATAAATTCAATATAGATAAGGCGTTTATGGCGACGACCGGCTTATCTCTGACACATGGCCTGACAAATTCCGATTTTCTTGAATTTCCGATTAAGAAAGAAATTGTCGCTAAGTCGAATAAACTGTTTGTTTTGGTAGATCATTCAAAGTTTGATCATTATACGCTGCTCACCTACTTGAATCTTGATCGCATCGATGTTTTAATTACGGATGAAAAGCTCAAAAATGAATATGAAATTTATTGTAAGGAGCATGAGATTAAAGTTTATCAAACATCTGAGGAAAATTCACTCGATAACCATACGGAGAGCGGATATAAGCAATCTCATAAATGAACGAACAATTAGGCGGAATATGACGATTCTCTGGATCCCTTGTGCCTGGAACCATAATTCACACAAAGGAAGTTCAAAATCCAAGAGCAGATTAATTAATCGAAGTCCCGCTGATGACATCTAAGACACATAAGCTGAATTAACCGGAAGAGCAAGTAACTTCATTAAGAAAGGCGCTGATGAAACCAGCAGAATGATTCAAAAACAATCTGTACATGGAAATAACTGAAGCATTCCCCGTATCATTGCCATTACAGAGCTAAATTAAAATGAGGTTAGGGCCTCTTATATTAATTTTACTTACGAAACGATTTACCTGGGTTATGCCTCCGTTTTCAAAAACATGGTCCGAGTGCCTGTCTCCACTCTTCTCACTTCTTAAACTGCTGCGAACAGACATCATTGGATCCACCTTGGCGTTTAATAAGCGGACAAGTTTTTGTTGGCGAAAAAGGAGGACCACCGCGCTTCTTAATCTATTGACAAATTGCTGTTATCACATCCATCTGCTTAACTGTTCATCCTCCCATTATGAAAAAACATGGAAAAAAAGGACATGAAAGCCCCCACAGCCATCCTTCATACCCTATTCTCTGACTATTATCAGAAAAAGCGCACAATTAATGTTTTTCAATTGGACACGCCGAGCCACTTGACAAAAGCAGCAAAATGCAGATGTGACCTCTACTCACGGGAGCAGGAGGAAGCAGTTTCTGTGATCACTTTTTTGAAACCGTTTTCAGTATATTTTTATTTCTAACTACGCTTTCCTTAAGTTTATCCTTTATCCTGTTGCTATGCGCCCGTCCAAGCAATTACCAAAACATCGCTGCTGATCGCTCTGTACAGCTTTACAAAGCCTGTCCCTGTTCTTCTTCGATTTTTTTCAGAGATTTCCCTCCTGTGTTCGGCATAAAGACAAGACCAACCACCATGGAGATCAGCGTGAATATCGTCATCAGCAGGCCCAAAAGATGAAAACCGATTGTCGCCAGAATCGGAACAAACATGCTCCAAAAACCAAGTGAAATACGGATGACGGCCCACATAAAGCCCTGCGCTGTCGCACGAAATCGCGTAGGGAAAAGCTCGCTTGCCCAAATCTGATAAAATTGCTGCTCGCCGCAACCATTGCCATAGCCCCAAAAAAGGATGAAAAGGATCGCGATACCGGTATTCAATGGGAAAAAAGCGAACAGCGACATGGCCAGAACGCAGAGCCCCGACCCGGAGAGGAACAGCCATCTCCGTGCCTTGGGATTATCAGCAAAGTTCATAAAAATAAATGTGCAGGCAAGAAACGTCACCGCATATTCGGCCAGCTGAAAAACAAGGCTGGTTGCCTGTGTCTGATTGCCAAAATTCTTGAGCAGATATGGGAGAAAGAAACCGTTCGTACCTGCCGCAAAGTTCCAGATGCCAAATAATACAATCAGGAAAATGAGGGCTTTCAGGTTTTTGCCTTTAAAGAGACTGGACAGCTTAACCTTGTTTACATTGGTGACCAAGCCCTCTTTAATTCTTTGGCGTTCTTCAAACCACGTCTTGGATTCCGGCATGTCGACGCGCATCAACCACGTCGCAAAGGCGACGAGAGCCAGATGAAGGAATACGATTCGCACGCCCCACATCTGTAACGAAGCTGTAAAGAACGCTATCGCAAGCGTGACCATTACGCCCACCGCCCAAAGAGACTGCGCCACCCCGCCATGTCTGCTTCGATTTTTAGTCTGCGCATTCTCGGCGATGATTGTCCAGGAAGCCGGTATGTCGGCACCCACAGACAGCCCCATGATAATATATCCAAGAATAAGCACCCATGATGAGGGAGCGCTTACAAGAATGATGATGCCGACAATATAGCAAAGAAGATCATATTCATAAATCTTCTTTCTGCCGACTTTGTCGCAAAGCCACCCGCCGATCAGCGCGCCGATGCCGGCCGAAATCGCGTTCGAGCTGAAAGCGCTGAGCACACCCACGGCCAAGTCGCTTAAATTAAAGTGACCCTGCCATACAGCTAAAGCCGCACCGCCGGCCACAATCGATCCGGAATCAATATAATTAGCGAGGGAAGCGCCAAATGTCCAACGCCAATGTTTCCTTTCCAAGCTTTTCTGCTCTTGCATTTCCGTTTCCACCACTATAACCCCCCTTGTATACGTGAAAATTTCCTGAAAGCACCGGAAACCGGTTCATTTCCCTGCAAGCAAAAAAACATTCCCTTCGTTAAAATTAGCGGAAGACAGGAAGAATTTCTGCGTTTTTCCTTTTAAAAGCTTTAAAAGTAGTTTTTTAGCAAAATCTCCGTCGTTTTCCCATTTTCTTCAATCGAAAGTTTATAATATTCCGACCGAGAAATATCCATTATATAAACACGTTCACTCGTGGGAAACCCATCTTTTCGTGTGGATACAAGCCGCGTGTGTCAAATAGCCCTCCGGCTAAAGCCTGCGGTCATCTGTATAGGCGCATCGGCCGCCTAGCCTGCATCCAACTCTGAATAATTCCACTCCCCGAACACCCGTTACCATTGTTTGCTGTCTTACATACAGTTCAAGACTTACACTCTGCTAGGCTCAGCTAAAAAACGATTAGCCGAAGTAGGGCGAAAAAGTGTCAGAGACCCTGGGATAAATTATTTCTCTTTTTCAAATTTCATTCTTTCAGGTTTCATGGGCACGTAATCGTGAAAATCCTGTTCGAGTTCTTCAAGCGAACGCCCCCTTGTTTCCGGCACGAACTTTAAGACGAACAACAGCGCTACCAGTCCTAAAATAACGAAAGAGAAGAAGGTCAACGACATGCCGATCGCTCCCAGTACGACTGGGAAAAACAAGCCGATCAGGAAGTTTGAGAACCAGAGGAAGAATACGCTAAATCCCATGCCCATGCCGCGCAGCTTGAGCGGGAATATTTCAGAAAGTATCACCCACGAAACAGGAGAAACGGCTCCCTGCTGAAAGGCCAGGAAAGTGACGATTAAGGCCAGAATGATGAATGGCAATGCACTGGTGCCCCTCAATACTGCGGAAAATATACCAAATAACAAAAGTGCTGAAGTGGTTCCGATCACGCCAGTTAGAAACAACGGCCGGCGGTTGACCCTGTTGACCACCCACATGCCAAAAGCTGTCGCCACAACAGCAATCACACCATTCGCGATATTAGCAATGATCGCCACATTCGTCGAAAATCCGGCTGTCTGTAAAATGTGTGTCCCATAGTACATCATGACGTTGACACCGGTAATCTGCTGGATTATGGCGATGCCTATGCCAATCAGCATGATGTGCCGGATCCATGGCGTACTGAGATCTTTCAGTGAGGCCTTTTCTTTATTAATTTTTGCTTGACGGTCAATTGTTTTTTTAATTTCTCCCAATTCCCTTTGAGCGTGTTCAGACGTCGTGCGTATTTTATTTAGCACGCCCAATGCCGAGCCCATTTTCCCTTTTGAGGCATACCATCTTGGGCTTTCCGGAACGAGCCACATGCCGATCCAGAGAATAACCGCCGGCAACGTGCCCACGACGAACATGTAATGCCAGGAACTGTGCATTCCCCCGCTTAAACTATTAATCAGGGCATTGATGATGTAGGCCAATAATTGGCCGCTGACAATCATCATTTCGTTTTGCATGACAACTCGGCCCCTGATTCTGGCGGGAGACATCTCTGAGAGAAAAACAGGTACAGTGGCCGATGCTCCGCCGACGGCAAGGCCAAGTAAAAATTGAAAGAAAATCAGAACCCCTGCATTCGGGGAAAACGTATCTCCAAGTATCATCACGAAGAAAATGACCGCCAGCCATTTGATGGTTCTTCGGCGGCCTTTCAGGTCGGCTAACCATCCGGCGCACAAAGCACCAAATGCAGCCCCCAGGGGCACGGCACTGGTTACCATGCCCTGAGCGAAGTTATTAAGATTTAACTGGTCGGGCAGGCTCATATAAATCAATGAACCATTGATAACACCTGTGTCATAACCAAACAGAAGTCCACCAAATGTTGAAATGATTGTAATGAAACGAAAAAATCTTTTCACACTGTGCTTTGATTTATTCGATCGATTTATACTCACAGTTTCCGGACTTGAAAATTGTGTCATTGTGATTTCATCCCCTAATTTTTCAAAATCCCCGACTAGGCCGAAAGGGACTAATGACTCACGGTGGTATGCTTTAGAGCATCTAAAGCATCGACAGAGGCCTTCATTTCCCTGTTTTCAATAGAGAAAGCCCTTTCAACTATTGGGAACCTGACTTGCATTAAACCGTGACAACGTTCCACGTCCGATTGATCAGAAATAATTAAATGGGTCGCCTCTATGGTTGCTTCTGTATTCTGATCTTCAACACAGGACAGCCCTTTTATCTGGCAAATAAACAATTCAGGTACTCGGTCAATCTCAGCCTCGCCCATACCCAAATGCTGATGGGACCTTGCATAATGAGCAGGCTGAATCCGCCAGGTTCAGAATATAACGGCAGTCTTTCATTGGATTTATTGTATCTGCAACAATAATATATTTTAGATTCTTGTCCGTATAAATTAACGGCCCATAAACATTCTCTCCGCAAAAGTCAGCAGCAATTCCCCATGTAACCGCTTTCGAAGCATCCAGGATTTCGCCTCCTAAGCTTGTCATAATCCTGTTGATGTGCTCCTGTCTAACTGGTGTATCCAAGACGCCACTGCGGTTGGTTAGAAACTAAAAAGGTCACCCGTGATGTTTGTTTCTGTACGCTCATGTCCAACACCGGGTGGCCTTTTATCTGACAGATAATTTACACTTTCAGGGACTGGGCAGAACCTCAGACTAACGAATTCTGATTCTGCAGCGTCAATCCACATTTTCCCTGAAGATATTTTTGTGCTTTTAACGCGTATTCAAAGGGATTGGCTTTCGCAGGATCCTGCTCAGCTTCAACCACCAGCCAGCCATTATAATTTGATTCCCGAATCGCCTGGATAATCGGTACAAAATCAATCACGCCGTCACCGGGAACCGTAAAGGCTCCCTCTTTCACCGCATTTAAAAAGCTGATGTCATTCTGGATAACCCAGTCTCTCTTTCCCGGCCGGATGTCCTTTAAATGAATATGTTTAATACGATCCTTATAGCGATTAAAGATTTTTAGCGGGTCTTCTCCCGAAAAGACAAGATGCCCCGTATCAAATAGCAGATAAACTAAGTCCGGATCCGTTTCGGACATTAACCGGTCGATTTCTTCTGTGGTCTGAACACCAGTACCCATATGATGATGATAAACAACCTTCATATCCTTTTCCTTGGCCAGAGCTCCAAGCCGGTTCAAGCCTTCTTCTAAGCGTTTCCATTCCTCTTCGGTATAAATTGCCTTATTTTTGAAAAGAGGGGTGTCAATCTGGCCCTGCACACTGTGGCCCTGTTCCGCAACGACAATGACTTTGGCGCCCATCGCATTCAGAAAATCTCTATGTTTAATAAAAGCTTTCTCAGTCTCTTCATAGGGTTTTGTTGTCAGAAACGCACTAAACCAAGCACTTGCTACCTGCAAATGACGCAAATCAAGATAATGTTTCAGCACTTCCGGATCTTTAGGATATTTATTACCGATTTCGGTCCCACTAAAACCGGCCAATGCCATTTCACTGATGCACTGTTCAAATGTGTTCTCTCGACCCAATGCCGGCATATCATCATTCGTCCAGGCAATCGGAGCAATACCTAGCTTGAGATTATCAGTCATTCTGGTTTCTCTCCTTTGTAGCTTTTGTTGAATTATTTCGCTCCTGCTGCGGTGTTATGGCTGCGGTCCCGCCATCCCATGCTGTATTTATCGTAAAACTCCGGACGTTCCGGAATGGCAATGGACTCTTCTTTCCCTGAGGTCTGCGCCTTGACACAGGCGTCGGCTGTCACAGCAGCAATATACCCATCCCAAGCCGTCGGACCCTGGGGCGCCCCACCGGCCGCAATCGAATCAATAAAATTCTGCAGTTCCGCGTCGTAGGCCGTCGTAAACCGGTCCGCCCAACTGGTTAAAATCTCATAGCTCAGTTTAGCGTTAATTCGTTTTTGGATCGCTGGCACTTCCGGCAGTCCAATCACTCCTTTTTCACCCACAACGTTGCAACGGATATCATAACCATATTGGCAAGTTACAAATGTTCCTGCATCGATGACGATGCCCTTTTTGGTTGTAATCGTAACAAGTTGCGGATCCCGAAGATCTTTCCGTGCATAACTGCTTTGTTTCGGGAACGTAACACGAACGGACTTATAATCGTCATTGATAAGCCAGTGCAAAACATCTATTTCATGAATCAGTGTATCTGTGATTGCCATCGATGTGGTATAATGCTCATCAACGTCGGGATTGCGATGAGCACAGTGAACAATCAGCGGCTGACCAATTTCGCCTGAATCAATCGACTCCTTCAGCTGTCGATAGCCCGCATCAAACCGTCTCATAAATCCGACCTGAAGGAGATGCTTGCCTGCCTTCGTTTCAGCGTCAACGATTCGTTTACAGCCGGCCGCCGTGTCTGCGAGCGGCTTTTCACTGAATACATACTTGCCGGCCGCAATGCCGGCCAGATTATACTGTTCATGAACCGAGCCAAGATTGGTAATAATAATGGCATCGACATCGCTGCTGGCAATCAGATCCTCACCCGTTTTATAAACCTTGGGCGCAATGCCGATTTGCTTCCCCAATTCCAGGGTCTTATTAATCGCGCCCTCATATATATCTGTGACCGCGGTGACTTCTCCCCCTGATAGCCGTTCCGTAATGCGTTTTATATGTTCTCTGCCCATAGCACCTGTACCAATAACACCGAATTTTAACGTCATGATTTGCTTCCTCCCTCAATTTTTACATGCATCTATTGACTTGTTCATAAAGAACAAAATATTACTCATGAGTTATCAAACAGAAACTTCGTTATGATTCCGCTTTATTTTTGAGCTATTTCTTGTTATTTTTCAATAATTGGAACTCGTTTATTTAGTTGAAATACTGACTGACAACCTTTAGAGTCTTTTCTTTGCCATTTTTCACGACTTCTTCGGCCGGAAGCTTGTAATACTCCGGACGGAACAGTTCAAGGGTGGCCGCTCCTTTATAACCAATCCTTTTAAGCGTTTTCAGTATTCCCTCTAAATCAATGCATCCATCACCAGGCCAGAGACGGTCTTCATCCCGTAAAAAGCCAATCGGAATATCGTCTGTATCATTAATGTGATACAGGAATATTTTCTCCCCATCTGCTTTCGCCAGGGCTGCTAAACTAGATCCCATGCCGTGAAAATGAAAGGAGTCAAGGGTTAAACCGATATTGTCGCGATTCACAGTCTGAATGATATCATAAGCTTGCTCAAAGCGATTTACCGTCGCCTGGGGATGTCCCAGAAATTCCACTGGAATCTTCACGTTGTGCGGAGCAGCAATGTCCGACAGTTCTCTTAAGACGGAAACACAACTTTCCTTAATATCCTTGGTAAAAAACTTTTCCTGAGTCACTAGAGGAACTGCAACAACATAAGGACAATGGATCGCATCCGAAATATCCATCATGTGATTGAATTCCTTGATAATTTCTGCGTGGCCGGTCTCACTGCGATTGTTGAAATATACTAGAGCGTTGAGTGCCAGAGGTTTCAAATGATGGTGTTTAAAATACTGATTCAGATCTTCCAAAGAATGGTTCTGTAAATATTCCGGTAATTTGTCCATAGTTCGAATTTCAATGAAATCGTATCCATTTTCCTCACACAAATCCAATTCCTGTTCCAGAGTGGCATTTTCCAACGTCGTAGCATCATTAAGCGCAAGTTTCATTTGACAGACCTTCTTTTTTGGTTTATTGGCAAGCCAAGTTTATTTCCTGGGCGCTTCGATTTATTCAAACAAGTTCTTTCTGACCCGACCAATTCTTCGGAACGAATACTTACTCAAGTTGTAATTGTAAACTGTAACGATAATTTACCCCTATCCTTCTTTGAATACGGTTGCAGTTTGTGCCTCACTCCTTCTTGTATAGATTTTTTGCCCACATCTACTTATATCATATATTGATCATTAAATCAATACATGATGGTAAACTAATAATTATTTATTGCATATTATCGACGATAAATAATAAATTATCGAGTATGTTTTGATAATATTCTTACTAAATGTTTAGCGTACAGGGTTAATATGACAAGTATCCTCTTCTTCTATTTGCGGGATAATCACCGCCCATCCCAACTGACGCAATGCCTCCCTAAAATATCTTTTTTCACAACTGCAGTCTCATGTATTTCCCGGCTAAAAATTTAATAGACAGATAACAGATACATAACATTCTTATCATTTTGCCACCACAAAACAACACTCTTTGCCGCCAGCTGCCGAGGAGCAATAAAGCAGCTTGGTTCCCGGTAATTAAAAACGGCAAGGCCCATAGGTTCAGGTCTTGACCGTTTGTTCTGCTTGAATAACTGCTTTTAAATATTTTAGTTATCTCAGTTGCTATTGCTGCTTGTGTAATGGTAGAGGCTGTCGTATTTCTGATAAATTTCCAATGCAATCTGTTTATTTTGGGTTATTGCTTTTAAAAATAGTGAAAATGACAGTGGTTTCCCTCGTGATTGATCACTAAGAATTTGAAGTAAACTGACTGAGGCGGGCCGCTGTTAAGCGAGGAAAGAAAGTCAAAAAATCCTTCTCTGAAAGAAGGACTTTTTGACTTAACCAGTGAATCGTAGGCGACATGACCTTGATTTTGTCAACCTTAAATTTAACACACCGGATTCCGGCACTTTAGAATTACGATCAATGCGACATATTCATTAATTTTTCTGCCGGTTCTTTATTTTTCATTTTATCCCGTACAAAAACGAGTGCCGCAGCAGCAATTCCCATCAGTGTAATGATGATGTCCAGCCAGAAAGCATTAACAACACTCTCCGGTTTATTTGTTATTAAAATAGCGCACAAGGCAGGCCCGATCCAATAGCACAGAGCCGCACCACAGCTGTAATAACTGGTCACCCGGCCTTTTGCGTTGGGAAAGTAAGTGGTTAAAATGGACAGGCCAAGCTGCCATACACCGCCTGCCGCGAAAAAGCCGATGATAAGGCCGGTAATTTTGGCCAGCATGACGCTCGGGAACAATACTAAGATAAACAGGAAAATAACTGAAATCACCGTGTAGAGAAGCACAATAGTGATCGGCTTGACTTTAGTGACGATAAGCGAACTCACAAACACCGAAATCAACGATGCCGTCGCATACCAGGAGAGAAGAGTCCCCGCCGCGCTGCTTGACAGGTGCAGAATATTCGTCCCGAAAGCAGGGATATACTGCATAAATAAGTAAAAAGTGATACATGATGAAAAACCGATAAAAACAAGCGGGGCGCCATCCAGCCATATTGAACGTTTTACAATGGGTTCGGCGTTATCTTTGTTTGCTGCAGTTTTCGTCTCTACTTTTTTGTCTATTTTTTCGATCGTCTGCGGCGCATATTTGCATAGTGCAAAGAAGACAGCATTAAGAACCATGATCACAGCAAAAATAATTAATAGCGGTACTGCAGTCGGAAACGCCGCAATAAGAAAGGGCAATACAATTTGTGCGAGAGACATGGCTGCTTTAACCAGAGGCATCATTGACGGTGCTTTCTCCTGAAATGCTTCCGTCAGAATCGGATAACATGAAGTATCGGCAACAGATTGGGAGATGCCGAAAAACAAGGCCGTAATATCTGCAACAATGATATTCGGACTGATGATCAATCCTACAAAGAAAATCAAAGTTGAGATGCAGCTGGTAATCGCAATTGCTTTACGGCCAAATCTATCAGACGCCGGTCCCGCAAACAGAATGACAATGATTCGGGCTATTCCTACCATCGAGATCACTTGCGATATTCCTGCAAGATTGGTTGACCATGCTTTCTCAAAATAATTACTGTATTGTGATATGATAACAGTCGCAATTCCAAGCATGGCATAGTTTAGATATACCGCGCCCGCGACCGGAAAATACTTGCTCCGTTCCATCATTTTTGTTCACTCCCTTTAATCGTATCTCTCTCCTTATTCTTCAAAAATCCACAAAAAAAGAATTACTCAAGTACACTGGATTTCAATTTTCGTTTAATGTCTTCTCTCAACAAATACTTCTTGACTTTTAAGGATGCCGTATGGGGAAGGCTATCTACGATTTCCACGCGTTCGGGAATTTTATACATAGCGATTTGTTTATTTTTAAAAAATGTAATAACCTCATTTAATGACAAACCTTTTTTGACGTCATTCAAAACGACATACGCACAGGACCTTTCACCCAGTCTGCTATCCGGCATCGCGATTACGCTTGCTTCGCGGACGTTGGGATGCTGCATCAGAATGCCTTCGACTTCCGAACTGCTGATATTTTCTCCGCCCCGGATGATAATATCTTTAATTCTTCCTGTAATCCGGATATAACCGTCTTTGTCCATGACCCCTAAATCGCCGCTGTAATACCATCCGTCTTTATCCAAAGCTTTGTCTGTCAGAGCGGGTTCTTTCAGATAACCGGCAAAAACATTGGGACCGCGTGAAGCTTCTTCTCCTTCGACACCCGGCGGAACTTTACTGTGATTTTTATCGACTATTTTCACTTCAATCCCTGCAAGTGAGGCTCCATCGGTCATGAAGATCTTCTCAGCGGAATCTTCTAATTTAGCTGCTGTATGCGGGACGCTTTCCGTTGAACCGTACACGCCCATCAATCGGATTCCTCTGTTCCTCGCCGTTTTTAGCATTTCTCTTGGAATCGGAGAACCTCCGCATAGAAAGAAACGCAGGGAGGAAAGATTATAATTGTTTCTCTGCAGAGCGAGGAATAAATCGTGGACAACGGGTGTACTGCCCATTCCTGCCGTGCACGGTTCGCGCTCAATGAGCCGCAGCGCTTCCTCCGCGTTAAAAACATCCTGCAGCACACAGGTTGCGCCAATCATAAAAGAGGCTGTCAGCCCATGGTGAAAACCAATGGCATGGGCAACCGGTGCCGGCATAAATACAGTATCCAGATAATTCAGATGAAAGTTTGCACAAAATGCACGCTCACTGGCAATAATATTATTGTGAGTCAGCATGACGCCTTTCGGCACTCCTTCTGTACCTGAGGTAAAAAGGACAGCCGCCAAATCATTGGCCTTCAGAGGACTGTACTGAGAGAATGGCTCGCAGGATTTCAGAATGTTTGCCAGCGTACACTGAGTCCATGCTTTCGTTCCCTTTTCAACGACCACCACTTTTTGCAAAGATGAAACATTTTTCCTGATCTGTGCAATAATTGATGGATAATTTTGTTTTCTAAACTGCGAAGGAATAAACAGCACTTTTGATTCACATTTTTTAAGAATATAAGTCAGTTCGCTTCCCTTGAAGTTAGGCAAAAGCGGATTGATCACGGCTCCTGTTTTTAAGCAGGCTACATAAATCATCATGAACTCCGCCCATCCCGGCAATTGTACGGATACAGAATCTCCCGCTTGAATACCCGCCTCTATCAAAAAAGAGGCTATTCTGTCAGCCGCCCTGTCTGTCTCCTTATAGGTCAGCTGCAGTCCATGGTTGTCTTTAACTACCGTTTTCTCAGGAAAACTGAGGACAGATATTCTCCACAAGTCCGCTAATGTCGCATCGCCCCAATGCCCTTCGCGCCGATATTTGTCTATCTGAGAACGGTTCAGCTTCATTTCCAAATCCACATCAAACTCCTCCTCCCCGGGCTGATTTTAAAAGACAAAGAACCGATCAGCCTTCTCTGAAAACAACGCCCTTACCCTGCTCAGGATAATTCCATGAATAACCGGGGAGACTCTGATTCAGTCTTTCACAAACTAACCGGCAGTTTCCGCATTCCAGACAGCCTACATGATCGAAAGTCAATTTCTGATTTTCTTCATCCCACTGATACCGTTCCGCCGGACAGCATCTCGTGCATGCCTTGTGCCCGCACGTTAAACATTGCTCCGGGTCAATAACGATGTGTGGATGCTGATCATCACTATTAAACTTATTTTGAGCCAGGCAGTTATCCATTTTCATGCGTATCACAGAGATCGACTTCCTTTAAAAGCGTCTTTCACCATACCGAACAATGACACTTTTCCTTTTATGGACTGCCTGGCCGCAGTCATTACCGATTTCGCCGGCGTTCCGTCAACGGTATACAGATCTTTCATCAGCGCGATGGCAAGATCAGGATACGTATTAAAAAGGTGTTTCGAATGACCCATATAATCATGAGAATTCTTTAATGTCTTCAGATCTTTTATCACTGTCTGATCGAGTCTGTTTTGATAGGATTTCAATAAATTTTCAGAGAAATCATCCGCCTCAATAGCTTCAATGGCTGTATCCGCCGCGGCCATTCCTGAGAGTATTGCATAATCCATGCCACGGACTGTAAAACCGCGATTAATAACGAGCCCGGCGGCATCTCCGACAAGAAGGAATCCATCAGAGCACAGACGGGGCAATGAGCGGAAGCCCCCTTCCGGAATCAGATGGGCGCTGTACTCGATCAATTTGCCGCCTTCAAGATAGCGGGCAATTGAGGGATGATACAAATACCGTTCAACCATCTCCGTTACGGAAAAATCGGATTCCTTTAACGCAGACGCATCTACCACAATGCCTGCCGAAATACTTTCTTTATTCGTATAGAAAAAGGCACCGCCGCTTACTTTTCTTGTACAATCGCCGGCACACAGCATGGCGGCACCCTCCCCGGAGGAAAGATTGAAACGGGCATTGATCTCATCTTCCGATAATCCGTAAACACATTTAACACCCACCGCAATATCGGAAATCGCAAGTTTCCGTATCATGCCCGCTCGTTCCGCAAGCAAAGCATTCACTCCTTCCGCATCAATGACCAAATCCGCTTCCAGTTCCTCGCCGCCTGTCTCAATTCCGCAGACTCTTCCCTCACGAAGAACAAGACTGTTTACGGTTGTCCCTGAGATGACCATCGCCCCGGCCTCCTCCGCCTTTGAAGCCAGCCATGCATCGAACCGGGTCCTCAAAACGGAAAATGATTTCGATTGGGTGGATTGAAAAGACGTATCGACCGTCATGCTGTCCTTTTCAGTCATCATCATCAGCATTTCTCGTTTGATTTCCCGTTCCAGAGGAGCATTCTGCCACTTCCCGGGCATCAATTTTTCTAAGGCGTAGGTATACAGGCGGCCTCCGCTCACATTTTTTGCTCCGGGAGATTCTCCCCTGTCAACAAGCACGACTTCTTTTCCCGCCTTAGCCAGACGGTAAGCTGCGGCGATGCCTGCTAATCCGGCACCGATAACGATTACTTGAAACTTTTCATCAGCCATAGTAACTTACTCCTTAGAACAATTTATCCGTACATGCCGCTTACTCATTTACTGTTTTATGATCTTTGCTGATAATCACTTTGTCGTATTCCAGTTTCTGTAACTCGTCCGGAGAATAACCGTACTGCGACAGTATCTCTCTATTGTCATGACCGAGCGGTTTCGATAATCGCATCTCCGGATTTCCTACTGTTTTAAAGCGTACAGGCGAAGTAATCAGTACCCGTTCATTTCCGGTCGGATATTTTACTTTTCTGAGACAATCATTCGCCCATGCCTGCTCGTCTGCCAGAATTTCATCCGGCGTGTAGCCTTTTTCAAAAGCAATATCGTTTTCTTTAAATAATTGAATCCATTCATCAAGATTTTTCTTCACCATCTGCTCACTGATGATGTCAATTACTTCCGAATTAAGCTTCAGTTCGTTAACCCGCTCTATTGTCCGGTAGTTTTCATTGTCGGCGAGATCCGGACGATCCAGCATTTTCATCACTTTGTTATAATCGCGATTGTATTCAGGGGCACAAAAGACAAACCATCGGCCATCCTTCGACTTGTACGTATTGTTAAAAGGATTGGCTACCCGTCTTCTCGATTTCGGATACTTATTTCCGAATTCGGAAGCGACAATAGCGACATTCATCATAAACAGCGCTGTATGATGCAGGCTGACGGTTACCTTATCTCCCTTGCCCGTTTTCTGTCTTCCGACAAGAGCCGCACAAATGCCCCCGGCCAGGCACATACTCGCCTGAAAATCGCCGTAGGCATTGACTTCATTAAGCGGCGACTCACCGGGTTCAGTCATTGAGGTCAATATACCTCCCCGGCATACATAGGCCGTGGCATCGAATCCTGCGGCATCTTTCTGCGGACCCTTCTCCCCATAGCCAAGAATCCGGGCGAAAACCAGCTTTGGATACCTTTTGCTTAATTCTTCATAGGAAAAACCCATTCGTTCCAAAGCTTTTGTCCGGAAACTGGTGACTAAAACATCGGCTGTTTCCAGAAGTTTATATGCGATTTCTTTTCCTTCTTGGGTCTTTAAATTAATACAAACAAATTTTTTATTAACATTGGCAATGTCAAATGCCGGATTTTCTTCGTCTGAGTACGGCATATTAAAGACTCCCGCCTGAGTTCTGCAAGGATCGCCTTTCGGCGGTTCTATTTTAATAATGTCGGCTCCCCATTCGCCCAGCACTCGGGGCACGGTGGGCGCCGCCATAAATGCATCCATTTCTATGATTTTTACACCTTCAAGAGGTTTCATCATTCACCAATCTCCTTTAACAATTAAACTTAAGAGCTGAAGCATTCATTCTATGAGACTTTCAGATTTTCAGAATTAATTAAGAATGCAGGAAGCGGACTTCCTGCAATTATCCAAATAAAAAGAGCCATGATACTTTGCTATTATTCGATATTTCCGCCGTTTTCAATAAGCGGCCGCGCGGCTGTTAACCGCTGAACCGTGCGCGGTCCCTCTTCGAACCAAAGCGCCCGTGCATCACGATACATCCTTTCCACCGGTCCATACGGATTATCCTCAAAATATCCAATGCCTCCGAAGATTTCCAGGCATGAATCAGAAACCGTGCGTACCGTATCGATCCCGTGCAGTTTGCACATTGAGGATTTCATTTCAATATTTTCGCCCCGGTCAAACTGACGGGCCGTATCCCATAAAATACTGCGGAGTGCGTAAACCTGCGTTCCCATGTCCGCAATCATTTGTTGAATCGCCTGACGTTTGACCAGAGGTTTCCCAAAGGTGACTCTGTCCTTTGCTCTTGCAATTGCCAACTCCAGGAACCTTTGCGACAAGCCAAGGCAGCTGACACCAATTGAAGCACGCGACAGAGCCAAGGCGTCCATGAAAATATCCAATCCGTCTCCGACATTGCCCAGAACATGGTCCTCATCAACCTCGACATCCTTAAGATGTAAATAAGCATGTCCGGCCCCGCGGCATCCCATCATATGAGGCATTGGTTCTACATTGAATCCGGGGAGATCTGTTTCTACGAAGAATGCCGTCAGCCCGCCTTTTTTTCGCTTGTTTTCATCGGTCACAGCAATGACATAGGTGCCGTTTGCAATATCCGTATGAGAAATAAGCGTCTTTTCCCCATTAATAACCCACTTGCCGCCTTTCTTAACGGCAGTCGAGCGAATATCCGCTCCGGAACCGCAATCCGGTTCTGTCAAGGCAAAATTAATATATAAGTCGGCATTGGCAAGTTTCGGCATCCATTTATCTCTTAATTTCTTTGAACCGTGTTCATACATGATCCGCCAGTCCAGGCCGTTTGCATGGTGCAGATTCATTCTCATGCCGCCGGGACCCCGGCATATTTGTTCCAGTACCGGGAAGAATTGTTCGACATTTAGTCCCTTTCCGCCATATTCTTCCGGAACAGTGAGTCCAAAAAAGCCGTTTTTACGACAAATATCAAAGAACTCCTCCGGAAAAACATTTGTTTGTTCAATCTCCGGCTGAAGAGGCTCCAATTCCTCTTCAACCACTTTACGTGTGTGCATAATCAACTTATTTAGCTCTTCGTCGCTTAATTTCATACTTCTCTTCTCCTCCACATTTTTTTATTTTTAGCGCCAAGCCTAAAAACATCTGACAATAAACGATCACCTCCGCAAAAGCGTTTTCACAAATACTTTAGAAACGGGATGCAGCCGCGAAACCGTTCACATCCCGATTTCGCTTATATCTTATTTCTTTGAATAATCCAAAACAATTTGTTTCTATAAACAAGAGCAGGCATTGTTTGTCCTAACATGATTGATTAATTTCTATTGGTTGTTAACTGATTATTTTTTTTTAGTCGGCTTTACAGGGATTGATTTCAAGTTGATCCGGCACAAAAAACTGATAGGCGCGCTGTAACCGTCTGAGCGTGTTTATTTTTTTAATGAAAGTCCATTACATATAGACTGGTGACCGTCAGCAAGCAGTGCCGGCTGTTTGAACTTCCTATTTCCATGCCGACTGCTGACAGCATGGCATAAAAAAAGGAGCGCAGCCATCATGCCCTCTGCAGTCCAATTTTCCAAAAAGAAAACGGCAGTTTCGAAATCGAATTCAAAACCGCCGTTAAACATAAATTATTCCATGATAAGCATGGCATTTTCTCTTCAAGGCGACAGTCCGTTTGCCTCTCATTCAATCAAGAATTACTGGTGCTTAATAAAACATCTGTGACACAGCTTTCATAACAATTGCAGCCCCATTTTATCCTTTTGAACAATTCAAGACAAATTGTTCTTATTAAAAAGCATGCCATTATTTATTTTAATCTGATTGACAATAACTATTGGTTATAAACAATTAATAGCCGCTTCAAATCGGCGAATTATGTGAACAAATTCTCATTTTTGAATGATAAAATATTATGTGGCAAACGTGACGGGGCACAATGAAAAGGCTTACACAGCATCTGTAATTCATTTTTTTACCATTGGATCTATTTCAAGATTTTATAGTGTCGTATTTTTATAATTTCATTGATGAGAGGAGAAAGGGGAATGGAACTTTACCAAATAAAATATGTACTTGCCGTGGCCAAACATCAGAATTTTACAAATGCAGCAGCTGAACTTTGTATAACGCCTTCAACTCTTTCCCAACAGATTAAAAAATTCGAAGATGAGCTAGGTGTTGAATTATTTTCCCGCTCAACCCGCCACGTTCAATTAACCCCGGGCGGTCTGGAATTCGTAGAGCGTACAAAAAGAATCGTCGGTGATTTAGATGACAGCGAAAAAGCAATGAAAAAGTTCGCCTTGGGTCTAAAGGGCCAACTATCGGTCGGAAGTACGCCGGTGATGAAAGTGTTCGGTATCATCCACTTAATCAGCGCTTTTGGTAAACAGTATCCGAACATTTCCATACAGCTGCATGAGGCAGAGTGTTTTGATCTATACCCGCCTCTTGATGCTGGAAAAATTGATCTCGCCTTTCTGACCGCCTTTAAATCCGACTGTTCAAAACAAAAGCTGGATGCCTTTCCAATCGCGGAGGACGAGCTGGTCCTTGTCACAAGTCTGGATCATCCGTTTGCCAAAAGAAAAACCATAGATCTAAAAGAGGCGGCTGATGAATCATTTATCATTCTTTCGCCGACTTCCGGTTTGTATCAGGATACGCTTGAAGCCTGCCATTCAGTAGGCTTTAAACCTCATTTCACTTTTACTACAAAATATGTCGATACATGCATGGGGCTTGTTTCCGAGAACGCCGCCATCGCCTGTGTTTCATCAAAAACGGTCCTGAATACTTTATGGAAAAATGTCGCCATTGTTCATCTAAAGCAGCATTTTGTTCGGACGTTGTTTTTAGTCATCCCTCATAATAATAAATCACCTGTCGTCCGCAATTTCAAAAAATTTCTTTTTGACCATCTGGACCCCAGCCAATTACCAAAGAAAGTTGAATGATTCATGAAAGGGTCCCTCCCCTTCTTTTTTAGGTAATAGTAAAATAGTTTTCAAAACTTTCCCTGATTCAGTGCAAAATAGATGCGCCGATTTCACGTACCTGAACGCGTCCAGACTGTGCCTCTTGGCATGCTTAATACCGGATCAGAAAGCGGCTGTGACCGTCAGCATTTAATGACTAACCGACAGTCAGCTTTCTAAACCGGCTGAAGAAATTTTCCAAAGCAGCAGAAGATCTCCTTTTGGTTGAATTAAATTCTTCATCACAAACAGATGCCTCCATTTCATCAACAGATGAACGAAAAAATCGGAATAAATGCCGATTTCTCCAGTGATCGTAAAACCGGATCACAAATGATGAGCGTGAAACAAATTCAATTCCACGGATGTCTTATTGTTTATCTCCAGTAATCGATCCGCTTTTCATTAGACACGGCCTGTATAATCCAAAAAGGATGTACAGTATCAAATTGTTTAAGATTATTTGGAGCGGTACCATTGTAGGCGAAAAGGAAGCGTGTTCTTTTTAATCTGGCGAGCTGAAGTTTTCACGCTTTGAAAAGAAGGATTGATTTTGGGGAGGCAAATAGAATGGAGCTAACATTAACCGAAGAGCAGCAGGAGCTAAGAGATCTGGTCAGAGAATTTGCCCAGAAAAAGGTTAAACCTCATGTTAAAAGTTTGGATGAAAAAGGAGAATTCCCGGGTGCACTTTTAAAAGAGGCTTTCGATATGGGCCTGCATGTGCTGGAGATTCCTAAAAGTTATGGAGGGATGGGGCTGGATTTTAAGACGACGGCTATTATTTTTGAGGAACTGGCCAAAGTAGATGCCGGTTTTGCAATTTCACTCGTCTCTACTTTCGTCGCTTTAAGAGGCGTTATTTTGGCAGGAAATGATCACCAAAAGAAATTATTCTCCGATATCATCGTCCCCGGTGCATTTGCTGCTTTTTCAATAACCGAACCCAATGCCGGTTCAGATGCGGGAGCGATCAGGGCGACGGCTGTTAAAGACGGGGATGAATACATCCTGAACGGACGCAAGTGTTTTGTGACAAACGGCGGCGTAGCGGATGTGTACGTTGTTTTCTTTTCGACAGATCGTGAAAAGGGCACTCACGGCATTTCCGGCTTCATTGTGGAAAGGAACCGTCCGGGTATTACCGTTGGCAAAGAAGAAAATAAAATGGGACTTCGGCTTTCAAATACCACTGATGTCGTATTCGACAACGTACGTGTTCCGGCCGATCATTTAATCGGTAAGGAAGACGAAGGATTCAAAATCGCAATGAAAGCGCTTAATGTATCAAGAGCATTTGTCGGGACGTTAGCAGTCGGCATTTGCCAGGCAGCTATTGACCAAAGTATAAAATTTGCCCAAGAGCGTGAACAATTCGGCCAGCCGATCGCCCATTTTCAGGCTATTCAAATGATGCTTGCCGATATGGAAATTCAAACTGAAGCAGCCAGACAGCTTGTTCAACATTCAATGGATCTTATCGATCAAAATGAAGGACAGCAGGCTATCATTGAGGCCGGTGCCATTACAAAAACATTTTGCGGGGATACGGTTGTCAAAGTCACAACGGATGCCGTTCAGATATTCGGAGGCTATGGCGTCAGCAAAGAATATCCTGTAGAAAAATTGATGAGAGATTCAAAGGTTTTTCAGATTTTCGAAGGAACTAACCAGATTCAGCGAATAGTGATTGCCCGCCAAATGTTGCGTTGATTTTCTTATTTTTTATTTTTTAATTACCGTTTTGAAAGGAAGGAACTATGATCATGAATTATTTAGTTTGCATCAAGCAGGTCATTGATAGTTCACAATTACAAATTAATGCCGACAGCGGAAATTTTGATGCTTCGAAAGCAGCAAAGATGATCAGTTCATACGATAAGAACGCCCTCGAGGCTGCCGTTCAGTTAAAAGAATCCTCCGGCGGTAAAGTAACTGCGCTGTCCCTGGGCAGCGACGACGCATTAAAAGCACTGAAAGAGTGCATTTCTGTCGGTGCAGACGAAGCCGTGCTGATCAGTGAGAATTCAGCAGATTCATTTGATGCATACACGAAAGCGGCTCTTCTTTCGGCGGCTATTAAACAATTGGGTGACTTTGATATGATCTTCTGCGGTAAACAGGCGACCGATGATGCAGAGGGCCAGGTGGGGCCGCAGATAGCGGAAAAGCTGGCTATTCCTCATGTCTCGTTTGCTGCAAAGATCGAACAGTCCGATCATAATGCGGTGATTACAAGAGAAGCGGATGACGGATTGCAGGTTATCCATGTATCGCTCCCCGTACTAGTGACGGCCAGTGATGTTATCAATGAACCGCGCTTTGCAACGATAAAAAGCAAAATGGCTGCTAACCGGGCAAAAATCAAAATTCTGCATGTTTCAGATTTAGAAAGCGAAACAAAAATCGACGGTATCCCGTTAAAAATTATTAAAACAATTGTTCCTCCGAAAAGAGACGCAGGCATAAGAATTAAGAGTCAGTCAGATACGGAAACTGCACATGAATTATTTCAAAAAATGCTTGATGCAAAGCTTGTATAACAGGAGGAACAAAAAATGAATAATGAAAATATATGGGTATTTATTGAAAAGAATAAAAACCAAATAAAGAATATCAGTCTTGAACTCTTAAATAAAGGGAGGGAACTGGCAAGAATCAGATCTGAAAAGATAGTCGCCGTTTTTATTGGCAATGACTTAAAAAGCAGCGTGCAGACGATTGCTAATTTCGGGGCGGACGGACTGATTCTTGTAGAAGGAGAAGAATATGCAGCATACAGCAACGACGGATTTACCAATGCACTCTACCTGTTAATTGAAAAATACAAACCTTCAACCATTCTGTTCGGGGCAACAAACGCGGGAAATGATTTAGCCGCCGGACTGGCTGCCAGGCTTCATACAAGTGCGGCCATAAATTGTACAGATTTAGCGATTGACAGTCCGTCCGGAACCATTGAATGGCAGCGCGCCATTCACGGGGGAAGCCTTATACAGACGGTGTCCAGTCCAGAGACCAGACCGCAGATCGGATCGGTTCGTTCCGGCATCTCGAAAAAAGAAAAAATCGGGGACAACCAAAGAATATACGTCATCGAGGAAAAAATTAAAACTCCTTCCGACAAAATCAGGACAAGAATAAAAGAAGTACTTTCAAGCGCACAGGAATCCGGTATAAAACTCGAAGACGCAAAAGTAGTCGTCTCCGGAGGATTGGGAATGGGATCCCCTGAGAATTTCCAGAGAATCGCTGAACTTGCCGATTTATTAGACGGAGCTGTGGGCGCCACGCGAGCCGTTATTGATGCAGGCTGGATTCCTTCCCAGCATCAAGTCGGACAATCAGGCAAAACGGTCAATCCCGATCTATACATTGCCTGCGGAATCTCCGGAGCGATTCAGCATGTTTCGGGAATGAAGACATCGAAAGTCATTATTGCCATTAATAAGGATCCCGAGGCTCCGATTTTCGATATAGCGGACTATGCAGTTATCGGTGATGTAAATAAAATATTACCCGTTCTTATTGAAGAAATTAAAAAAACTCATATTCCGGTTGAATGAACAAGGGCAATCCAATTCTCTTCCCGCCCTCTTTGGAAATCCCTTATCCAAAGAGGGTCAATTTTTTATTAAGGCAGAACAAACGATATACAGGGGATGAAAAATAATATGAATGACAGACAGCAAAGAATAAAAACGGGGCGGCAAAGGATTATCAGTAAACGCCCGCCGATAATCAGTGATGAACCCAGATTTTTCATCTGCACAGTTTGCGGCAATCTGATTATTCAGGAAAAAGATAGCAAATCTCAATTTTCCTTTTGTTGCTGCGGCAAGAAAATGAAGGAGCTTATTCCTCAGACATCCGGGGAAAAAAGTGAAGACCATCTGCCGATTCTAAAGTTCACGGGCGGTATATCCGCCAGCCACGCAGCAGTCGTAGAAATAGGGAACAAGCCTCATCCAATGACCGAAGACCATCATATTGAATGGGTCTATTTAAGAACCGCTCAAGGAGGGCAGCTTAAATATCTAAAACTAAACCGGTTCTCTCAAGTCACTTTCGCTCTCGCGGAGGAAGATGCGTATGCTTATTGCAGCCGTCCGGTATGCAAGGACTGCGTTTTTCATTGTAAAAAAGGATTTGCCGCCTATGCTTTTTGCAATAAAGACGGATTATGGAAAGTGCAATATTAGACAGACAGGGGGAGGAATTTAGACGATGAATAAAAAATATTATTTTTCGGCATCCCTATGTTATTTAAACTATTTCATTTACGGCATGGCCTATATCATGCTGGCCCAAAATATCTCTTTCCTGGCGGGAAAATTTCATACCGATGCGACAGGAATCAGTTTCCTTATCTCAATGTATGGCGTAGGGCGTTTGTTTACAATTTACGCGGCAGGATTTATAGGGGATAAAATAGGAAGAAAACCGATGATTATTTTGGGAGCTCTCTTAATGGCCGGTTTTCTTTTGGGTATTCCTCTTGCCCCCAATTATCCGGCAGCAATGATCGCAGCCATTTTGGGCGGTTTATCTAATGCCTGTCTGGATACGGCGACCTATCCCTGTATGATGGAGTTTTTCCCCAAATATGCAGGGTCGGCAACTGTTCTCATAAAAGCATTCGTTTCTTTTGGGTCGACCCTTTTGCCATTCATCATCGCGGCCTTCATCAATAGCCATATCTATTGGGGCTGGGCATTTTTTCTGCCCGCTTTCGCATACATTTTAATCAGTCTGTGTTTAATCAAGCTTCCATTTCCGCCAATGCAGGTTACCGAAGGACCGGTTTCATCCAATAAAGAGAGTCGTTTTGTCTCAAAGCCTCATTTTAAGATTGAGGGATTTTCACTTATTTTGATTGGATTTACAGCCCCTGCCCTGCTTTATATCATGCAAACATGGCTGCCCACATTTGGACAGCAAGCTATTGGCATGAGCCTGGAAAGTTCTCTTAAGCTTATAAGCTGGTACGGTATCGGATCGGTGATTTCCGTTCTTGCACTGACAATCGTTCTTAAAAGAGTGAAACCGGTTACAGTAGTGCTTGTTTTTCCAATTGCCTCTTTTTTTGCAACATTGTTCTTTTTACTCGCCAAATCTTTTATCGTTGCAGAATTAATGGCCTTTCTTATTGGTGTGACAATAGCCGGTGTTCTGCAATTAGGTTTGACCGTATTCTGCGAATTCTTCCCTGAAAAAAAAGGGACAATCACAGGCATTATGTATACCTCTACAGGGATTGCACAAACCGTCATTCCTTTTTTAACCGGTCTGATTTTAAAATTCCACAATGTTCGGGGCATCTTTATCTTTTCCTTGATGATTAACTTGCTGGCGATTGTATTCGGTTATATCGTGAATTTCAGATACAGAAAGCTGCTGAAACTCCCTTTGAAAAAAGATGGGGAAAAAGCAATATAAGCGGTATTAAGGCTATAAAGCCTACCTTGGAGAGGGAATGAAAAAATATGCCACGAATTGCTGTTTATCCGGGGAGTTTTGATCCAGTGACCCTTGGCCATCTTGATATTATTGAACGGGGAAGCCGGATGTTTGATCACCTCGTTGTAGCCGTCCTGAACAATACAGCGAAACATCCATTATTCTCGGTGCCGGAGCGCAAATTTTTACTGCACGAATCAACAAAACACTTGGCCAATGTCAGCATTGACAGTTTTGACGGCCTTTTAGCGGATTATCTCAAGGAAAAGAATTATTCCATCATTTTACGGGGCCTGAGAGCTATTTCAGATTTTGAATATGAGTTACAGATTTCTTCATTAAATAAGCAATTGAATCCATCAGCTGAAACCTGTTTCATTATGTCAAGCAACAAGTATTCTTTTTTAAGTTCAAGCATTGTAAAAGAAGTGGCAAGCATGGGAGCCGCAGATTGCCCTCTGTCCTCTTTTGTCCCCGCCGTCTCAGCACAGGCACTTAGGAGGAAATTCAACACTTTCGATGGTCTCGCGATGAGGTTTTGAAATGCATTATTTTGTAAAAAGCTTTTGATCGATGATTAAATTTATTATTTAATGCTAAAAATGAACGCGCTCTTTATCGATTGGCAACAAAAGAGGCGTTCATTTTTTGTGCCTCAAGCATTTTTCCCTTGTGAGGCATTTGAGATTCAAAATTGCTGATAACAATCAGACGGCCGAATTCAATCGCCGCAATCATGATTGGACATGATTGCTGAACGAGTCCAGATAGCCAAGAAATTCCTGATGTTGGTACAACTGATCGGCTCCATGTGCAAGAACTTTATCCGGAATTGTCTGAAACTCCTGGAGATCTAATAAAACAGCTCAGAAATTCTGCTCATAACCCCTTTAGTCAGATAGATCCAGCAGACTTAATAAAGAAAAACGATCGCGGCAGATCGTTTGCTTCTAAAGCAATTTTTCAGTTACTTGCTGCTCGTGTAATGGTAGAGGCTGTCGTATTTTTGGTAAATTTCCAATGCGATCTGTTTGTTCTGGATCCCTGTCCGGACACTCGGTACGACCACCGCCACGGCGATCTGCGGATTGTCGTATGGCGCATATGAAACAAGCGTTTCATTGTACAGGCTCAGGTCATTGGCGTCGATCTGTGCGGTGCCCGTCTTTGCCGCGATCTTATATTTGACGTTGGCTCCCGTTCCAAGCATAATTCCGGTCGCATTCTGGGCCGGGCCGTGCGTCACCAGATAGAGTCCGTGCTGCACGGTTTGAAGCTGCTGCGGCGTATCGTTGATTGTATTTAAAACCTTCGTTTTATACGTATAGATTGTTGAACCGAGCCGGGTCGGATCGCTGCTCGGCGCGTGGACCGATTGCAGCAGATGCGGCTGAACCCGGTAGCCGCCGTTGGCTATTGTCGAAATATACTGGACCATTTCAAGCGGTGTGTACGTATCGAACTGGCCGATTGCAAACTGCTGGATCAGACCTGGATTATCCGGCATCCCGCCGTTATAACCGGTTCCCTCGGTCGGCAGATCAATGCCTGTCTTTACGCCGAGTCCGAACTGGCTGTAGCCATTGCGCAGATTTTCGACCGCCCGGGTGAACCGCGGGCTGCTCGCCGAAGGCAGCGTCGCCTGATAGTGCCCTCCTGACGGTGTCAGAATGATCCCGGCCATGTTCGAGGCAACCTTGGCCATAAAGACGTTCGAGGAGAACTCGAGAGCCTGCTCCGGCGTCAGGGTGCCTAACCCGCTGACTTCCCATGACTTAAAACTGTTATTGGCATTCTGGCCCGGATACTGGATCGGCATATCGGTGAAATAGGACGGAACCGCGTTGTACTGGAATCCGGTCAGCTCGGTTGCGCCCTTGACCGCGGATCCCATGGCGAATTGGCCGTTGACCGCTTCATTCGATGCATCGACAAATTTGCCGTTGACTACTTTTTCACCGCCGATGGCCAGGATTGCCCCGGTTTTCGGATTCATCACGACCGCATAGGCACTGTTGTTCTGGCCGTTTCCGGCCTGCGCCCGCGCCGATTGAATGTTCGAAATCAGAATCTGCTGCACCGCACTCTGCAGCCGGCTGTCAATGGTCAGCTGCAGATCGTCGCCGCGCTGGCCTGCTTTGACCGTCGGATTGCCGACCGGCAGCCCGTTTTTCGTATGATAAGTCATGGTTGTCGGAACGCCGCGAAGATAAGACTCATACTCCTCCTCCAGATTGCTCGTGCCGACCATATCGTTCCGGCTGTAGTCTTCCGCCAGATAGTTAGTGATCTTCTCGGCAGGAATCTGTCCGACCGTCCCGACATAAAAAGGCACATTCGAAGCATAAACCCGCGAAGAAACGTCGGCAGTCTGTATCGTCCCGTTAAATTCACTGAGGTGGTCCACGACATTGACATATTCTTTGTCATTTACATTCAGGCCTCTTTTAATAATATACGGATTCAGGTTAGAGGCCTGATTAAACGCATGCTGAATCGCCATCACCTGCATGTCTTTGGCTGTGAAACCGTTCAGGACGCGTTTCGGGATGCGGCTGAGCAGGACGTTGTACTCATTGGTCGGATTGGAAGTGAGCGCATTCTGTTCTTTCTGCGACAGATAAGTATTGTAAGCCTGCTGCAGATTCTTAAAATGAGTCAGCGCATAATACTCCTGTTTGTCCCGTGTCGTCACCAGCTGCAGCGCCTGATTATCCATCGTGATCAGCTGGGACAGTTTCCGGGCAATGGACAGGCTTTTCTGAGCGTCAATGCCGGCGTTGCGTATGTATACGATTGCCAGTTCCGCCTTATTGCTTGCAAGAGGCACCCCATTGACGTCGACAATTTTCCCGCGGGCCGATGCAATGCTGGCCGTCTGATTATGGTTGCCGTTGACAATGCTCTTATAGTGCGCGCCGTTCACAATTTGAACAAAGCCCAGGCGAACGATCAAAGCGGCAAACGCCAGAAAAACGATCAAAAATAAAATATTGAGCCTTAACGGCAGATTGCTTTTCGTTCCTTTTTTATTCACTGTTTCCTTCGCCAAACTCATTTCCCCCTATGAGTGCAAACCGCTTCTTCAGCCGATCGGCTTAACTACAGAACTATTCGTCGGCCGCACTCATTTTCTTCCTGTTCCGCTGAAAATCCGCCCGTTGTTTTTAGTCATAGACAAGGACACCTTCTCCGGTGCCCTGTTCCGTCAGCCGCTATCAATAAATTTATTTTACTTTGCCTGTCTCCTTCTGTCAAAGGAATCCGAATGAAGCCATGATAAAGCGGCGAAGCGATCACGGACGGGGAGATCGGCGGCGGCCTTCAGTTCCTGCACATCTGAATCCGGGCCGCTGCATGCCGGCGCAGAAATTTTTTTGCGCTGCGCCGGAATACTTGCCCCGTTATTTTGAGCCCTCTTTAATCAGAGATAAAAAGCGGAACAGTTCTAAAGAGAAAATCATCCCGCTCAGCCAGACCGCGCCGAAGACGTAGCCGGCCATTAAATCACTGGGATTGACATGGTAAACATAGACTCCGGAAATGGAATAAACCAGCAAAAAGAATAAATATAAGAAAAACAGGATCGTCCCGAACAGATAACTCCGCTGATGACGGATCAGCATCATCAGGAAAAAGCCGTAAAAGACGATTAAAATCATAGCCCGCCAGTCTGGAAAATTTGAACTGATATATTTCCCGCTTAACATAAAGCGAAACAGCCAGCGGATTCCTCCCGAAAAAAGAAAGCTTCCGACTGCCGTTATCGCAAAGAAAAGCAGCTCAAGCCATTTATTGGTGCGATTGATAAAAATAGTCACCGCAGTGATCAGAAAAACGACGATCAGGGCAGTCTGCGAAGACAGAGCATAGAAGTCATTCATTATCGTCTGCCAGCGGGCACTGAAAAGCGAGAAAATGATGGCTCTGGAGACCGTGTTGAACGGCTCAAATTCATTGCTGACAAAATCCTGAATCATTCCCAACATTAATGTGAAAAGGGAAACAAACAGAATCAGGATCAAAAAAATGAACAATTTTATTTTCAAAAAGCTTCTGTATCGTTTAAAAACAGACTGAAAGAGCAGCCGGCCGGATTCTTTGATAAACCGCCGGTTCGCTCTGATAACAAAATAACAAAGAACTAAGATGCCGATCAAGATGCTGGCCAATACCAGCCACTTTTTGATTTCGCCCTGATACTTGTCCCATTCCGGGCCGAGTACATACCCCAGCGAAATAAAAGTGCCTGTCCAAAGAAAGACACCGATATAGGAAAAGATCCAGAATGATCGGAACGGAAGACGGATCACGCCGGACGTAATGCTCGCTATATGGCGAATGCCGGGGACAAAGTAAGAAAAAATCAGCAGCACTTTCCCATATTTATCATACCATTTTGAAACCTTTTCCAGTTTTTCAGGACCCATATGTATATAGCGGCCAAATTTGCGGAAGAACGGGAGTCCCAGTTTATATCCGATCCAGTATGAGATCGTCACCCCGAAAATGCCCCCGATCCCGGCGGAAAGATAGGATAAAACAATGTTCATCCTGCCTTGGAAAGACAAAATGCCGACATAACTCATAAGTGCCTCGTTTGGAATGGGTATGAGAATGAGCTCAAACATTAACGACAGAAAAAGGGTAAGATATCCATATTCATTTAATAAATGAATCAATCCGCTCATAATCATTCTTCCTCCGTGTAGAACAGTATTGTTATATATTCAGGCACTCTGCCGGCAAGTATGACCGTTTAAATGCAACAAACTGATTATACCCTCGGCCCTATTTAAATTCCAGTTAATGTCGACGAATCCGGGAAAGAGAGATTCCTGAAAATGTTTTTCCGCCTGCGGATGACGGAAATAATAAAAAAGCGCATCTGAACGGCGGCAAGGTTTCGATCGATTGGCAACCAAATCTGCCGATCATGATGACAGCTTATTTCGGACTGCCTGCCGGGGCGCATTCCCTGAGCATCATTAGACAAACTTTCATTTAAAAGATGGACATAGAATTATATTCTATAATATATTTAAAAACTTCTATTTCATTCTTCGGCTTTTATCTTTTTCGATGTGTCATAAGATAAAGGGGCTGTTCGAAGTAAACCTGTCGGACCGTTACTGCTGCTTGAGCAGACGATCGTCTATTGCCGCGCAATGGCGGTCCGGGCGGAATAGATAAATAGATGAAACAGAAATCCTAACTGACTGCAGGAGGAATTATGTAATGTTTAAGACCCGTATAACGGTTCGTATGAGCGATTGCGATGGCATGCGCCATGTAAACAATGCTGTCTATTATACTTACTTTGAAGAAGGAATGCGCGAGATTGCCCGGTTGTTCACACCTGATCTTGATTTAAATGATTTTCATGTCATCATGGCCTCCTCACATTGCGATTTTCTTCGTCAGACTACTTACCGCGACCAGATTACGGTATATTCGTGGATCGGCGCCATCGCTCATTCAAGTTTCAATGTCGAACACGCGGTTGCCGATGAAAAACGGCGCTGGCATGCACGGGGCCGCATAACATTAGTGCAGTTCGACTACCGGCAGGAAAAAGCTGTGCCGCTTTCCGAAAACATGAAACGAATTCTGCTTCAGCATCGGCAGGGGCCGGAGGGAGTCCCGGAATTACGCGGGTGTCAGCATTCCCTGTCATAAAATCAAAAAAAGATGCTCATGAACCTTTTCTCCCCGGCTCTCAGGGGGAGCGTACATAAAAACAACTCATTTTAAATACATTTGCCCGTATCGCCGATAAACCGAAACAACCGGGATTGTTGCCGATTCGGATGCAGGCTTTCAGCGATACCTTAATTCATGCCTTTTACAGAACGCTTCTGTCCCTGCCGCTTTCCGCATCGTATCTCGTTGAAAACTTGATCCATATCATATTCTTCTAAGCGGCTTCCCTGTAATATAAGCGATAGGGCGCTTACATTATTCAGGCATGAAAAAGCGCTTTTATCTTTCTACATATCTTAGGCAGTGATAGAAAAGAGGCTTTCAGTCATGGTAAGAAGAGCATTAAATAACGGACCCGTTATTCAAAAAGAAAAAGAAACAGTTGCCAAAATGATCGAGATTTACTGCAGAAGAAAGCACCACCGGAAAGAGCTGTGCGATGAATGCCTGGATCTGAAAAATTACGCATTGAAAAGGCTGTCCTACTGCCGCTTCGGCGAGGAAAAAACGGCCTGCTCCAACTGCAAGGTCCACTGTTACAAGCCGATCTATCGGGAAAAAATCAAAGCAGTGATGCGCTATGCCGGCGTATGGATGCTTCTGGAGCATCCCGTGTTTTCCATCAGACATCTTTTGAAAAAATGATTGACGTTTGTTTCCGGCCCGGCCGCTCTGATTTGTTCTTGAACAGCCATGAGACGGGATACCTCCCATGTATACACTACTTCCGAAATCTTTTCAGCGGTCGTCAGGCAAGTTCTTCCACTCATCGGAAACCAGCGGGATAACGGCGGCTACTTTTTATCGAAATGCACGGCCGTGCCCGGATTCTCCTTGCGTTTCCACGTGGTCACGTTCTCCTCTTTTATATGAGCGCTTTGATTTAGGTAACGGGACAGCATAAAGAAATAGTCCGACAGACGATTGATAAAGATATAGCTGTGCGGCGGGGTATCCGTTCTGTTAAGATCGCTCAGCAGCATGACATAGTCTCTCTCGCAGCGGCGGACAGTCGCCCGTGTCACCTGGGCGTAGGCGGCCGGGACAGAACCGCTGTATAAAATAAATTCAGTCAGCGGCGCGACACTCCGGTCCAGCCGATCGATTTTAGATTCAAGAGCGGAAAGATAACCCGCATCGATGTAAATCTGTGAAAAGCTTGAGCTGACCTCAACGCCGATATGATAAAGTACGTTCTGAACCCAGGTCAGATTTTGCAGCTCTTTGTCCGCGTCTTCCCGATTCTGCTTTCTCTGCAAGGATGTGCCCATTAGAGAAGACAGATAGCCGATCGACGCGGAAACCTCGTCGAGACTGCCGTTCAGTTGAATGAGCGCACTGTTTTTCATGAGACGCGCTCCGCTTAATGTATCGGTTTTGCCGAAATCTCCGCGCCCTGTATAAATTTTCATATCACGTTTTCTGCTCCTTTCCATATCTCAGACGGCGTTTCGCACCTTGTCTCTGTTATTGGCGGGACACGGCTCGGCCGTTGTAAACGATGAAAACTTACCAAACGAAGAACTCTTTCCGTCTGCCGTCATGTCTGCAGACGGACCAGCAGCTTCTTTCTCGCGAGTTTTTCAACTTTTCCTTCTTCACAGAGCCTGTTCAATACCCGGCTGACTGTTTCGGGAGTTACGCCGATATACTCGGCAATATTCTGCTCCGTCAGGCCGAGATCAATCAAATAGCGGCCATCGCTCTCCCGGATGCCTGAGTTGCAGGCTAACTTCTTAAGAAAAGACAGGACACGATCGGCTGCCGTACCGAGCACCGAATCCGAAAAACGAGCGATCAGATCCTGGCTCTTTTCAGTCAGAAACAGAGTCAGATACAGCCGGATCTGCGGATTGGACGCAAAAATCATTCTCATTTCATTCCGGGGTATGACTAAAAGTGTGCACTCCGATAAGGTTTCAGAATTTGCAGGGTACTCGTGCTTATCATCAAGCAGACCGACATGCGGGAAAAGATCTCCTTTTGAAAATAAACCGGCAGTCCATCTCTTTCCGTCTTCATTTTGACGATAGGCATTAGCAAGCCCGCTAACGACAATATAATAATGGGTCAGCTCGCTCTTTTGCAGGAAAACCGTTTCTTTAGACGGATAATGACGAAAGACCCCTTTTATTTCTATATGATGAAGGGCTTCTTCAGACAGTCCTTTCAGCCATCCGGCTGCGGGCAATTGCTGCATGATAAACCTCCTCTTTAGTCCGATCTGAACGCTCTCTGACGAATAGTCGTTCTTTGCATTTTTTGGAATTAATTTTGACCTGGATCAATGTATCCTCCCCGTCCTGCTTTTATTATAAATGGTAAAGGTTATCAATTAAAGCTGTTGATGCCCTGTCAATAATTGATAGAAGAGAGGAATAAAGAATGGATGTTTTTTCATTTCAATCTCAATCGGCAAAGGAAAGGCTCTACCATGATCCGTCACAAACGATTATCCATGTGCCATTGAAAGCCGGCCGGGAAGTCCCAGAGCACAGTGGGGAAAAAGCTGTCGTCACGGTTATTCCGATTAAAGGGAAAGTGATTTTCTCAGTAAAAGAACAGCCGGAAGTCCTGATTCCCGGAAAGATTGCCCGCTTCGACTCAAGTGAAAAGCATGCGATCAAGGCCCTGGAAGACAGCGATCTAGTGATCGTAAAATGGCGGCTGCCGGACAGTCAGAACAAGAACTAAATAAAGAGATGAAATTGAAACACTCAATCCGCTTTTTTCCGCGGAATCGAACGTTCTATTCTGTCGTTCCGCCACCCGGCATCGGCAGATTTTTTATTGATTTGAATCATCGACTAAAAAACAATCGGGCCGTCTTTTAGCGGATTTCAGGCCCGATTCTGCAAACGTTTAGAACAGCTGCTGCCGGCGCCCTCGTTGTGATTCATACACGCAGACATTTTAGCCCGCCTTTGCTACAGGCAAGCGGGAACTGCGGCCCCACGACTTTCCGTTCCGGCAGAGAATGTATGTAAAAACAGGACACCGTTATCCGGCATCCTGAAACGCAAATGAACTTTAATTCAGCTCAATTTCTTTTCCACAGCGTGAATAAACTCATCCGTAAAGATATGAAAAGCGCCGGTTGTCAGATCCGGGTCTGCATTCACCCGGATCATCTCGGGTCTGGCACAATCACCGTTAAGCCGATACGACTTCGCCACGCAGGTCTTGCCGTCTATGGTCCGGATGGTCATATAAACGGGTTTATTTCCCCGCATCATTTGAAGGTAATGTTCAGCAGCCTCATTAATGTCGGTTGTCACAAAGTAAGTATGCTCCGAGCGCTCCATGTTTGTATTCTTACTTAACTCAACAAAGTCAAACCGTGGAATGTCAATCGCTTGCAAGTCACAGCACCTCCCATTTATTTTATTTCTGCAGGGAAATGCGTATTCCTGTATGAAAGTTTTTTTGTTCATTTTGCCTCTATTAATTTCCATTTTTCCATTCTTTTAAGATCATTGTCCAGACGCTTTTCAATATATTCGCAGTGTCTGACCAGGCTTCCGAATCCCATTCGGCTGATTTCAAGCATCGTGAGCGTTGACTCCAGCTGATCAAACTGATTATTTTTTTGGAAGCGCCAGACAATATCCGTCCGGCTCCTTGCCAAGTATGTAACCGGCTTCCATCCGTGGTCGGACAGGTATTTCAATTTCTTTTCCTCTGTGTTCATTGTATCGCCTCACAATCAGATTTTGAATCACATTCAATCATCCTATGTGTGAGACAGGCTAATTAGAACACCTAAAAACGCTGCCCGGCCTCTTTTTGCGGCGCTCATTTTTGCCGCGCATTCTGCCCGATGCCTTTCAGGTTTCCAAATCACATGATCGGACAGTCCGCTTGATACAAATGGGTACGCACCCCTGCGGAGGGATTCCGCAACGATGCTTCCTCCCCTTTCCCCGTCTCTGCGCGCCGGACGGGCAGCAGCCCCTGATTGTCATAGACGTTCATTTTGAATAATACCAATTAATCGTTTCATTCGTCTGAACGTGATAAGCTCCGGCACTGATGTTGGGCGTTTTCCCGTTTACGGAATACATCCATCCGCTGGCGGAAGATAGCTGGCCGGCCTTCTGATGATTAATACTGCTGACGTAGATCGAGCTGCCAAAGCCGTAATAGCTGAGCTCAATATGTTTCGCCCTGGCAAAGCGCTGCAAGACAGAAAAGGCGCTGTCATTCGCCTGATAGGCGACCGATCCCCGTGAATTAAAACCCTTCAGACCTTCTATCGCAACGGAAACCGTTCCCTGATTTTCCGAAGAGCCGGGCGAAGCATGAGAAGAGGCGGGCGGCTGGACGGCGGCCGACTGATCCGTTTTCCGGGCATCATGCCCCGCGGCGGTGCCTGCACTAGTTGCGGGAACGGCCGCTGCCTTTTCTGCTGCACCGCCGCTGCCTGAAACCGCCCCTGATACTGTACTGTTTCGGGTCTGATTCTGCCCGGGTTCCGATCCGGCGGCAGACGGTTCTTGTCCCGGCTGATTCTTTTTGGGCGCCGTTTTGGACGGCGATGGTCCGCCGTCACTCCCGTGATCGGCAGACGATCCCGATGAATCCAGCGAAACAGCGGGAGATGAATGGACGGCGGCCGTTCCGGTCTGCCCATGAAAGCTGCCGATAATCAATCCGATTCCGACAATAATAATGAGTATGGGAAGAATAAAATGGAGTATGATTTTTTTCATGTTCTTCGTCTCCAAATGGCCTTTCTGAAAATCAGCAATGCTGCGCCGAGAAAAACAACAAGGATTCCGATGATCAATAAAACTGGATTGACGGCCGTACTTTGTGCCGCCTGAGTCTGTGCCGTATTCTCTTTATTGCCGGCCGCCGCTGCCAGTGGGGATTTTTCAGCTATTTTATTCTCAGGCCGGGTGTTTACGGATTCTGCTTTTGAAAGCAGGCCGCTGCCGGTTTTTTCCGCTGCAAAATGGGAGGCGATTTCGGAGAACGGAACAGTCGGAATCGTATCCCGGGTTGAAGATACTTTCCCGGCGGTCACCGCTTTCCGGGCTGAAGAAGAAGCGATTGCGGACGGAACCGCGGCGGCGGATTTTCCTGAGGCCGTCTCTTGACCGAGTCCGGAAGCCGGTTTCATTTCCACGGGCGCCGCTGCCTTCGCTGTGGGGAAAGCAAACAATTTCCCGCCGCCGGGAAACACTTTATAAGCGACAAAAGCCTTAAGAACCTCGTCGTTTGTCATCGGATCTTCCGAAAATCCCGGCTGCCATCTATAACCCTTCCCGGATTGGTAAGTATAAAGGATATTCAGCGGATTCCTGCCTTGTTTGTCAAATTTTCCGGCTGTCGGATCGACGCCGACGGACGTCAGGCCGATAACCGCTTCGGCTGTTGAATCGGAATTTTCACCGTAGTTGGAGAATCCGCCGTCCGGCAATTCGACGCGGGCAAGATATTGGACTGCCTTATTAACTGCATTCCTTACATCAGGGCGGTTCTGATAGGGGGCGAGAGCGGCCAGCGCGGCACCGGTCGTATCGACGTCGGCCTCTATATGGGCCGGCGGATCCATGTACCCCCATCCCCCGTTCGGATCGGCCCTGGATACTATTTTCTGAATCAGATTGGCAGGAGTGTTCACTGCATTGGCGGGAAGCTTGTCCTCATAGGCATTGAGAGCAACCAATGCATAAATATCGGCCGAAAAAGAATTTGCAGAATTTAACGAAGTGTCTCTGCCCAGTTCGCCGATTAGATTCCGGCCGTAGAAATTCGTCGGATCCTGTTTCAAAGCCTTAAGCGCGATAATGGCTTTCTCCAAAGCGGTACCCGACAGATCCTTTCTTGATTGAAGCCGGCTCAAATAGGCGGCCTGATCGGCCCGGCTCAGCGCCCCGTCCCGGGCAAGTGCCATGACGGCCCAGTCGTCAGGCTGATCCGATTGCAATGATTGAGCGAGCTGTGTCGACCGGATATGGCTTTCCAGGCCGGCCAGACGTGCAGCAAACCCGTCAGATGGCGCTGCCAGAGCCGTGACGGGCAGCAGAAGAATGACGATCAGGCAAGCGGATATAAGCGCCGTTAAGCGTTTCATTTTCACGGACTCCCTTATTGAATGATAGATAATAAAGCCTCCGCTCAAAATAGAATGGAGGCTCCTTATTAACCTAACCTGTCTACCGCAAGCGGTTTAACGATTGAAAGGAAAGATCGGACTCTGACCGTGACGGGATCGTTCAGGAATTTCACCTGATTCCATCCTTTCAATGGACGTTTATATTTTATTTGCTCATCGAGCATATATCATCAATTGCGATTTTACAAGCCGTATGAAGGGAAGCCTGCCTGCGAAAAAAATTCACTGATTCTCAATTCGACCGGAAGAATGGCTTTCCCTCCCGTTTTTTTAATAATTCCTTGATCCATATATAGTATATCGTCCTTGCATTCAGCCCCATATGTAGTTAATATGAGAATATACAAGTCGAAAGTGGTGAACAGCGATGAGAATTGAGCTATCGAACGCTTATATTGAAAGCATTAAAAAAGAAGTTAAACCACACTGGGGCGAACTCGGCTGGGTGACCTATAAACGGACTTACGCCAGATGGCTTGAGAATAAGCAGCGCCACGAAAATTGGGCGGAAACGGTGAAACGTGTCGTCGAAGGTAACGTCAATCTCGATCCGCGTCTGCACGGCGGGACCGTTCCCGCCGATGTATTCCTCGAGCTGCAGCATGAGGCGGAACGGCTGTTTAAACTGATATACGGCCTCGCTTCGACGCCCTCGGGACGCAATCTGTGGATTTCCGGCACGGATTATCAGAAAGGGGTCGGCGACGCATTGAACAATTGCTGGTTTATTGCTATCCGCCCGCAGGCGTACGGAGACAGCGTCATTGTTCCCGATTATCTGACGAAGGATCGGAAAGCTGTCTCGATGCCCTTCTCTTTTCTTTTTGACGAATTAATGAAAGGCGGCGGCGTTGGATTCTCTGTGTTGGAGAAGAACATCGATCAGATACCGGAAATCGATCAGAAACCGGAGCTGGTCGTCCTGATCGGCAAAAAAAACCGCGATTACGGCGCAGCAATTGAAGCCGGTGCCGTTGACGCCGATGATTGGTACCGAGTGCACAGGGGCGAAGATTATCTGCTCGCCGAAACGGCCGATTCGCGTGAGGGATGGGTTAAATCAAATGCATTGCTGATCGACGCCCACTTCGCAGAGATCACCGGCAAGGCAAACCGGGTGGTGATCGATGTCACGAATATTCGTGAAAAGGGAAAGAGAATCCACGGATTCGGCGGCGTGGCTGCCGGGCCGGCACCGTTTGTCGAGATGCTGTTTTCGATCAATCAGGTGCTGAGCGGCACTTACGGCCGCAGACTGACGTCGGTCGACTGCACGGACATCTGCAACCTGATCGGCAAGACTGTCGTCGCCGGCAATGTGCGCCGCAGCGCCGAAATTGCATTAGGCGGCCCGGAAGATAACGGATTTGTCACCATGAAGCAGGATCAGGAAAAGCTGATGGATCATCGCTGGGCATCGAATAACAGCGTGATTGTCCGTTCCGATTTTGAAGATTATGAAGCCATCGCCGATTCGATCAGCAAGAACGGCGAACCCGGCATTGTCAATCTGGACATCATTCATAACTACGGCCGGCTCGCCGACGGACGGCAGGAAGGTATTGACGGCGAGGCAGAAGGAACGAATCCGTGCGGCGAAATCTCGCTGTGCAACGGTGAGCCGTGCAACTTATTCGAAGTTTTCCCGCTGGTTGCCGAGATGCAGAACTGGAATATGGACGAAGTGTTCACCTTGGCAACCCGCTATGCAAAACGTGTGACCTTTTCAAGATATGACTGGGAAGTCTCGCGGAAGATTATTGAAAAGAACCGCCGTATCGGAATTTCTATGAGCAGCATTCAGGACTGGATCCTGAAGAAGTTCGGTCAGCGTCTCGTGACGGGCTTTCGCAAGGAAACGGACGCGGCGACCGGAGACGCGCGGCAGATTCCCGTCTATAACGAAGCGGCTGCGCGCACGGTCGACGGGTTCTACAAAACCGTTATCCAGGCGGACAAGGACTATTCCGAGACGCTGGGCTGCAGCCGGTCGATTAAACACACGACCGTGAAGCCGTCCGGAACCGTTTCAAAACTGGCAGGCGTGTCCGAAGGCATGCACTTTAGCTTTGATAAGTACATCATTCAGAGAATCCGTTTTCAGGAAAGCGATCCGCTGATCCCCGCCATTCAGAAAGCCGGATATCCGGTCGAGAAGGATGCCTATTCCGACCATACGCTCGTTGCTTCGTTCCCGGTCAAAGCCGAAGGAGCCGAAATGGATGACTTTGTCTCAGCGAATGACGTATCGATCGAAGAACAGTTCGCAACGCAGGCCTTCCTGCAGACGTACTGGTCGGACAACTCCGTAAGCTGTACGATCACATTCCATCCGGAAGAAAAGGACAGGATCGCGGGTCTGTTCCGCCAGTACCGAAAGTCTTGCAAATCAACGTCGCTGCTTCCTTACAGCGGTCACGGTTTCGTCCAGGCTCCGAAAGAACCGATTAACAGGGCCCAATACCTGGGAATGAAGGATCAGGTGATCGGCAACGTTCAGGATATCTACAATGAAATGAATCCCGGTCAGACGGCGGATCAAAAGTATCTGGATATCGTCGGTCAGACGGATTGCGTCGGCGGTGCCTGCCCGGTTAGATAATAATTCCGTGCGGAACCGGCAGCCAGTACCTAAGAAGCGGAAGCGGATAAATTGCCAACCATTCGTAAAATGACTGTTTTTTCATTGCTGACCGCGGCCGCCGTCGCCGGCAGGCTGGCCATTCACGGGATTAATATTCAGCCGGCGACCTTGATCATCATCCTCAGCGGCTGGTTCTTCGGTTGGAAAATGGGACTGGCGGAAGGCATGATGGTCGCTTTCGTTTCCGACCTGATGCTTGGGCTCGGCTACTGGACCCCCTTCCAGATGCTGGCCTGGGGCATGATCGGGCTTATCTCAGCGCTGCTTCCGAAACGCAACTGGATTTACATTCTATGGCTGGGCGTATCCGGTTTCCTGTTCGGCCTGATCATGGCGCTGTCCTATTTCATGATGTCGGCAAATTGGGTCACTGTATGGGGCATGTGGCTCGCCGGCCTGCCATTCGATTTCTATCACGCAGCCGGAAATCTGGCTTTCGGGATTTTTTCCCCGCCGCTGTTCAAAGTATTCGAACGCGAGGCGCGCCGGCTGGAAAACAGAAATCATTGATTGATCAGTGAAACAGGCTAAAATACAGCATACAAAAATTCGTCGGAGCGCTGCAGTGACATAAGCTGAAGTACAGGGCGCGGCCGGATTGCGGCCGTTCCGCAGATCAGCCGGCCGCAATCGGCCGTCAAATGTCCGGACCAGAAACAGTCCGGCCGCGGAAGAAAGCGAACGATTTGAAGAGCAGATTTTGATTTTTAGTGAACCGCAGTGTTATTTCTTTTTTTCAGATGATTAAGGGGCTCCTTACTTTGGATGTCTGTTCCCGTAAATGGGATCATAGCGGGTAAGGGGCTCCTTTTTTCATTAGTCAGCGGTTCGCCAGCTAACTGACAGATTGGATGGACTGCAGAATATTTTATTCCTAACTCTAATTTTTCTGTATCCGGACTGAGGGGACGATCATTTTTAAATGATTCCTCCCGGGATTCAGCGGAGGCCTGCCGCCCGTTCGCCGCTTATTTTTAAGTTCAGAGCGAATCTTGATTGAACAGCGAATCCGGTCCCGTGACTGATCCGATCCGCTCAGCAGTTAGTGCCGCCGGATGGGTGCCGTCACTGCTTTGTTTAGGCTCAAAAAATAGTGAAATATTTTAAGATCGCGATTTTTTCAATATCGTTAAAGAAGCGGCAGTGATCGGATTGCCCGATCCAATCAGGGGAGAATCTGTCGAAGCCTTTATTGCATTGAAAGATGGAGATGACTTGACGGAAAAACAGGTAAAGGATTATTGCCGGAAATACCTGACGGATTTCAAACGGCCCCGCCATGTTTATTTTGTCGATCATTTTCCGAAAACCGTATCGGGGAAGATTCGTAAAGCCCTGTTCAGAAAACATTGGCTGACCGGTGATCTGTCAGGGGATTACCGTCAGAAAAGCGGAAATGAATGATCACGATCTTCCCGGACCGGCCGAGCCTCTTGTTGCGACTTTAAACAGACAAATCAGATTTGACAAGGCGGAATCATAAAATAACGGGTAAATGTTTTTCCTTTTTGTTCATGCAAAAAATTTTTCACTCCAGAGTAAGTATAAAAATGCTTATTTCGTTTTTCTCAGGTTAAAGCGGCTTTTTTTCTTATGGATTGCTTATCACACAAATATACAGAGACAGATTTTCCGGTCCAATGACGTTAAAATGGAAAACGCAACAGCCGGTTGACAAATTGTCAGCCTGGAATGGCAGCCGTCAATCCCTAAAATTGATATTCTGAATTCGGGGTGATAAATATGGCTTTTCCGGAAAAACTGCGGGCGCTGAGAAAGAAGAGCGGCATGTCTCAGGAAGAACTGGCCGCGATGCTTGGTATTTCAAGACAAGCCGTTTCATAATGGGAATCGGGACAATCCCTTCCGGACATGGACAAATTAATCCTGCTCAGTGACTCGTTTCATATTAGCATCGGCGGCTTAATTAAGACGAAAACGTCGGCTGATCAATGGACATTTGAGGAGCACCGGCCGTTATTCTTTTCGCCCTTTCACTATGAATATAAGAGCAGAAAATCGCTGTTCGGGCTGCCTCTTGTTCATATTAATGTCGGGTCCGGATTCTATACGGCCAAAGGAATTCTGGCCGTTGGTACAGTATCTGCCGGTCTTCTATCTATCGGTGGGGTGCAATGGGTGGGGTTTTGCATCGGCGGGCTGTCAATCGGGCTGATCGGACTCGCAGGGGCGGCATTGGGACTGCTTCTCTCTATCGGGGGATTATCAATCGGTACGCTTGCTATCGGCGGTATCGCAGCCGGTATCATGACATTGGGAGGATTGTCAATCGGTATGTTTTCAATCGGCGGAGCAGCTATTGCAACCCATGTAGCCATCGGCGGCTATGCAAACGGACATATCGCGATTGGGCACATAGCAAGGAGTATAAAAGTCATTGTATCAGATTCACAAGCAGGCAGTTTTGACGACATTTCAGTAAAAGAAGTTAAGCACCTGATTCAGAAGGAGTATCCACATCTGTGGAACCCGATTGTCAACTGGCTGACACTGTTTTTTCGTTGATAACTCCGGATTTCACCCTGACAGAGTCTGAAACGGGACCTTTTCCCCAGAAAAATTTGTTCGAAATAAAGAAAATGCGGATCCCGAAACAAGATAAAGGAAAGACAGACCGAGCGAAAAGGAAGAAAATTTAGTGCCCTGGCATTAGTCATGTATAATTATAGAAGATATTTGCCCATGCCTGTTTCACTGAACCGTTTTATAACAGCCGAGCCATTTCATTGTGCCGCTTGTAAGTACAAGTTAGGGCAGAGTCGCAGACTTCGGTCATCTGGAAATGATGGCCGCAGAATTGCCGAAAAGCCGGTAAACTTCCTTCCTGTTCCCGGAAGGAAGCTGCAAACCGCTGTGATTTGCCTGATCTGCACCCCTCCCTGCCGGAATTTATTTCCGCTGAAATTCAGCTGTTAAATTTTTGTGCTTTGTAAGGCACACTCAGTACAGACCATCGGCAGTCAGTTGATGATTCCTTGCAACGCTGCCTTTGCTGATTGTCAGCAGATCTCCTTGAGATGATTGCCAGGAAATAAGAGCTGTTGGGCTATTCTCCATTTGCTTATTCGCACGAATATCGGTTTGAGTTGACTGCAGTTGAGCAATTTCTCGATCAATAGCTTCAATTTCATTTTGTATTTTTTGAACTTGTTGCGACGGCTGACTCAAGTAGGTCGAATTCAGTCTGTTCATTTCCTCTTCCTGTTCGCCCTTTAAATAAAAGCTTAAATTACTTAATGTTTGATAATTTGAAACGTTTGTACTGAACGGAACGAGCATCAATAAGTCCCCCCTGTTTTTGAGCACGAAAAGTCTCAAAACTATTTTTAAAAAGGATTTTTCAGTTTCTCGGGCTTGTGCCCATCATTCAATTAGATTCTCTTCCTGCTCACCCAGTTGTCTCTTTGTCAATTTCAAAATCGGGCCGGTCGATACAACGATTCAGGTTCTTCCGGATCGCTATTCAGATGGCCTTCGGCTAGAATGAATCCATCCCATTCTTAATTCCTGTCCGATCGCTTTGCCGGACTTATTAACTATTTCGCCTGATTGCAGCAAATGTCTAATAAAGAAATGATCTCTTTCAACGTCTCTTAAAATAATCAAGCGGAAAAATTAACCATCTTCTCATAGTGATTATCGCCATATTCTGTTTGAATTAATGATTATAAAGTATTAATTCTAACATTCCTGTCTATGAAATGAGACAATTTAGTTTCTAAGGAACAGGTCTTTTTGATTATATGATTAAACTGGATACACCCATCCGACCTCGTCTTATCGGAGCCGCTTCATTGAAATAAAAGCACGATACGAAAATGGGGGAATTTATGAACAGCGATCCAAAAGTTACGTTCGATTTGATTCTGGAAATGATGGCGTACTGGACTGTTGATTGAGTGAATCAAGAATATGAGAATCTTGCGAGGGACCTCGTGCAGCTTCTTATATTCTATCAGGGAACTTGTGAGGAGGCGGACCTGAGATCATGAACAGATTCCTATGTAAAATCGGACAAAATAATAATAAAATATCAGAAATTGAAGCTGACGCACTGACAAATGTCCTGATTATAGAAAAGCTGATCGGCTTTGCAGCGGCACAAGGCGAGAAAATAAAGGAAGTCAGCGCTATAGCGCTGACTTTGCGATTTGATCTCATTCGCATGGAAAACTTCACCCATAAACAGTTGTGGACGCAGGCAGGATTGAATGATTAGTCGGTGAAAGATTACTTCCGGTTTTCCTGCGTGACGAAAAACACTGTGTGTCTCTTTTATTTAGAATCATGATTTCAGTTCCGCGTTTCTATCTCCTTATCAAAATTTATAGATTAGAAGTGATCCTGACATCCGAAAATCCGGATGATCTCTTCTGCTGCCTAGTCGGTAATATCAATGGACCGGCCGGATTGCCGGTTCTTGTTTCTGCCGGCGGCAATAACTTGCTCGTCACATCTGTCTATAGCACGCTGCAGGATAACATCTATACCGAGCAGAACTTCTTTACGCGATAAAAGCAAATGTTTTCTGGCTTCTTCGGGAACATACGACATGAAGGCTCTATGAGACCGTTCAGCCAGATCTTCCAGAATCATAAACGTTGTCCGTTGCTTCATTTTATCCATCCCGCTCATCCTCCCGTTGAAACGATGTTCCCGTGTCTTCAAATGTGATGATCAATTTCTGATTGATAAAACGGGCTTTAGAAATAGGCCGACTCAGCAGGGACCGCGGCAATATCAATTTATGCTTATAAGGACCGGCCTGTATCGTCAGCTCATCGCCCTTTTGACTCAATTCAAGCTGTTCTTTGTGTACAAACGGCACTGTCAGTTCTAAAATATAATGTCCCTCTTCTTTACGGACCTCCTGAATTCTCCCAAGATGGAGCACGGAAGCGGCATTATAATTTTTAAAAGCCATTTCCCCGATCCGTTTCAGCATCGACAGCCCGCAGACCTCCGATTCCATCATCGGAATCTTAAGGATTGGCAGCGGCCTGAATGACTCATGTATCTCCTTTTCATACTTCATTTGTATTTCCCGCCAGGTGGACCAATATCCGCTTCCGGCTTCATCGGGTATTACCCGATTGATGATAATCGCATCGGTGTTAAACCCCGATATATTTAAATAGGTAAAGGATCTTCTCGCTTCGGCAATCACCATTTTCTCCGGATTAATAACAATGCGTACCGAAGTCATTTTCGGATCTGAAATAATCTTTTTCAGCTCTTTTAATTCTTCTACGAATGCTCCGATACTGCTCATCACTTGATCATCCGGCAGTTCAAAACCTCCTGTCACTATTTTAGCAACCGGACGCACGACCTTTAAGAGACGGCGTTCATGCGGAAAGATTTTTTCCAGCCACCAATTAAGCAAGTCCGGAAAACTGAGAAGCCTTAACGTCTCACCCGTGGGCGCACAATCTACAATGATAGCATCATACTGACCGCTTTTCGCCTGTTGTTGGATTTCCATGAGACTAAATAGCTCTTCCATTCCCGGAAAGGCAAGAATTTCTGCAGTCGATAGATCATCCAATTGCGCCCAGGACATCAGGTTCGAAAACCATTTTTGAACCGCTCCCCAATATTTTTCCGTCTCACGGAGGCTATCTACCTCCAGTCCCCATAACCGTTCACGGATTCTTGTCGTTTTGTATCCGATTTGAACGTCAAATGAATCAGACAGGCTATGCGCGGCATCCGTACTCAAAATCAGAGTTTTGTATCCTTCATCGGCTAATCGCACGGCGGTAGCGGCTGCAACACTGGTTTTCCCGACACCGCCTTTTCCCGTATAAATAATAATTCTCATAAGAACCCTCCATATAGTACGATATCGTAGTATTTATCAACGAAAAAACAGCGGCGAATGCACTAATCATCAATGCGTATCTTGTGAAGCGAAGCATGTTTTTCATCTTCGCCGTTCTCTGTATTTTCTTTCAGCGCCTGAACGATCTTCAAAGCAAGGGTAAGAAATTGGGTACGTTCATCCGGGCTGAGCGCTTTTTGAATACGCTCAAATATACCCTGGATGATAGATTGGGCCCGTTCTGCTACGTTCTCCCCTTTATCTGTCAGCCTGATCAGGATGATACGCCGATCTTTTACGGATCGATACCGTTCAATCAATCCCTTGCGATCAAGCCTTTTTGATAAACTGGTCAGAGTACTTAAGGGTAATCCAAGTTTCGCCGCTAATTCCGACATCGTCGTCTGATGATGCAGATGCAGCATGAGCAACGCAGCAACGTCCGATCGGGTCACTGTTTTTTCCAATTCAGATATTTCGGGGAACAATCTCAGCGGCTGAAACCCGCCCTTTAATAACCACTCAAAAAGCCGTTCCATTGAAAAACCTCAAATCAGCATTTTCTTATTACTATAATAATACGATATCGTAGTAAATTCAAGGCGTTTTTTAGAGCAGTGAAAAGCTACGGCGTACAGAAGCGGATACAAAATCATTTTAATCAGTACAGGAAACGGCAGAATTTCTTTACTTTGTTACGCAAAACCTCGCCATATATTGAACCTCGATGACTTGGTAGGGTTTGATTTTTAAAATAAGAATGCTGTTTTTGTCGGCTAATCCCGATCCTCTCCTTTCCAGGCAATCTCCAATAATAGGGAAATTGAATAAAATGTGCTGCATCCTCGTATTTTCTGCATCTCAAAAATATTAAATAACCGGAAATGCCCCCTTTACAGCTCTTCCAAATGTTTGATCAAAGGCATTAATTATGAGTGTATCTGCCGACGAGACGTAGATACGTGCCAAAAATTGATTTCTAAGATTCCGGTTTGAACAGGAACCAACGGGTAAAAAGTTAAATTTGAAAGAAAATATAAAATCAAAAAAGCCGCCCGGCAAAATCATGAATCCGCGTTTTGTCACAATAGGAGCCATAAATATAATTTGTTATGTGATAAAATATGCAATGAATTATGCAGATAAGTTGCTAAAATATTTTTTCAGATTCTTATAAAGGAGGACGGAAATTTGGATTTTTACCAAATGAAGTGCGTCCTGACAGTGGCGAAACACCACAGCGTCAGCAAGGCCGCGGAAGAATTGTGTGTCACTCCTCCGTCTCTCTCTCAGCAAATCAAAAAAGCGGAAGATGAACTGGGTGTTAAATTGTTTGTCCGTTCAACTCACGATATTTGGCCGTCCGAAGCAGGAAATGAGTTTATCAAGCGGGCTCAGAAAATATTCGCCGAACTTTCGAAAATGAACGATATCATGAACAACTACGCCAGCGGAACAATCGGTCACCTGGTCATTGGCTGTGTGCCGGTAATGAAAGAGTCGGGATTGCTCCATTTCATCAAATTATTCACTGAGAGATATCCGCATATCTCCCTTGAATTTTACGAAGCGGAATGTTTTGATTTGTATCCTCTTCTCTACAGCGGAAAAATCGATGTGCTTATTTCAACAGCTGCCGACCCTGAAAAACCGAAAAAAATAAAGCTGAAATCTTATCCGCTTGCAGAGGATGAACTTGTGCTGGTGACAAGCAAAAAGCACCGATTTGCTAACCGCGGAATCATAAAGCTCAAAGAGACGGCAAAAGAACCGTTCATTTCATTTTCTCCTTCATCGAGTTTGTTCCGCGTGACAGTGGATGCTTGTCGGCGGTCCGGTTTTATGCCTGTATCCTCCTGTAGAACCCATAATTTCGATACCGCTTTGGGTCTGGTCGCAGCAAATGGAGGAGTAGCCATCGTCCCGCTGAAAAAGGTCACACATACTAAATGGAAGAATATCTCAATTCATCGATTGTCCCCCAAAATCAGCCGAACACTTTATCTTGTTTTTCTTCGCAGCGGTATAGCCAAAATAAATCCGATTGTCGAAAATTTTGAACAGTTTATGGCTCAATGTCATCTGAATTTGCATTTTGACGAATACAATTAAGAAAGAGCTATAGGAAAAATCGAAAATGAGTTTAAATCACCGATCATTGAGGATCGGCGTTTTTTTCTTTTACCAATATGATCGTGCATTTGACGACTGCTATCCAGAATATACAGATTTTCTCCGTATTCAACCGTTTCGGCATTTTGCCACTTTTTGAAGCGGACGGGCAGGCTCATAGACAAACAGACTATGCTCCCGGCCGGTATTGACCCATGGCCATTGATCTGCAGCTGCATCCCCTATAGACAGGGAGATAAAATGTCATCTTCCTAAAAATTTTTCGGCACAGCATGATAAACGGATCATAAAAATCAAATCGCCATTTATTAATTATTTATTAATATCTTACGATCTTACGATAAACAATGATTGATTGTATAATTCCAAATTGCTCCCGATTATTGCCGGTGCTATGATGCATAACAGTAAGAGGTATCACGGAAACGGCCGTAAAACAACGAAGTAACTTACGGTTTTCCGATACCCTGAAGGTTCTGCAGCAGCGTTTGACCGGATCAGCGGATACAGAAAGGAGCGCTTTTTCTGAAAATTGAAGGCGCTTAAAAGGAAGGAGACGATGACATCGAGCCGATACCGATTCCGAAGATGATCCCGATTTTTCCCGGGCGAACGGAAGCGTCAGAGGGACTTTGACAGGCGTTTCAAAAGTTGTGACGGCATGATTGTGAAAGATTTAACTATTTTTAAAAGAATGGACGCAAAAATCGATGCCTATTGTATTCACCTGCCTTTATAAATTTGTGAAGCGAAATGGAAAGGACAAAAAAAGAGAGGATGTAAAACTTGGATACGAAAAAGATTCTGGACGGCGTCAAGGTTGCCGAATTATCGACCTTTGTTGCCGCTCCCAGCTGTGCGCGAACCCTAGCAGAATGGGGCGCAGACGTCATTAAAATTGAATCTTTGAAAGGCGATGCCGGGCGCGTCTTTGGCCAGAATTATAAAACGCCCACCGAGGAAGAGGAAAACCCGCTGTTCGAAACGAATAACGCCAATAAAAAAAGCATTTGCATCAATATTAAAACCCCGAAGGGAAAAGAAGCACTCTATAAAATTCTTGAAAAATCGGATGTTTTTGTTACAAATGTGCGCAGTGCCTCATTAAAAAAAGAGGGTCTGGATTATGAAACTCTGAAACAGAAATTTCCGGGCCTGATTTGCGGTCATATTCTCGGATACGGCGAGAATGGAAAAGACCGCGACAAAGCAGGTTTCGACTATACCGCTTATTTTGCAAGAGGCGGCGTCATGGGGCCGTTAATGGAGAAGGGTTCCTCGCCGATTAATCCGGCCGTCGGTTTTGGCGATAACCAGGCCGGACTGTTCCTGACTGCCGGCATTTGCGCAGCTCTTTACAAAAAAGCAAAAACAGGCATGGGGGAGCGCATAACAGTCAGCCTTTACCATACCGGTGTCTATGATTCGGATCTGATGGTCGCGGCAACCAAGTATCTGAGTGACAAGGATAAATGGCCGATGACCCGGACAGCACCTTCGAGCCCTTTGATTAATTCCTATAAGTGTAAAGACGGAATCTGGCTGGAGATATGTATTCAGGAATACAATCGCTACCTTGTACCGTTCTGCAAAGCGATCGGGCGGGAAGACCTCATTGCCAATGAAAAATTCGACAACGTTACGCATGCATCGGCACATGCACAGGAAATGACCGCCATCATTCAGGACGAAATTGCCAAAAAAGATTTCAATGATTGGAATACTCGATTCCGCGCTGCCGATCTGGCTTTTGAAAAGATTCAGTCCTGGGACGACATTCTGAATGATCCGCAGGCATGGGAAAACGATATTCTTCGGGAAATCCATTATGAAAACGGCCATACGGGCGTGCTGGTCAACTCGCCGATTAAATTTCAGGATATGGGGCTTCCTGAATTGAAACCGGCTCCGAGACTGGGTGCCGATACGGATGCAGTCATGAAGGATCTCGGCTATTCGGAAGAGGAAATTACACAATTAAAGCTGGAGAAGTCTATAGGCGGAATGCAGCGCTTAAAAGTCTGATTATCGGTTGCCTCCCGGCAGCAGCTTAACGTTTAAAGGCTGAACGAATGGATTCCGGGATTTAAAAAGACAACAGCCGAAATTTCAACAATGGTAAGGATGTGTTGCAACGTGTACACGATGGGTATGGATATTGGCTCAACGACATCCAAGGGCGTTATTTTGCAGGATGGCACTTCGATCGTCGCCAGCAGCATTGTGGCTGCCGGCACAGGCACGCGGGGACCGCAGCGGACATTGGAAAGCCTATTTAAGCAATCGGATTTCAAAGAAACAGATATAACAAGAACGGTTGTTACCGGCTACGGGAGGCTCCGTTTCGATCAGGCGGATCAGCAAATCAGCGAGTTAAGCTGCCATGCGAAAGGGGCGCATTACATCTATCCCGACGTCCGGATCATCATTGATATCGGCGGACAGGATGCCAAAGCTTTAAAGCTGGACAGTAAGGGGCAATTAATGGATTTTGCAATGAATGACAAATGCGCCGCCGGAACCGGTCGTTTTCTTGATGCCATGGCCCGTGTTCTGGAAGTCGACGTTTCCGAATTATCTAAATTAGCCGACCAATCGCAGAATAGTGTCAGCATCAGCAGCACTTGCACCGTATTCGCCGAGTCGGAAGTCATTTCCCATCTCTCCGACGGCAAGAAACCTGAGGATATCGCCGCAGGCGTCGATCGTTCAATCTCCAAGCGAGTGTCCAGCCTGGCAAAAAGGATCGGCATCGAAAGAGAGGTCACAATGACCGGAGGCGTAGCCAGAAATTCGAACCTGGTCCGTTTTATGGAGAAAGCGATTGGCGGCATTCCGATAAAAGTCTCTCCTTATGCCCAGCTGATGGGGGCGATCGGAGCGGCAATCTATGCCTGGGAGCAGGATACGGGGAAAAGGCTTCCTGAAGGAGTCATGATTACAAGTCTTGAAGAAATCAATTCATAAAAAGAAAGAAGGACGTTGAGAATGCCAAAATCTTTATCAATGCAAATGTGCAATAAAATAGTCAACGACGGCTATGAAAGAGCTCTGGAGGCGAAGAAAAACGGAAAGCTTGTCGGATGGGCAACGTCCATCTTCCCTCAGGAAATTCCGGAAGCCTTCGGATTGGATATCGTCTATCCCGAAAACCATGCGGCGGCGGTATCGGCCCGGCACGGCTCGCTCGATCTCTGCCAGGAAGCCGAAGGGAAAGGATACTCCAACGATTTGTGTTCCTATGCACGGGTTAATCTTGGCTATATGTATAAAGAAACGATTGACGGCGTTAATATGCCCGCGCCGGACTTCGTTCTCTGCTGCACCAATCTGTGCAACACCGTTAAGAAATGGTATGAAAATCTGGCTGCTCATTACAACGTTCCGCTGATTATGATCGATACTCCTTATAATGCCGGGTACGAAGTAAGCCAGGAAGCAGTGGATTACATCAAAGGCCAATTTGAAGAGGCCATTCATCAGCTGGAGAAAATCACCGGACAGAAATTCGACGAAACAAAATTCAAAAAAGTAATGGATATTTCTTCGCACGCCGGGGATCTGTGGAAAGAAGTCATGGCACTCGCCCAAAACAATCCCTCTCCGCTGGGCGGATTCGATCTTTTCAACTATATGGCCATCATCGTATGTGCCCGCGGAAAACAGGAAACGGTGGATTGCTTTGAACAGCTGATTAAAGAACTTAAGGAAAACCTCAAAAACGGAACAACCACTTTCCGCGGAGAGGAAAAGCATCGAATCATGTATGACGGCATCCCCTGCTGGAATTACCTGGGCTACAAACTGAAATATTTTATCAGCCAGGGAATTAACATGGTCGGCAGTGCATACCTGGATACGTGGGCCATTCAGTATGAATCAGGCGATCTCGACGGCATGGCCCGCGCATACAGTGCGCTGCTCAATAACATTAACCTTGATCGACTGGTCGACGACCGGGCCGAGGTCATTAAGAAATTCAACTGCGCCGGAGCCGTCTATCATATGAACAGAAGCTGCAAGATCATGGATTTTCTTCAGTATGAACTGGGCAGAAGAGTGGAAAAGAAAACGGGTGTTCCCTATGCAAGATTCGACGGCGATCAATCGGATCCGCGCAACTTTGCCAAAGCTCAATTTGAAACAAGAATTCAGGGCCTGACTGAAATCATGGAAAGCAAAAAGGCCAATTAAATCGCAGAGGGGGAAAAGAAAGATGAGCCAAGTCGTTAACAGTATTATTTTTCAATTAACGGAAGCAGCCGATCATCCGGGAAAAGCAGTGAAAGATTCTATTGATCAAACAGGCAAGAAGGCGATCGGATGGCTTCCGGAAATTGTTCCTGAAGAAATTATCTACGCAGGCGGTATGCTGCCGGTCGGATGCTGGGGAGGAGAAACGGAAATTAACGATGCAAAAAATTATCTGCCCGCTTTTACCTGCTCGCTGCTGATGGCGTGTATGGAATTCGACATGAACGGAACCTATAAAAATCTTTCCGGCATTGTTGTTCCTTCCATGTGTGATCAGTTGAAGTGTGTCGGTCAGGATATGATGGTTGCCTCCAGCCTCCCGGTTATTCAGATTGTTCCTCCGGCTAATCGTAAAATCGAAGCCGGAATCCGATTCCTGGAAACAGAGTATCAGAAAATGAAAACAAAACTGGAACAAATCGCCGGACATGAAATTACGGATCAGGCGATCGCCGGGGCTATCGATGTTTATAATGACTGGCGTCAAACAATGCGCGAATTCGTTCTGGCGGCAAATGACCATTTGGACATTGTCACCCCGCTTGTTCGCCATAAAGTCATCAAAAGCGCCTACTTCATGGATAAGGCGAAACACGCACAGCTTGTTAAGGACCTGATCGCCGGACTGAAGGAAACAGATAAATTTGAATTCAAAGGTAAAAGAGTGGTCATAACCGGAATTATGGCGGAACCGGATTCCGTTCTCCAAATCCTGGAAGAAAATAATCTGTCTGTTGTCGGTGATAATCTGGCCCAGGAAACGATTCAGTTCGCAACGGATGTCCCGGCGGTGGGAAGGGATGCCATACATCGTCTTGCACTAATGTTCGCTAATATTGAAGGCCTGTCCGTTGCCTACGATCCGGAAAAGAAAAGAGGACAGATGGTTCTCGATCTCGTGAAAGAGAATAAAGCAGACGGGATCATTTTCGCGCTCTTTAAATTCTGCTGTGAAGAAGAATTCGACTATCCGATATTGAAAGAACAATTTGAAGCCCGGCATATTCCGACGCTTTACCTGGAAATCGATCAGCAGCAAGCGGATGCCGAACAAGCCCGCACCCGTATACAGGCTTTTAAGGAGACTCTGGAGATGGGTCAAAGCGTTATCTGATAAAAGCAGTAAAACTCATGTTTCTAAAATTATAACGCTGTGTCTTCAGGGCACAACGTTTTTTTGATTAAACGGAAAGCATCTCTTCAAATATTGTACTTTGTTTGACACTGATCCGTTTTATATCTCTTTATGAAGCAACATGATTTACACTAATGAATATCGAGAAGATTTTTTAAAAATTTTTTGTAAGCGTATTTACTTGTACGCGACGGATCAAGAATGACTGAAAAGAGTGAAATCAATGGAACTTAGCCAAATCAAGTGTGTTTTAATGGTCGCCAAGGTAAAAAGTTTTCATAAAGCATCTTCCATGCTGCACATTACCCCAACCACGCTTTCGCGTCAAATTAAACGAATTGAAGAGGAACTGGGAGTTAAATTGTTCATACGCACGACACGGAGCGTCTGCCTGACGTGGGCAGGTGTAAAGTTTGTCGAGGGCGGACAATACATTCTGAATGAAGTGGCTGAAATAAATAAACAAATGAAAAAGTTTGTCGATGGAACGACCGGCCATCTTGTTATCGGAACCATCCCCGTTTTGAATGAATATGGAATAACCTCTCTTATTCAGTGTTTTATCGAGAAGTATCCTAACGTTTCATTGGAAATTCGCGAAGCGGAATATTTTGATTTATACCCAATGCTTTATGAAGAGGAAATTGATACGGCGATACTGACCTTGTATGATCAAATGAAGCCAAAAGGCGTAAAGCTCAAATCCTGTCCGTTGATTGATGATGAATTCGTCATCGTTACCCGTTCCGGCCACACACTGGCTGAACAAAAAACGATCCATTTAAAAGAAACGGCAGATGAAACGTTTATTCCTTTTACCAGCTTACAGCAAGAAACCATTGAAGCCTGCGCAAAAGCCGGATTTACTCCTAAATTCAGCCAATTCAGCGCCCACAGACTGGATACAACACTCGGACTTGTTGCAGAAGGAGCAGGAATCGCAATGATTCCTTTAGTAGAGGTTACCCATATAAAGTGGGAAAATATACAAATCATTCGTTTGACTCCGAAAATCAAAAGAACACTGATGATGGTTTTGCCGAATGACCCGAAAGAAAAACCTGTCGTCAAAAATTTTGAGCGTTTTGTTCTCAGCTGCAGGCATCGGCTCATAAACTGAACCGGAGAAACGATGCAAACCGGCAAAAGAGATAACCAATCGGAACATTCAAGGGGGACATTTGCTATCAGAGATTGAACGTGACTTGCAACGACGAAGAAAGATAAAAACTGCGAATGATTCCTGCACCATGGCGCTGCCGCACAGCCAAAGACAGGGGTATCGCTCATGGGGGGAATATTTTTATCTTGGCACAGAACGGCACACGATATACAAGTATGAGGGATCCTGATCAATCCCTGGCTCAGATGGCCCGCTATCTCCAAGGCCATCGGTCACGATTTTCCCTGAACGTTTTTAGAAACCGGCTGAGGGATGTCCCCGGCGGTCAGGCGGCCCCGTCAAGCTGACTCATAGCACCCGGCATGCGCCGGGCTGAACCGATCGCCAGGCCCGTTACCAGGCTGGAAAGCAGCAGCTTGCCCTATTGATCCAGTACGCACGCCATAACAACAGAAAAGCCTATTCTTAGCGCTTCCTCGTGTTAAACGGCGCCTTTTTTAAAAACTCGATGACTTCTTTCTTGTAACCATAGCGACGATTGATCTCTGCGAGCCGCTGTTTATCATGCGTATGGATGCGACCGGTCATCAAGAGTTCCTGATAGAGCTCAAAATAAGGAAGATGCTGTCTCTTTGCTTCCTGAATTTCTTTGTTCCGATCATAGCTTACCCGTTTAAATAGCGTTTGCAGCAGACCGGTTTCGTCGATCTCGATAATGGCATACTCCGGCCGCAGATCGGGACGGTGCCCCGTCCAATTAGAAAAAGGCTGTCCGATAGAACCGGGATTGATGATGAGCTGATCTGCGCTGCTGTACCTCATGATCGGATGATGAATATGTGCATAAACAGCAAGATCAGAAGGATCTTTACTAAAAAGGCGATCGAAATTTTGCTGATCCTGATCCGTTGCAAGGTCACCGCCGCAGTTTCTATCGGGCAGATGGTGTGAGATACCCATTTTCATCCCATTAATTTGCTTAGTGAGATATAAAGGCAACCCCTCCATAAACGCGATTTCGGAACTGCTTAAATGTTCGTATTGATACTGAGCCTGCCTTGCAATATAGACATCCGTCGGGTCATTAAGATCGATGTGGCCGTTCAGCGCGTCAAGAAAACAATCTTCCCAGTTTCCCCTGACAAAAACCGATACCTTTAATTTCTTCAGGATGGCCAATAAATTGGCCGATCCCGGTCCGGGAATGATTAAATCCCCCAGAAACCAGTATTCGGTAGCCCCTTCGCGAAATGCATCTGCGACAACTGCTTCCAATGCCGTTGTATTCCCATGAACATCGGCCAGCAATGCGATTTTATGTAACAAACTTTTCACCTTTATCATTTCAGACTTATCAATCCCAGTATAATCGAAAAGGTCTGCCATTTGTCAACCATTTTAAGAGGGTATGCTTCATTGAAAACACCGGAACGGTAAAAATGATGCAATACAATCAGCTGAAGAAAATTTGAAAGCGGCGATCTCTTTGCTGATCGATTTTCGGACCTACGCGACGCAGCTGAGAAAGAGGGCATTTATCTGCTCCCATGAATACGGCTGATGTCGCCGCCATCGATCGTCCTGCTCCTTCCGGGCGGGACGCTTCTGCCGGCTTTTCCAAGCGATCCGAATCCTCCTTTCATTAGTTCGTTATTCTTATCCCCTTTTGATAATACGCCCCTCTATTCTCCGCAGCAGCCCTTCGTCAAAAAAATGGTGCGGATTCTTCGCCTTCGATCATTTGTTACAGGAGGCCGATGCTTCTTTAAAGTGCAATCAATAGGATATGTTTTACGATTGACGGCCTCAATCTTTCAAGTTTCCTATACCTATCCCGGCCTTGCCCATAAAATATAAAACACCCGGGAATGCCCCTTTATGGCTATTCCCGAGTGCTTGATCAAGGGTATTAATTATGTACCACGGAGAATGAATCCTTATGACCGTCGGTAAAGACTATTGTATTATAGCTATTTTTCTCTGTCAAGAAGATAATCCGGATACTTGGCTGCGGTCCTGCCCTTCTTCATCGTTAACTGCCGATAAAAAAGAGCCGGCCCAACGCTTGCGCAAAGAACTGCTCTATCTCCTTCATTAAAGTAAAGTCATACTGAATTTTGATAATCCGACAGAACCTGACTTCTTGAAACAAGCTGATTGTTCTGGTCAACAAGACCAAGCTGATAGGCTTTCTGTACAAGATTAAGTATCGTTCCATAGAACGGATTGCCCGTCATCGTCTGATCGCGTGTCAATTCGTTTTGTACTTGGCTCGAAACATTTCTTGCCAGTTTCTGATCAATAACTTTATGATCATTCATATCTCTTTCAAAATCTGTAAATGTCAACTGATCGCCTGAATTATTTACGGGAAGCCCATCAATTTCAGCTTGAGCCCGGTTACCAACCGTCAGCTGAGCATAGGCGGCGAATAAAGCTTTTTCCTGTGGGCTCATTTGACTGATACTTGTCGTACCGCTAGGATCATACATCCAATCACGTCCTGTCCTATATCATTTGATGAAAATCAATTTACACTGTCATCAATGGGGAAATTAAAATCCGGCTCTCATCGGTACCGCAGTCATGAACAGTGACAAGAAAGCTATCCCTTTCATTCCTGCCATCTATTTTTTAATACAGTTCAATTATATATTTATTTTGGAAGAATTGGAGCGAAGCGGCTTCCATTTAAAGGAAAAGCTAAAGGAAAAACCGATGCGGTTTTACGGCTCCGGCATCCCGAAAATTTAAGATAACCGGCGATCTGTTCGCCGACACTTATAAGTTCCGGTTAAAATGAAATAGATTTATAAGCATGCAATAGTAAAACGAATTTGAAAAAGGAGGATGAATCCTATGTACATCGGGCAATCGTTCAAAAAACAGCAGCATCATTTAACATTTCTAAGCAGCACCATCTGATAGACGGCGCGCCGCTCATTGCCATCCTGACTGCGGACCGCCGGTATAAAGAAATTTACAAGTACTGCGGCCGGCGGGATAGTCATTTCACGATTTTATTATTCGGATCGCGCCAATTAACGATCAGCACCACAAGGAACAGCAGGATGGCAGATAAGAAAATCATGTGCAGAGAATTTAAAATGATACCGTCAATAAAACTGCGGTGGGCCACGTACGAGTCCCCGTTTTTTGAACTGATGACGTTATTGACCCAGCTGAACGGGATGCCCTGCAATTGCGAACGGATACTGAAATTAAACAGGGCGCCAAAGATTCCGGTCATGATCGTCTGACCCAGCGTCCGTCCTAACGTCAATAATGAAGTCGCACTGCCGATCTGATTTTTCCCCACCAGATGCTGGCATAAAATGGTGTTCATACTAATCACTATTCCCATGCCGGATCCGGAAATGGCAGCAATGACATAAAACGCCCATGATGGAAATTGGCGCCCGGCAAAGATCAGCGGCAGATAAGCCAGCATCTGGAGGGTCACCACGCAAAGTGTAATTTTTTTAGGGGCAAAGCGGGTAATGAGCGGACCGACGGCAAATGACATCAGGAGCCACATGACTGAACTGGATGTTACTACCAGGCCGGCAATCGTCGCCGGCAAGCGATAGAGCGATTGCAGCCAGATCGGAAAATAAATCTGATAGCCGATTAAAATGCCGCTCAGCAATAGCGCCGTGATGATTTGTACGGTAAAGGTCGGACGGGCAAACAGGGACGGCGCAATTAACGGATCGCTGAAGTGTCTTTCCCGACGGACCAGCAGCCCGCAGGCACCAGCCGCGGCAAGGAGCAGGCCGGCCGAGATCCATAACAAACGTTTCTGAGAACTGTCCAATAGCTGAACGGCCAGAAGCAGGCTGATCAGTCCGGTGGCCAGCCAGACGATGCCGGCCCGGTCGATTTTTAAATTCCGGCGGTTTCCGGCCGATTCGCGGTAACCGACCAGGGTGAGGAAAAACACGATGATGCCCAAAGGTACATTGACAAAAAACACCCAATGCCAGTTCAGATACTGCACAAGAAAGCCGCCGATCAGCGGGCCAACCAGCGCCGAGATCCCCCAGGCGGTATTGTTGAACGCCATCACTCGCGGCCGTTCATCAAAGCTGTAGCTGTCGGCAATAATCGTAAAGGTCAGCGGCATGACGGCCCCGGCACCGATTCCTTGCAGTGCCCGCGATAAAATCAATAATAAAATAGAGGGGGAAAAGCCGCATAAGCCGGAGCCTAAAATAAATAGCAACACTCCCCATAGGAAAATCCGCTTTCTGCCCATCGCATCTGCCAATTTACCGTAAATCGGCGTCGTAATCGCCGTGGTCAGCAAATAGGCGCTCATAATCCAGCTTTGGTAGGCTAGTCCATGCAAGGAGCTGATAATAGCAGGCAGCGCCGTGGTCACAATCGTTATTTCAACTGAAGTCATGAACGTCGCAATAAAGACCGCCATGATCAGCCAGCGTCTGATGCCCTTATCCACCTGTGATCCTTCCTCTCTTCAACCGGTCAATGATCGTTTTAACGTCAGGTCATTCGATTTGCAGTGCTGCTAGTTTATCCCTTTTAGGGCTCCCCGAAACGTTAAAACCGCCATTTTTTATTTCGTCTTTAAGACGATTTCCCTGAAGCCGGCTTCTACTATGACCGGTGACTTATTAAGAAATTTAAAAAGTTGCCAAGGCGATCATCCGAACATACGCCGGGAAACATGGAAAAAATGATAGAATCGCCACGGAACCGCTCAGCAAAAGATGAGAACCCGCCCTTTTTTCAATGCGATTCGACGTATTTATTTTTTCCCGCCCGGCTTCCGGCGACAAGCATAATAAGGGAGAGAAAAATTAAAATGATTTCCGGAACCAGCCAGCCGCCTGTCAAATCATGCAGAAACCCTAAGAAAACCGGTCCCAGCGCTGCCAGCAAATAACCGCCGGACTGCCCCATGCCCGAGAGTTCGGCAGCTTGCTGAGCCGTATGTGTCCTTAACGTAAAAAATAAAAGCGCCAGACTGATTAATGCGCCGCCTGCCAAAGCAAGGAAGAGGCTGTCTCAAAAGCCCTGTTAAAACTCAAGAACCGGAGAGAAAATTTGTAAAAAAATTTCTCTCCGGTTCT
>NZ_JAUUBW010000016.1:0-73517 GCF_036598985.1 Sporolactobacillus sp. KGMB 08714
GCGCCTTGAGACGCTGGTCGGTAATCCAAGGCTTATAGCCTTAGAGCAAACCACCCTTTGAAGGGTGGTTTTGATTGAAACGATGAATTTCATCAATGAAAAGGATCGTTCGCTGCCGGTCGAACTTCAGCCGTTCTTCCGCGCCGGCTATGATTTTTCTCAAATCGCCGACTCCGGCCGTCACCGCGTTCAGCTGTTCGAAATAGGCCGATGTCGACCGGGCAATAATATGAGCGAGCGTTGTTTTGCCCGTCCCGGGAGGCCCGAAAAAGATCATCGGCGTCAGCCTGTCTGCCTGAATCGCCCGGCGCAGCAGGCGGCCCTTGCCGACAATCTGTTCCTGGCCGACAAATTCGTCGAGCGTCCGCGGGCGCATTCGGTCGGCAAGGGGGCGCGCACTTTCTGCTGTTTTATTGTCATCGGATGGAAAATCAAATAGGTCCACCCCGATCATCCTCTCAAATTTGATCTGGCATATCCTGCCTGTCTCTATAGGGTTCTTGACGGCTGAATCAAGCGGCACTGGACCGGAGCGATCGGCCGTCCCGTCCGGGCATGGGGATCCGCCGGCAATGCCTTTTCCCGGCTTGAAAACGTGCAAGAAAAGCAGTTTTCGTCTATAATAGTTTAGAGTCTGATCATATTTTACCATACTTCGCGGATCGGATAGCAAAAACGGCTTTCGGATCCTTCGTCTGTTTTGTGCCGGATGCTCAGACGGTCCGGAAACCGCTCGTTCTTTTTTTATTACGTGCAGCAGAAAATTTCATTTAATCATAAATGGATAATACAGCTGATTTTGACAGAGGAAGAGGTGGTTCATAATGAAAATATCGACCAAAGGGCGCTACGGGCTGACGATCATGATGGCTCTTGCGAAAAATAAAGGCAGGGGCCCGCTCTCGCTTAAGGCGATTGCCAATGAACACAATTTGTCGGAGCATTACCTGGAACAATTGATCGCTCCGCTCCGCAACGCCGGGTTAGTGAACAGCATTCGCGGAGCATACGGAGGGTATGTGCTGTCCAAGCTCCCGAGCGAAATTACGGCGGCCGATGTGATTCGCGTTCTGGAAGGCCCGATTCAGCCGGTCGAAGTGATGGAAGACGACGATCCGGCTAAGCGCGAGCTCTGGGTGAAGATCCGGGATGCCGTTAAGGACGTGCTTCAGGGCACAACTCTGGACGACCTGATTCATTTTGATTCCGATCCGCAGGTTCAGGATCCAGACATGTTTTATATTTAACAGATATTAAAGGAGTGATTGGGCATGGATCCGATTTATCTCGATCATGCCGCAACGACGCCGATTGATCCTGAAGTACTGGAGGTCATGACGGAGACCTATAAGCGCGTGATCGGCAATCCGTCAAGCATCCATTCTTTCGGCAGGCAGGCACGGAAAGTCATTGACGATGCGCGGGATACGATCGCCGATTATATCGGTGCGAAAAGCCGGGAGATTGTCTTTACGGGCGGCGGAACCGAAGGCGATAATATGGCTATCATCGGCGCCGCACTGGCGAACAGGCAGTTCGGGAAGCATATCATTACAACCAAAGTGGAGCATCACGGCGTGTTCAGAACGTGCGAATATCTGGAGTCTCTCGGTTTTGTCGTCGATTATCTGGATGTCGACAGGAGCGGCCGGATTTCCGTTGCTGAATTAAAAGAGCAGTTGCGTGACGATACCATCCTTGTTTCGATCATGTACGGCAACAACGAGGTCGGCACCGTTCAGCCGATCCGCGAAATTGCGCATCTTCTGGCACCGCATCGGGCGCTTTTCCACACGGATACGGTTCAGGCGTTCGGGACGGAAAATATGAATGTAAAAGAAATGCCGATCGATCTTCTGTCAATGACGGGGCATAAAATCGGCGGACCGAAAGGAATCGGTTTTCTCTATATACGCGACGGAGTGTCGCTCGCCTCGATCACTCACGGAGGCGATCAGGAACGAAAGCACCGCGCAGGTACGCAGAACGTCCCCGCCATTGCCGGACTGGGGCGGGCGGTTGAACTTGTACGCGCCCGCCGGTCGGAACGGATCGAAAGATATTTGAAAGAGCGCCGCGCTTTGCTTGAAACTCTTGACGCTGAACATGTTGCTTATCGGATCAACGGGAATCCGGAACACTTTCTGCCGCAAATTTTAAATTTATATTTTCCGGGAACAAATATTGAAACACTGCTTACCCGACTGGATCTGTCGGGTGTTGCCGTGTCGAGCGGGTCGGCATGTACTGCGGGATCGGTGGAGCCTTCGCATGTGCTGACTGCGATGTTCGGCCCGGACGCTCCGGAAACGCGGAGTTCTGTCCGGATCAGCTTCGGAAGCGGGCTGAATCCGGAACAAATTAAAGAAGCGGGACATGTCATTGCCCGGTCCGTCCGGGAACTTATCGGAGTCGGGCAGGACTGAACTCTGAAAAGGCGGGTGAATCATTTTGGCGAAATCCCCAGGCGATACGAGGGTCGTCGTTGGCATGTCGGGCGGCGTGGATTCTTCTGTTGCCGCCCTTTTATTGAAACAAAAGGGATATGACGTGATCGGCATTTTCATGAAAAATTGGGATGATACCGATGAGAACGGGGTCTGCACGGCAACCGAGGATTATGAGGACGTTGTCCGTGTCGCCGGTCAGATCGGCATTCCCTATTATGCCGTAAACTTTGAAAAACAATATTGGGACCGTGTTTTTTCTTATTTTCTTGCGGAATATAAAGCGGGGCGCACCCCGAATCCCGATGTCATGTGCAATAAAGAAATCAAGTTCAAGGCGTTTCTCGATCATGCGCTGGCACTCGGTGCGGATTATGTCGCAACGGGCCACTATGCGCAGACCGGGCAGCAGGACAGTAAAACACTCATGATTCGGGCGGCCGATCAGAATAAGGATCAGACCTATTTCCTGAATCAGCTGTCACAAGAGCAGCTCTCAAAAGTGATGTTTCCGCTTGGAGATCTGGAAAAACCGCAGGTGCGGGCCATCGCGCGCGACCATCATCTGGCGACCGCCGATAAAAAGGACAGCACCGGGATCTGCTTCATCGGCGAGCGCAATTTCAAGCAGTTTCTCAGCCATTATCTGCCGGCCTGCCGCGGCGAAATCCGCACGATCGACGGCGAACTGAAGGGCTATCACGACGGTCTGATGTATTATACAAACGGACAGCGGCAGGGACTGGGGATCGGCGGCCCGGGCGGCCCGTGGTTTGTCTGCGGCAAAGACGTGAAACGAAACATTCTCTATATCGCACCGGGCGCAGATCATCCGGCTCTCTATTCTCAGGGACTCATCGCGGAAGGGGCCAACTGGATCAGCGGCGCTCCTGAAAAGAAAAGTTTTCACTGCACGGCGAAATTCCGTTATCGCCAGAAGGATCGTCCCGTTACCGTTCATGTTCGGCCGGATAGCCGTCTGGAAGTTGTCTTCGATCATCCGGAATGGGCGATCACTCCGGGCCAGGCCGTTGTTTTCTATCAGAATGAGATCTGTCTCGGAGGAGCGACTATTGCCACCGTTCTGAACCAGGGAACGGATGCGGCCATAGATTTTGTAGACTCGGTACCTTTATGAGGGCTGGGTCTTTTTCCATGCAAAAGGGCCGGGCTGCCGGTAAAATGCCGTCTGAAACCTGCGGCCGGATCCGGCTGCCGCTTCGTTTCTGAAATTGATTATCCGGAGAAGGGAAGTTGACTGCTTTGGAAAGTAAAACAGAAAAAGCTCTGCGGCTGATCAGGGAAAAAGATTATGCCCATGCGGCGCAGGCTCTTGATCAGGCGATTTCCGAAGAGCCGGACAATCCTGTGGGCTATACGAATTTCGGGAACCTGCTGATTGCAGCCGGACAGCCCGAACGTGCCCCGGCTTTTTTTAAAAAAGCGCTCTCTCTCAATCCGGCCTTCGCGTCCGCTTCTTTCGGCTACGGAAATGCTCTTTTTGAAGTGAAAAAATACAAAGACGCACTGGCCCGGTTTGAACAGGCCCGGGAAAACGGATTGAATGAAGGCGATGTATTCTATATGATCGGCCGGTGCGCGCTTCAGCTTGGCCATCCCGGTCAGGGTCTGGCGGCCTTTCAGCGTGCGGTCGAACTGAACGGTTCGGATACGGAAGCAAGATTTCAGTATGGGCTTCTGCTGGCACAGTTCGGCCGGCTGGATGCGGCGGAAAAACAGTTTCTAAGGGTCATTTCGGAGAATCAGCAACATGCGGACGCTTTCTATAATCTCGGTGTCATTGCCATGTACCGGGATAAGAACGGCGACGCAGAAAACTGTTTTTCGAAGGCGCTGACTCTGAATCCCCGTCACATGCTTGCGGCACATGGCCTTGAGAGACTGAAAAAAATCGGAGAGCCGGACCCGCACGGGAAAGAGTAAAAAGCAGGATTTTCTCCTGGCGGGCGCTGCTGCCCTGCTAATTTTTGACAGACGCTTCTATGCCTCAGAAAATTTTTATAAAAGAAAGGACGGCGGGAATTATGGAACAGGCGGCGTTGGATTTATTTTCGGATCGGCATCCGTCAATCAAGGGCGAACCGGTCCGCATCGTTTTTCATAATAAAGAAAATGGCTACACGGTAATGATTGTGAAAATTAACGAAACCGATGAACCCGTGCAGGGTAAAGAAATGACGATTGTCGGCTACTTTCCCGCCGTCCACCTTCATGAGACGTATCAGTTCATCGGCAGACTGAAGACTCATCCCAAATATGGGCAGCAATACGAGGCCGAGCGCTACCGCAAGCTGCTTCCGCAGTCCCGGACCGGCATGGTGCAGTACCTGTCCGGCGATCTCTTCCCGGGAATTGGAAAGAAGACGGCCGAATCGATTATCGATGCAATCGGAGACAACGCGATCACAAAAATTCTGAACGATCCCTCCTGCCTGCAAGAAGTACCCAAGCTGGAGAAGAAAAAATCCGATTTTATTGCGGAAACTCTTTTGAAAAATGAGGGACTGGAAAAAATTCTGATCGGCCTCTCGGATTATGGGTTCGGCTCCCAGCTGGCCATGAAAATCTATCAGACTTACGGTGACGCGGCGCTGGAAATGATCAAAGAGAATCCTTATCAGCTGATCCGGGACGTCGAGGGCATCGGCTTTCAGCGGGCGGACGAACTGGCGGCGCTGCTGGGCATTACCGGGAATCATCCGGAACGCATTCAGGCAGCCGTTCTCTACTGGCTGAACGAACGGGCAATGAACGACGGCCACGTGTTCATGCCTTATGATGAGACCGTTCAGGCCGCTGAAAAGCTGCTTTCGAATCCGGAGCCGGATGTCGATCAGGATGCCGTTGTGCGCGAGATCGATGCTCTTGAAGAAGACGGCAGGCTGGTCCGTGAAGACGACGATATCTATCTTCCTGAACTTTACTATGCGGAAAAAGGCGTTGTCACCGGTATACAGAAACTGATGGAACGGAGTGGCGATCCGGATGAATTTTCCGAAAGCGAGTTTCTCGAGGCACTCGGAAAGGTGGAAGAAAAGCTCTCTATGCAGTATGCGGAGAGCCAGCAGGCTGCCATCAGAAAAGCAATCCAGTCTCCGTTAATGATTCTGACCGGCGGGCCGGGTACGGGAAAGACGACGGTTATTCGTGGAATTGTCGATGTTTATGCGGAATTAAACGGGCTTTCTCTTAACCCGAAAGACTATGACAGCGAGCATCCGTATCCTGTACTGCTGGCCGCGCCGACAGGCCGGGCGGCAAAAAGGATGAAGGAATCGACCGGTCTCCCGGCGGTGACGATCCACCGCCTGCTCGGCTGGAACGGCGGCTCGGTCTACACACATGGCGAGGACGATCCGATTGAAGGAAAACTGCTGATCGTCGATGAAATGTCAATGGTGGACATATGGCTCGCCAACCAGCTGCTCAGATCGCTTCCCGACGATATTAAAGTCGTCATCGTCGGAGACGAGGATCAACTGCCCTCTGTGGGGCCCGGCCAGGTACTCAGCGATCTGGTACAGTCCGGAGCGATTCCCATCATCCGGCTGACCGATATTTTCCGTCAGGCACGGGGTTCATCGATCATTGAGCTGGCTCACGAAATCAGGCAGGGGTTAATCCCGGATATCACAGTTCCCAAGGCGGACCGCCGTTTTATCCATTGCCATCAGGCTCAGGTTGTGGATGCGGTTTGCCAGATCGCAAAGGGAGCCGAGAAAAAGGGCTATCAGCCGAAGGATATTCAGGTGCTGGCCCCGATTTACCGCGGCAACGCCGGTATAGAAAAGATGAACGAAGCCTTGCAGGAACTGTTTAACCCCGCTTCGGACCAGAAACGCTCCCTGACGTACGGAGACCATGTGTTCCGGGTCCATGACAAAGTGCTGCAGCTGGTCAATAACCCGGATGAGCAGGTCTTCAACGGAGATATCGGCGAAGTCGTCGCCATTCTGAGGGCCAAGGAGACGACCGATCATGAAGACACCGTCGTCGTTTCTTTTGATAATGTTGAGGTAAAATATCTGAAACATGACCTTAATCAGCTGACTCTCGCGTACTGCTGCTCGATTCATAAGGCGCAGGGCAGTGAATTCCCGATTGTGATTCTGCCGATTGTAAAAGGCTATCACCGGATGCTGAAGCGCAATCTGATCTATACGGCCGTCGCACGCAGCAAAGAATATCTCATGCTGTGCGGCGACGAAGAAGCCTTCAAACAGGCGATCGTCCGCAACGATATCGACAGCCGCCATTCGAATCTGGCTGAAAAATTACGGGAGCGGCTGCACACAATGCCGGGAGGAACCCCTCACTTAACATAAGTTTCGTTTGAAAAACTTTGATATATCCCTCAACCCATGCGGATTTCTAGACTCTCAGAATGAAAGTGTCTTTATTTACAAAAGCGGCAGGCCGATTGTTTCTGAGTCCGGAGCGATGCTTCTCCATCGGGGAGCGGCCGTTTTCGAGTAGCCGCACGGTCTGCAGCAATCGGCAAATTGCTGTTCCGGGCTCCGGCCCTCTAACGGCCGAAAAAATCAGGCATGACCGATAAATCGTGAGCGCCGACCGAAACCCGGCCTGGGAAGACCGAAACCCTGCAAGTCGCGACCGAAACCTGGCCTGAGCTGACCGAAACCCTGCACGCCGCGACCGAAACCCCACGCATCCCGACCGATAGATTGCCATGAGCGAGAAAAACTGCGAGCGATTAGTCGATAAGCTGCGTATATGGCCGGTCATTCACGCACGTCGATCAATAAACCGCCGGGGCCGATTGATAAAATGCCTTTGCCGACAGCAGAAGCGGATATTCCGGCGGGTGAAACGGCAGGAGGCCTCGGTACAGAAACTTTTTTCAAAAAAAGTATATTTTCATTTGTTTTTGGGCATGGATGCGAGTAACCCAAAAGACTGAATGAATTTGAGGTGAAAACAAATGAAATGTCCGAATTGCCAGGGAAAGAGTATCGGGAAACTCAGTGCCAATCAGTATTATTGCTGGGATTGTTTTATCGAGCTGACATTGGAGGACGGCATATTGTCCTTGAGCCAGGTTGAGGAGGACGGCAGCCTAACCACGCTTGACGATCTATTTGAAAAAGAGCAACGTGAAGCAAAAGCGAACGGTTTTTAAGACGGATCTCGCCTGTATACTGCGGCAACTTTTTCCTTCCGCCGGTCATGATTTTTCATGCAGTGGGCATAACTATGCGTGGAGGGATGATCATGTGGAAGTGGCCCGCACTGCAGTGGATAAAAGTGTTATCAATCCTGTTGCTTCTTTTTTTGAACGGCTATTTGTTCTACCGGCTGCTTCCGCTGCTTAACGTCCTGATGCATTTTTTTCTGAAAGTAGCATTTCCCTTTGCGGCAGCGGGAATTATCGCCTATCTGCTGCTTCCGCTTGTCAAGCGCTGCCATCAGGCGGGGATTCCGAAAACGATCGCCATACTCGCTATCTATGCCGTTTTTTTCGGGGGCATCGGTTTTCTGCTTTATAAAGGCGGACCCGTTTTCATGCACGAATTGAAAGGGCTGGATAAGGAGTTTTCAAAATATGAGGCGCTTTATCAGTCGAATATTGATCATGTTTACGGATCGACGCCGGAAGCCGTCCATGATCACGTCAATAAAGCTCTGGAAAGAATCCGCAGGGGGACCGCATCATGGGCGGACAGAATCATCGACTGGTGTTCCGGATTGGTGCAATCGATGTTTACACTGTTCATCATTCCGTTTCTCGCCTTCTATTTCCTGAAGGATGCGGATCGTATGAAAAGGGGGGCGCTGCATCTCATTCCGAGAAAATGGCGGAAGCAAACGGCGGACATTTTCTCGGAAATGGATCGTTCGATCGGCAATTATATCCGCGGTCAGCTGACCGTCTGTGCGGTTCTGGCGGCAATGGCCTCGATCGGTTTATGGCTGCTCAGAGTACCCTATCCCTTTGTCTTCGGCATCTTTATCGGAGCAACCGACCTCATCCCCTATTTTGGTCCGCTGATCGGCGCAGCCCCTGCCATTCTGATTGCGGCGACGCAATCGGTCTATACGGTCTTCGGCGTGATTCTGCTGATTCTGCTGATCCAGTTTCTTGAGGGAAACGTCATTGAACCTCTGATTGTCGGGCGGAGCGTCGATATTCATCCGCTGTATATCATGCTCTCGCTCGGCATCGGCGGTGAACTGGCGGGCATTGTCGGGATGCTGCTGGCGATCCCGTGCTTCATTGTGATTCGCACCTGTTTCCGCCATTTGAGGGACCGATATCGTACAATTGACAAATAAGGGGAAACTCAACTATAATAGCGGCAGAATAATGAAACCGAGACGAAAAGAATAGCAGCAGTGCATGCAGACGTTTTGCCGCCGGTTCTTTTTGGTGCGGAAACCCGGCTTTTCTGTTTTGCACGAAAGAGCGGCGGTTTTGAGGGAATCCCGGCAGCCGGATGCAAAGCTGCAGAGGCCTTTCTTTTTATTTTGCTGCGCGAAAGTCATGTTTAAGAAAGAAGCTTTCGTCCTTTCACGGTGATAGGATGGAAGCTTTTTTTGTCCGCTGCCGCCCGGAAGGTCTGTTGGGTTCGGTTTTTAATAATGAGTAACTTGGGGGTTCTTGCGATGAAACAACTCAGTTCATCTGAGGTCAGACAAATGTTTTTAGATTTTTTCAAAGGAAAGGGCCATACCGTTGAGCCGAGCGCTTCGCTTATTCCGATCGACGATCCGTCGCTGCTCTGGATTAACAGCGGCGTCGCTACTCTTAAAAAATATTTCGACGGGCGGGTTGTGCCCCGGAATCCGCGCATCTGCAGCGCCCAGAAAGCGATCCGGACAAACGACATCGAAAACGTCGGCTATACGGCGCGCCATCATACTTTTTTCGAGATGCTCGGCAACTTCTCGATCGGCGATTATTTTAAGGAGGAAGCGATTACCTGGGCATGGGAATTTTTAACAAGCCCGGAGTGGATTGCTTTCGATCCGGATAAATTGTCGGTCACCATTTATCCGGATGATGACGAAGCGTACCGGTTGTGGCATGAAAAAATCGGAATCCCTGAGGAACGGATTATTAAACTTGAACATAATTTCTGGGATATCGGCGAGGGACCGAGCGGACCGAATACGGAGATTTTTTATGACCGCGGCGAGGCGTTCGGCAACGATCCGGACGATCCGGAACTTTATCCCGGCGGTGAGAATGATCGGTATCTGGAAGTCTGGAATCTCGTGTTCTCGCAGTACAATCACAATCCCGACGGCAGCCACACGCCGCTTCCGAAGAAGAACATTGATACCGGCATGGGCCTCGAGCGGATGGTCAGTGTGATTCAGAATGGGGAAACGAACTTCGATACCGACCTGTTTCTGCCGATTATCCATAAAACCGAAGAAATTTCCGGAATCGTCTACAAAAAAGGGCAGAAAAACACACCGTTTAAGGTGATTGCCGACCACATCCGCGCCGTTTCGTTTGCGATTGCGGACGGGGCTTTGCCGTCCAATGAGGGGCGCGGTTATGTGCTGCGCCGCCTGATCCGCCGTGCGGTTCGCTACGCGATGGATCTCGGCATCAATAAGCCGTTCCTATACGAGCTGGTGCCGATTGTCGCCGACATCATGAAGGACTATTATAAAGAGGTCCTAGAAAAAACGGCATTTGTCCAGAAGGTGGTCCGAAGTGAGGAAGAACGCTTTCATGAAACGATTCATGAGGGCGTGTCGATTCTGAAGGAAAAGATTGCCGAAGCAAAAGCGCAAAATACGCCGCAGATTGCCGGCAGTGATGTTTTCAAGCTGTACGATACGTTCGGCTTTCCTGCGGAACTGACGGAGGAGTATGCCAGGGCAGAGGGACTTGGCATTGACCGTGAAGGTTTTGAACAAGAGCTCGGCAGGCAGCGGGAGCGGGCAAGATCCGCCCGGCACAATCAGAAATCCATGCAGGTTCAGGACGATACGTTGCGCAATGTTACCGATCGCAGCGAGTTTGTCGGATACGAGCAGCTGACGGTTGAAGACGCGAAAGTGCTTGTGATCATCAGGGAAAATGAGAGAGTGGACGATGCCTCCGAAGGAGAAACGGTTAAAATCATTCTCGACCGCACGCCTTTTTATGCGGAAAGCGGCGGCGAAGTTTCCGATACGGGGCGGATCACGGGCGAAACAGCCGTTCTTTTTGTCAAGGATGTTCAGAAAGCGCCGAACGGACAGAATCTCCATACATGTGTCATTGAGAAGGGCCGGATTCATGCGGGGGAGACGGTAAAAGCAGCCGTCGATACCGGGATGCGGCTGTCGGCGCAAAAAAACCACACGGCGACACACTTGCTGCATCAGGCTTTGAAAGATACGCTGGGCAGGCATGTCAATCAGGCCGGATCCTATGTTTCGCCGGACAGGCTGCGCTTCGATTTTTCCCATTTCGGACAGGTTACGGAGGACGAACTGGAACAGGTTGAACGGATCGTCAATGAAAAAATCTGGGAACAGCTGCCGGTGACGACGTCCCAGATGCCGCTTGATGAAGCAAAGGCTCTCGGAGCGATGGCTCTTTTCGGCGAGAAATACGGGAAGATTGTGCGGGTTGTCAAGAGCGGCGATTACAGCCTCGAACTTTGCGGCGGCTGTCATGTGAAAAACACGGCTGAGCTGGGCCTGTTCACAATCGTTTCGGAAAGCGGAATCGGCGCGGGTACCCGGCGAATTGAAGCGCTGACAGGCAAAAGTGCCTATGAAAAAATGAAGCAGGATAAACTGGAACTGAAAAACATCGGCCGTCTGCTGAAAGTCTCGCCGGATCAGATTCCGGAGCGTCTCGATGTTCTGCAGCAGCAGATGCGGGATCTGGAGAAGGAAAATGCGGCGATCATGTCAAAGCTGGGCAATGCAAAAGCAAATGAACTGGAACAGTCGGTCAAGCAAATGGGTGCTGTTTCCTTTATTGCCGCGCAAGTGGATTCGATGGATATGAATCAGCTCAGAACGATGGCCGATCATCTGAAGAGTCATTTTCATTCACTGATCGTTGTCCTCGCTTCTGTTGAAGGCGGCAAGGTATATCTGGTGTCCGGGGTCACCAAAGATCTCGTTGCGAAAGGATATCATGCCGGGAAGATAATCAAGCATGTAGCCGCTCTTTGCGGCGGGGGCGGAGGCGGACGTCCGGATATGGCACAGGCGGGCGGACGCCGTCCTGAGAAAGTGGCGGAAGCTCTGCAGACTGTGGCCGGCCTCATTGAAAAAACGGCTGTAGGATAAACGGGAAAAAGACGGATCGCCTGATTTTAGAGCAAGGGGCCAGGCTTCTCCAAGTTTTCTTAATAGGGGATGAAGAATTTGGATAAGACGATGAAATTCAACTTTGGTGAACAGGACAGGCACAATACACGCGAAGTTCTGTTTAAAGTTTATGATGCCCTGGAAGAAAAAGGCTACAATCCGATCAATCAAATTGTCGGGTACTTACTCTCCGGTGATCCGGCCTACATTCCCCGGCATAAAGATGCCCGAAAACTAATACGGAGGATTGAACGGGACGAACTGATTGAAGAGCTTGTCACTTATTATCTTAAAAAGAAATGGGATAAAGAATGAGAATCATGGGCCTCGACTTCGGAACGGCGACAGTAGGCGTGTCGGTCAGCGATCCGCTCGGACTGACGGCACAAGGTATTGAAACGATCCGTTATGTCGAACATAAGAAGAACGTGATCTTTGAACGCCTGGGCGAGCTGATCGAACAGTATCAGATACAGTCGATCGTTGTCGGGCTGCCGAAAGATCTGATCGGAACGGAAAGCAAACGCGCGGCGGCATCAAGGTCTTTTGCGAAGAGCCTGCGCCGCAGATTTCATCTCTCTGTCGATCTTTGGGATGAACGTCTGACGACGATGGCCGCCGAACGGATTCTGCTCGCTGCGGATGTCAGCCGCGGCAAAAGGAAAAAAGTTATCGACAAGGAAGCGGCTGTACTGATTTTGCAAAGCTATCTTGACAAAAAAAGAATGGAGCAAAAAAGAGATGAGTGAACATAATCATTACCCGATTTTTGTACCGAATCATGATGAAGAACAGGACAGAATCGTGATTCCCGATGAAAACGGCGATGAAAATTTGTTTGACGTCCTTTTTTATTTTGATGTGCCGGAAACAGACAAGTCCTACGTCATTGTCGTTCCTGTTGAGGAAGAGGCAGGCGATGATGAGGAAGAAGAGGTTTTTGCTTTCAGGTATGAGGATGAAAATGACGATTTCAAATTGTTCCCGATCGAAACGGATGAAGAGTGGGACATGGTTGAAGAAATGATTAACACGTTCAGCGAAGAAGGGTAAAAAAACGGGTCCCCGGGGAAATAAAGCGTTCTAAAGGCTGAGGGGATTTTCATCAATACAGGAAACCGGGTGAAGCGAATCGCCTGTATGAGAACGGCGGGTTGCTTCATTCCTTTTTATCTTCAATTTTTTCAATGTTCCTGAGGAAGCGGCGGTTTTGGGTGCTTTGATTGAAGTATAAGGAAGGAAAAATGTGTCTGCTCTTCCGGAAGACTCTAGGCTCCGGGTCCGGCATCCGGGGCGCTTCTTTATTTTTCACTTGACACGCAAAATGACCGTAATTCTGTCGAATACTTGAAAGATTTTCAATAAACCAGGTATAGAATGTATAGGGTGCTCTTGGAAGGGAGAGGCTCATTTTGAAGCTGCGAACCAGCAGGCGGCGTCTGTTTGCCATGATCGTCGGCGGCGCCGTTATTTTACTGATTATCTTTGCGTGGGGGCTGTCCGATTATTATGCCGGTCTGCTGAAACCTGTCAACCCGAAGAATAATCAGGCTGTGACAGTCACCATACCGGCCGGATCATCGCTGAAAGAGGTCGGGCAGACTCTTGAGAAGAACGGCCTGATCCGCAAGGCATGGGCTTTTGAATTTTATGCGAGATGGAAACATTTAAACCAGTATCGGTCCGGGACTTATACTTTTAATCGGACAATGTCCGTCGACAGGCTGATAAACGATCTGGGCAAGGGAAATTATAATCGTCTCGTTTTTATCGTTGATGTCCGTCAGGGAATGTGGCTGAGTGAAACCGCCGGCCAGATGTCCAAGGCTTCAGGTCTCAGCACGCAGGACATTCTCAACAAACTTAAAGATCCATCCTATATAAAGGCCCACTATATGAAGCGGTATCCGTTTCTGACGGACCGGATCTTTACAAAGGGCATATACTATCCGCTGGAAGGTTATCTGGCTCCTGGCGTCTACCAGTTTGTCAGAGGGAAAAATCCTCCGACGCTTGATCAGATGGTCGATCGGATGCTGGATAAGACGGGGCAGACGGTCACGCGCTTTTCAAAGGAGATAAAAACGAACTCGCTCGGTTCGCTTCACAGTATTTTGACGATGGCGTCGCTCGTTGAACAGGAGGCGCCCGATGCCAAAGACCGGCAGAAGATTGCCGGCGTTTTCTACAACCGGCTGACAAAAAAGATGAAACTTCAGACCGATCCGTCGGTCGCTTACGGACAGCAGAAAAGGATCGGGCAATACACAATGAACGAACTGACGACGGATACGCCTTACAATACATATACAAGGGCAGGCCTGATCGTCGGTCCGATCGGCAGTCCGGCGCCTGACGCGGTTCAGGCCGTGCTTGAGCCGATCCGTTCGAATGATTATTATTTCTATGCGCGTCCCAACGGACAGATCTTCTATTCGAAAACTTATGCGGAACATCAGGCCATTGTTGCTAAATATAGTCATGAGTGGGCAAAAAAGTCCTAAAAGGACCGGGTGCGGACGGCCGTCGGCAGGCTGGGCGGCATCTTTTTTAATGAGGAAAGGGAGAAGAACGATTGACAGACTTTGACAAATTGTCGGAGTATGCGGCCGCGTTTGTCAAACCGGAAAACAGCATGCTCCGTCAGATGGAGAAAAAAGCAAAACAAATTTATATTCCGATCATGCATCCGTCGGCGATCGCTTTTCTGCAGCAGTTGATCAAATGGAAGAAAGCAAGACGTATTCTGGAACTCGGAACGGCAATCGGATATTCGGCGATCAGGATGTGCCTCGCGGCAGGGCAGGATGCTGAAATCATAACGATTGAACGCGAAAAAGAGATGATCCGTGAAGCGGAGCGGAACATAAAAGAGCAGGGCCTGACGGCATGGATTCACATCGTTGAAGGAGACGCGACGGAGGATCTGCCTGCCGTCCGAGATGCGGTTCCTTTCGATCTGATTTTAATCGATGCTGCGAAAGCACAGTATGAAAAGCTTTTTTTGAAGTATGCCCGGTATCTGGCACCCGCCGGCATCATCGTAACGGATAACGTCTTTTTTCACGGACTGGTCTGCGATATTGACGGGGTGAAGAAAAAACCGCTTCACAGACTGGTCGGCAAGGTCGACAGCTACAATCGCTTTCTAGCGGAAAGAAGCGAATTTGATACAATTTTTCTGACGGTAGGCGACGGCCTTGCCGTCAGCACGAAAAAATAGCCGGCACGATACCCATCATCATGGAAGGGAGAGAGTACGGGATGGGCAGGAAAAAACCGATTGTCATCGGTGTTGCCGGAGGATCCGGTTCGGGCAAAACGACTGTAACCCGTGAAATCTACCGAAGATTCCCGGACCAATCGATTGCGGTCATCCAGCAGGATGCTTATTATAAGGCACAGGACGATAAACCGTTTGAAGAACGCCTGCTGACCAATTATGATCATCCGCTGGCCTTCGACACGGATCTTCTGATCGCGCATATCCGGGAACTTCTGCGATTCCACCCGATAAAAAAACCGGTGTATGACTATACAGTGCATACAAGATCTGATAAAATTGTACCCGTCGAACCAAAAGATGTCATTATCATGGAAGGCATTCTGATTCTTGAAGACAAGCGGCTCCGCGATCTGATGGACATCAAGGTTTTCGTCGATACCGATTCCGATCTGCGAATCATCCGCCGTCTGCTTCGCGACACAGAGGAACGGGGCAGAAGTGTGGAATCGGTGATTAACCAATATCTGACTGTGGTCCGCCCGATGCATCTGCAGTTTGTAGAACCGACAAAACGCTATGCGGATATCATTATCCCCGAGGGCGGCAGAAATACGGTCGCGATCGACTTGATGGCGACAAAAATACGTGCTGTGCTCAATGGAGCGGACGCATCGCCGGTTGATTGAAATCATACAATTGAAGGATTCGGAATGACGGCTTTCCGAAGGCAAGCGCATAAACAGATAGACATAAGGATAATTTTAGTTAGGAGTGTGATTTTGATGGCGGAAAAGCTTCACTATATGACGGCTGAAGGCAAAAATAAACTTGAACGAGAGCTGGAATACCTGAAAACCGAAAAGCGCAAGGAAGTTGTTGAGCGAATAAAAATTGCCCGGGGATTCGGCGACCTCTCCGAAAACTCTGAATATGACGCGGCAAAGGATGAGCAGGCGTTTGTCGAAGCACGCATTCAGCAGCTTGAACAGATGATCCGGAATTCGGTCATCATTGAGGACGACGAAACGACCGATGTGGTCAAAATCGGAAAATCCGTGACTTTTAAAGAACTGCCGGACGGCGAGGAAGAAACGTATCAAATCGTCGGAAGCGCCGAATCCAACCCGTTTGAAGGAAAAATTTCAAACGATTCACCGATGGCCAAGGGGCTGATCGGACTGTCCGTGGGTGAAGAAGTCAATGTTAACACACCCGGCGGCGACATACGCGTAAAGATATTGAAGGTTGAATAAGCATAATAGTAAGAAGGCTGACATCGGTTTTTGGATCTAATGCAGAGACAGATGCAGTCCGTCCCGTACCCGGATGTTTGTTCTTTATCCGGCGCCCGGGCTGCATTTTTTAACTTCGAATGGCAGAGGCGTGTATTGTTACAGTTGGATGATCATTTTATCGGAACCGACAGGACAAGTAGTTTTATGCGAACGAATTTAAGGATAATTATGTAAACGCAGTCAACGATCCATTTGCCGATTGGATTTTAAGAGCCTGTTGACACAGAAAGCTGCAAACATGCTAAGATAATGTTGTCTGTTTATTATAGCTGCTGTTTAACAAAGGAGGATGCCTGTATGAGAAACACAAGAGGGAATGGGTTCTCGTCGCGGGTCGAAATGCGCAAAAACAAGACGAACCGCTGGCTGAACTGGACCGTCGGCATCGTTTCCATTTTAATTTTGGCGGTCGGCTGTATCATTCTCATTTCAGTGTTCAGTACCTCATCGGCTGATAAGACTGCTTCACAAAGCAATCATTCAAGTGTTCAATCCGGAACAAATAGCGGAACATCAAATAACAGCACGTCCGCCAGTTCGGGCGGAACGGGATCGGATCAGGTTTCCAACAGTGAATCGGCGTCTTCGTCGGCAAGCGGGACGGCCGCTTCATCGAGTGCTTCAAGCGCTGCCTCTCAGAGTGCGGATGAAAGCCATCAGGCATCCTATGATATGGGTTCTGCCGACTGGAACGCACAGGTCAAGGCGATTGCCGGTGCCACCGGAATCGACCAGGGCAATATGGTCATTCTCTGGCTGGGGAACGGCGGTTCTTCCAACAGTTCGCTCGCCCGTGTGGCATCGAAGAGCGCTCAGAGTTCCGTTTATGTTGTTCATCTTATCTATCAGAACGGAAAATGGCAGGCCGATCAAGTACAAAAACCGTAATGATTCGATCCATGACTTTTTCTTATATGTATGAAAACAGTACCCCGTTCGGACAGGCTCCGGACGGGGTACTGCGGCATTTAGATGATTGTTATTACAACGGCCGCGGAAAAGTCCGGCAAAAGATAATTATTGAATTTCGAATGGAAATGTGTTACGTTTAGGCTAATTAATCATACAAATATTATGTGAATACTTTAAACTATAAATTTTGGAGTGTATACAATGGGTCGAGAATTTATTGAGACATTTGAACGCTGGGCGGACCATTACGATCGTTCAGTTCACGGGGGAAGTCCCGAATATCGTGAGGTGTTCAGAGACTACGATTCCATTCTGGAGGAAGTAGCGAAGCAGGCCGAAGGGACGGTTCTTGAGTTCGGCACGGGTACAGGCAATTTGAGTACGAAGCTGCTGGATGCCGGGCTGACCGTATTCGGCGTGGAACCATCTGAGAAGATGCGGTCGAAGGCTCACGATAAATTGCCGGATCTGAAACTGTTCGACGGAGATTTTCTTGATTTTCCCGTACCGGATCGGCCGGTCGATACCATCGTCAGCTCATACGCTTTCCACCATCTTACCGATGAAGAGAAGGGGGATGCTATTACGAAATATAACCGCCTCCTTCCCGTACATGGTAAAATAGTGTTTGCCGATACGTTGTTTGAGAATGAGGTAGCCAAACGCCAGATCTGGCACTGGGCCGGCACTCAGGGATTTGCCGACCTGCTTAAAGACCTGCAGACGGAATATTATTCGCTTTTGCCCGTTCTTGATCAGGTGCTTCGGGAACGGCATTTTGCCGCTAATTTCAGACAGCTTAACAAATTTGTCTGGCTGATGATCGCTGAGAAAACGGACGAACTGTGAGAGGAAGTCGGAAATGAGAATCGGATTGATCGGTGCAATGGAAGAGGAAGATCGGATACTTAGAGCGGCGATGAAAGACGTCACGGAAACGGAGAAGGCCCGCTGCCGTTTCTACAGCGGCAGGCTGGCCGGTTTCGATGCCGTGCTGCTGCAGTCCGGGATAGGAAAAGTCAATGCCGCAATGGGGACGACGCTGCTGATCGATCGTTTTCAGCCGGATATCATCATTAACACAGGATCTGCAGGGGGAACCGATCCGGACCTTGAGATCGGAGATGTCGTGATTTCATCTGCAGTGATTCATCACGATGTTGACGCGACAGCCTTTGGTTATCAGCCGGGTCAGGTTCCGCAGATGCCCGCTTCTTTTTTGCCCGACCGAAAACTTGTTGCCCTGGCGGAAAAGGCGGCGTCCGGAATGTTCGGGGGGCATCGGACGGTAAGAGGCCTGATTGCGACGGGCGATTCTTTTATGTCCGATCCCGGGCGTATTGGAAAACTTAAATCTCTCTTCCCGGAAATGAAGGCAGTCGAAATGGAGGCCGCGGCAATTGCTCAGGTCTGTTATCAATTCGGCGTGCCCTTTTTGATTGTCCGGTCGCTTTCCGATATTGCCGGTAAAGAGTCGAACGTGTCGTTTGATCAATTTTTAGAAACCGCGGCAAAACATTCTGCAGAATTTATACTATCCTTGCTGAGGGAGATTGATTCAAATGCCGGAACAGAAAAAAACAGACGCTGAAAGCTTTTATCCGGATCATACGGAAGCAAGGGCGCCATACATACGGTTTGCCGGCGTTGCGGAAGAGATACAGGGCGATACAATTGTCCGCTTCTGCCGGCGGAACAACGAACAAATGCTGACGCTTCATTTGCGTGAACACTTGCCGGCGGAAAAGATTTGCCGTCACATCGGCTGTATATTTGTCGCGGGCCCGATGGGATGCCGGACCGGCATTTTAACATCGATTGCCGATACCGGCAGTTATAATGAAATGCCCGCTGCTCCCGCTAACACTCTCCATAGTGTGGCGGACGCAGCAGAAGTGCCGGCTGCGGACTGTTGTCAGTGCGGCCGGGCGGCAAGGCACAATCCTGAAGGTGCGGAAAAAATTGCCGCAAAAATGCCGGATCGCAGGGCTGAGTGGAAAGCGATCTATGCGCAGCACCGGCACGAAGACCGGCAAAAAATGGGGTGACTGTTGTGACAGTATTCAGAAGTGTACACGATTTGGTAGGCGGAACTCCGCTTGTCGAGCTGCATGCCTTTCCTATTCCGGAAGGTGTGCATCTGTACGCGAAGTGTGAGTATTTTAATCCCGGGGGAAGCGTCAAGGATCGATTAGGCGAACATTTTATTCAAGAAGCGCTGGCTTCCGGAAAACTGAAACCGGGCGGGACGGTCATTGAGCCGACGGCAGGAAACACAGGAATCGGCATCGCTGTGGCAGCGGTCGGCAAGGACATTCACGTCATCTTTTGCGTGCCGGAGAAATTCAGCATTGAAAAACAGACGCTGATGAAGGCGCTTGGCGCGAAAATCGTTAACACGCCGACGGAGGAAGGGATGTCGGGCGCGCTGGCCAAAGCCAAGCAGCTTGTCGAAGAGATTCCCGGCAGTTACTGCCCAAACCAGTTTGCCAATCCGGAAAATCCAAGGGCGTATATCGAGACGCTCGGCCCGGAAATATGGGATGATTTGAACGGAAAGGTGGATGTCTTTGTTGCCGGAGCCGGGACCGGCGGAACATTTACGGGCACGGCAGCGTTTCTGAAAAGCAAGAACCCGGGAATCAAGACGGCGGTCGTCGAGCCGGTCGGATCCATTCTAAATGGCGGGAAGCCGGCCCCTCATCGTACAGAGGGCATCGGCATGGAGTTTATCCCCGCCTTCGTTGAAACCAAATATTTTGATGCCATTTATACAGTAAGCGATGACGATGCATTCCGGCGATTGAAGGAGGCTGCCTCCAAAGAGGGACTGCTGATCGGCAGTTCATCGGGTGCCGCGCTGCATGCCGCGCTGCTCGAAGCGGAAAATGCCGGGCCGGGAAGCAATATCGTTATCATTTTCCCGGATTCCAGCGAGCGCTATTTAAGCGAAAAGATCTACGATTGAATAAGATGAGTCGGTTAAAAAGGGAGAGAAATTGTTTTGAAACCAAAGACAAAAGTGATCCATGCCGGAATTTTCGGCGATGAGCATACAGGCAGCGTCAGCGTACCGATCTACCAGACGAGCACTTATAAGCAGGAGGCAGTCGGAAAGACCAAGGGTTACGATTATTCGCGGACAGCCAATCCAACGCGCCATGCACTTGAAGTACTGATTAAAGATCTGGAAAACGGCAAGGCGGGTTTTGCTTTCGGATCGGGCATGGCCGCCATTTCCTCTGTCCTGATGCTGCTGAACAGCGGCGATCATCTGATTATTACCGATGATGTGTACGGAGGAACATTCAGAGTCGTCGACAAGGTATTCAAGCGTCTCGGCATTGCAGCCACTTTCGTGGATACGAGCGATCCCGGGAGGATCAGGGCAGCTATTACTGAAAAAACGCGGGCTATTTACCTTGAGACGCCGACAAACCCTCTGCTGAAAATTACCGATATTCGGGAAACAGCGCTTCTTGCCCATGAACAACATCTGCTGCTTATCGTGGATAACACGTTTGCAACGCCGTACTGGCAGCATCCTCTCGATCTCGGTGCGGATGTTGTCCTTCACAGTGCGACAAAATACATCGGCGGGCACAGCGATGTGGTGGCCGGGCTCGTTGCCGTCAATTCAGAAGAACTGGCTGAGCGGATCGGATTTATTCAAAATTCTGTCGGCGCGGTGCCGGGCCCCCAGGATGCCTGGCTGCTGATCAGAGGCGCCAAAACGCTTGCCCTGCGCATGGAGCAGATTGAGAAGAATGCACGCAGAATTGCGGAATTTCTTGATGCTCATCCGAAAGTGGCCAAGGTTTACTATCCGGGACTTGTGAGTCACCCGGGACATGAACTGGCAAAGAGGCAGTCCGGCGGGTTCGGCGGCATGCTTTCTTTTGACGTGGGCAGCGGAGAAAACGCCGATCGGCTGCTCGCACGCGTTCGCTACTTTACGCTTGCCGAGAGCCTGGGTGCGGTTGAGAGCCTGATCTCCGTTCCGGCGAGAATGACGCATGCTTCCATACCGAAACCGCGCCGCGAGGCACTGGGCATTACGGACGGGCTGATCCGTCTCTCCGTCGGAATCGAAGACGGAGACGATCTGATTGAAGACTTGCGGCAGGCTCTTGATCAAATTTAAAAAAATAACGTCCGAATAGTTGGCCACTGAAAGGTGAAGCGTTCTGGGAACCTTCATCAGATCAGAGAAAACAGAGGTAAAGGAAGCCGTCTGTATCGAAAAAACGGCTTGCACCTTCCTCTTGTTCCGAATTTTTCAGTGCCCTTCGATGGTCGGGCGTTTTTTTCTGTCAGAAACTACCTTTCCAATTTTTCCGGGGAACATGTTAAAGTAGGGATTGACGGAGGGATCGCAGATGAAAGATTATCAGAAAATCATTCACGAAAAAATTATCGACTGCCGCAGGATCGGCATGCTTTGCCTGTTTCTGAGTGCATTTCTATATACGGGAACAATGATGCCTCAATATGCGGAGGCAGGCTGGAAATTAAGTATTCTTTCAGGATCAAGTCTCGCATTTCTGCTTCTGACTTTCTTTTTCTATTGGAGGATGTCTAAACTGAAAGATAAGCTGGATCAATAAAATAGATCACATCCGGACCCGGTTCGCTGCGTGCCGGCGCTGCATCCGCTGCCGTCGGAGTGCTGACCGGGCGGATTGACAGGGAGGAGCAAAAGATGGATTTAGGACTAAAAGGAAAACGCGCTCTGATTCTGGCGTCAAGCAAGGGCCTTGGGCGGGCGATCGCCGGACAGCTGGTGAGTGAGGGAGCGGAAGTCATCCTTTCAAGCAGGAGCGCGGATCATTTAAAAAAAACGGCAGAAGAATTGAACCGGCTCTCCGAAGGGGCGTCGGTCACTTATTTTCCTGCGGATGTCTCGAAGAAGGATGACCTGGATGCGCTTAGTGAGTTTGCCGGACTGCATTTCGGCAGGCTGGACATCCTGGTCAACAACGCAGGCGGTCCGCCGAGCGGGGCTTTCCTGTCTTTGACTGATGAAGACTGGCAGAAGGCATTTGAGCTGAATCTGCTCAGTTATATTCGAACGATCCGCTTTGCCGTTCCGCTTATGGAGAAGTCGGGAGGCGGCCGCATCATTAATATTGCTTCTTCATCGATCAAAAAACCGATTGACGGCCTCGTCTTATCCAATACATTTCGTCTGGGAATTGTCGGCCTGACCAAAACGCTGGCGGGAGAACTTGCCGATAAAAACATATTGGTTAATACGCTTGCGCCGGGACGGATTGCAACGGACCGGGTCGCGGAGCTCGACCGGCGGACAAGCGAACGGACGGGCGTCGCCGTTCAGGATGTCCGGGCGCAATCAGAAGCGGAAATTCCGCTCGGCCGGTACGGCCGGCCGGAAGAATTCGCCCGTGCTGCCGCTTTTCTGGCGTCGGATGCCTGTTCCTATGTAACCGGAGAGTCGCTGCTTGTTGACGGCGGACTCGTACGAAGCATTTGATTTCAGCGTATGCGGCGGGGCACTTAGATAAAGCCGGGCTGCCTCTGGCGAGCCGTGGTTGAAGACGGGCGGTGCTGAAAGATCGGAAGAGGCCTGTTTACGGATGCCGGTCATCCGGCATGATGGTCCGGCAGAGAAACTGTCGGCTGTGGCGTATAGTGAAGGACAGCGGGAGGCCGATAAGATTTTCGCAAACGGCACGCTGTTTTTTTAATCAACAAACTGCGCAGCACCGATTTCTGGATCGGTCCCGCTTTATTAATTCTGTCTCTGTGTTCAAAAAGAAAGGCTGTTTCTGCAAATAAATCGGGAGCTATTGGACGATCCTCCCGTTTTTTATAATCTTTATCAAAATTAAAAAATCGCCCCATATAATGAAAATTGACGGGTTTTCATTATACAAAGGCGATTTCTGTCCGTTTTTCTTAAAAAGTACAGCTCTGCGCCGCCGCTTTTAAAATCGGAACGGCTTATTATTTTGCGGGAACCGCGTCATGGCTGATAAAACGTTCGCCCCTCAGCTCACTGACCAGGTTGATCGCCGTCTTCGCACCGTCGCCGCTTGTGACGATCGTGTGGACGCTGACCCCGGCAGCGACACCTGCCGCCCAGATTCCGTCGATGCTCGTGTGTCCGGCCGGATCGGCCTCAATAACCGTCTTAACGTATTTTTCCCGGCCGTCTTTCGTTTTAAGACCGATCGTCTGGGCAAGTTTCTGATTAGAACCGGTTGCCAGGATGACTTGCTTCGCTTCGAAGGTTTCTCCGCTTTCCGTCTCGATCCTGAATCCGTCTGCTTCCTTGCTTACGAGGGTCACCTGCGCTTTAAGTATTTCCGCTCCGAAGCTTTCGACCTGTCTTCTTCCGGCCGCAACAAGATCCGATCCGGTAATCTCTTCGACACCGTAATGATTTTTGACCAGCGCTCTTTTCGTCAGCCCCTTCTCGTTATCGAGAAGCAGTGTCTTTAAACCCGCTCTGCCCGTGAACAGCGCAGCGCTCTGTCCGGCCGGGCCGCCGCCGATAATGGCTACATCGTACATCATTCATTGCCTCCATTCGGATTGATTTTTTAGTAAGTATCACAGAACCTATCAAAAAAAAACGGGTTGATTGCCTGCTGAAACCCCCGCGTCCCCAGGTCCTATTCCTATCATAGCGAACTGACGACATCAAAGGTTGTAAAATGCTTGGAATGGTCATATACGTACACGTCCACGTTTTCCACGTGTGAAAAGGGACTGCCTTTCTTAATGGCTGCGGTAAATCGCTCAATAGCCGTTTCAGAGCCCTCTGCAACAATTTCCACGTTGCCGTCCATGCGATTCCGCACCCAGCCGGCGATGTGCAGTTCACTGGCTTTCTGCCATGTAAAATAACGGAAACCGACGCCCTGTACCGCTCCCTCAACCATCAGATGAACACATTTTTTATTTGCAGATTCAGCCATGTCTCATTCCTCCGCTTTGCACCTTGTTGTCTATAATTAGAGTGTACCATTGGATCGCGGAACGGAGAATGAGAATGCTCATAAAAATGTCTCTGAGAAGCGGTCGGATTAAAAAAAACAGACAGCACGTCCCCAGTTCAATGACTGGGTCTCCTGTAGATTTCGTTGAAAAGTTTCATCAATGCCCGTTTTTCAATACGGGAAACATAACTCCTGGAAATCGACAGTTTTTCCGCAATTTCTCTCTGAGTCAGCTCCTGATGGTTATCCAGCCCGAATCGGTCAATGATCACTTCTTTTTCGCGGGCATCAAGAACATGCAGCGATCCGTAAATTTTTCTGGATTCCAGGCTCAGTGAAATTTCATCAACGATGTCCTTGTTTTGAGATTTTAAAATATCGATCAGCGAAATGGTGTTGCCCTCTTTGTCCTGCCCGATCGGGTCATTCAGCGAGACGTCTTTTCTTGTCTTTTTTAATCCTCTGAGGTGCATCAGTATCTCGTTTTCAATGCATCTTGCCGCATAGGTGGCCAGTTTTGTCCCTTTGCCGACGGAATAGCTCTCAATCGCTTTAATCAAACCGATTGTGCCGATAGAAATCAGATCGTCCGTGTCCTCCTTGGTGTTCTCAAACTTTTTGACGATATGGGCAACGAGTCTCAGATTGTGTTCGATCAGTTTGTTGCGTGCCGTCTGATCGCCGTTTGCCATCTGTTCCAGACATTGTTTTTCCTGTTCCTCCGACAGCGGCTGGGGAAAGGCATTGTTTTTTACGTAGGACACAAGCAGCCATATTTGTTTAAATAAAAAGGCGAACCCGCCCAAAATCGACAGCATGGCTTCTCACTCCTCAAGCGAAGCATGGATTTTCTTTGCTGTCTTTTAGTCTATGGGCTTTCGCCCTGTCCTGTGCCTGTCCTCCCCGTCCGGACCCATGCGTGTATGCAAAAAAATATCTCTCTGATGCGGCAGAGAGCGGTATGCCCTGGACAGGTATGAGCATAGAATAAAAAGAGACGTCCGTTCGGCGCGAGCCGGCCTCTGCCTAAAGCGCCGTCCGGCTGATTGCCGAAGCGGTATTTTATTCGTCCGGAATGATCAGGAAGAGTGCCCGCTTCATGAAACCTTTTTTACGGAGCAGGCGTTCGGAATTTAACAAGACTGTCTGCCGATTCTGGACCGGTCCGGCTATTGATGAAAGCCCGGTTGAATCACTGACGGGATCCGGCGCCGCCATTCATTTGATGCAGGCGTTTCGTCAGTTTTCTTCGTTCCACCTCCTGCTCGATCAACTGTATAAATTCACTGCTTAAATGATATTTCATGGCCTTAACATAAGACTCGATCAGCAGATCATCCGACAGGTTTTCCATTTTTGCCCGTTTCCGGTGGCCACCTCCTGATTTTCTGAAGTGCATCTTTTTCATATTCACTCTATCATGAACATTCATGGGGGACAATCAGCCAACTTATCCACATAATAGGGTGGATAAACTGTGCACGGAGTGTTTATAATTCAAAAAATTGCTGAGGTTTATCAATAAGCGATGTGGACAAGGTTATCCACAAAAAAATGAGGTGTCATGTTTTGTCGAAATATTTCGCTTCTCTTTTGGCTGCAGTCATCTTAACGGCAGAAAAAACTAATATTGATTCTTGACTAGTCACGTTGTACTCTTAAAGTCAATAGATGTTTTATGATAAAGATAATTTAGCGAGCAGCAGGCCTTCAGGCGGAGCCGGGGGCTCAGCGGCCGCGGACGGTCGGGTGCCGAACAGGTTACGGAACGCGGCGCTTATATTCGGCCGCTTGTACTATAGCCCGCTGAAATTCTATGCTTCTTCTTCTTCTTATAGTATGAAAAAAATTTAAAAGCCCGGTATCCGTTTCCCGGCGGATGTCGTTTTTAAAAACGGAACATATACTTTCGCTTTTTTTCAGGCGCTGAAAAGATTAAAAGCAAAATTTGCTCCGGGACTTGGTAAAACCGGCGACATGTGGGAGAATAAAGTAAGAATATGAGGTGCTGATCTATTGTTAAAAAAATTCCTGCCGGATGAACATGTAGAAAGTATATTGGCTATTCGGCCCGAGGAACTGAAAAAGAGGGGAGTGCGCGGGCTGATTACCGATCTGGACAATACGCTTGTTGCCTGGAATGAATCGCATATGACGCCGGAACTGGTCAAGTGGTTCGCATCTTTTAAAAAAGCGGGCATTTCTGTCATGATTCTGTCGAATAACAATGAGAAACGCGTCAGGACTTTTTCCGAACCTGCGCAGGTCCCTTACATTTTTCGGGCACGAAAACCGTTTGCCAGTGCTTTCAGACGCGCCATGAAAGAGATGAATCTGAGAGAGGACGAACTGGTCGTGGCCGGCGACCAGATTATGACCGATGTCTGGGGCGGAAACCGGATCGGAGCCCACACCATTCTGGTTGTTCCGGTTACTTCAAGCGACGGCTGGGCGACAAAGTTCAGCCGGCAGATGGAGCGGCTCATCCTTTCACTGATGCGCCGGCGGGGCTGGCTGAAATGGGAGGACTAGAGGATATGAGTGACATCTATTGCGCAGGATGCGGCGTAAAAATCCAGACGGAAGATGAGACGGCTCTCGGCTATGCGCCGCCCGCCGCACTGAGGAACGATCCGGTTGTCTGCCGACGCTGTTTCCGGCTGAAGCACTATAACGAAGTGCAGTCTGTTCCGATCGCCGGCGACGATTTTCTGAAAATGCTCTCGCAGATTGCTGAAGTCGACGCTTTAGTTGTTTATCTGGTCGACATTTTTGATTTTTCCGGCAGCTGGGTCCCCGGGATTCAGCGCTTTGTCGGGAAAAATCCGGTTCTGCTTGTCGGAAATAAGCAGGATCTGCTGCCGAAATCGACAAACGCCAACAGGCTGAAGAGCTGGATGAGGCGTTCTGCCAAGGAACTCGGCTTGAAACCTGTCGATATTCTGCTGATGAGTGCCGAAAAAAATCACGGCATTGATACAGTCCGGCAAAACATGGACTTTTATAGAGACGGAAGAGATGTTTACATTGTCGGATCGACAAATGTCGGTAAATCGACGTTTATCAATCATCTGATTGGGGAGCCGGGCGGCGGAGACAGTGCGATCACTACATCCCGCTTTCCCGGGACGACGCTGAACTTCATCGGAATTCCGCTGAGCGACGGCTGCACGCTGTATGACACGCCGGGTGTGGTGAATCTCAGGCAGATGATTCATTTTGTTGATGCCGGGGACTACCGGCAGGTCATGCCGAATAAAGAAATCAAGCCGAAAGTCTTCCAATTGAATGAAGGCCAGACTCTTTTTCTTGCCGGGCTTGCCCGTGTGGATTATCTGGGAGCCGGGAGGCGTTCATTAATTGTTTACGCCTCAAATGCGCTTGTTATTCATCGGACCAAGCTGGAGAATGCCGAGGATCTGTTCAAACGGCAATACGGGCATCTGCTGGCCCCCCCCAGCCGCCGTGATCAGCTCCCGGTTATGAAACGTTTTGACTTCCGGACCGGGGACCTGAACACGGACATTGTTTTTTCAGGGCTCGGCTGGGTGACAATCAAAGGAAGAGGGGCGCGGCTGTCGGCATTTGCTCCCGAAGGCATCGGCGTGTCCGTCCGTTCTTCAATTATCAAGGGGTAGAAACGATGAGAAAATGGTATGGTGTCATCGGAGACCCGATCGAACAGTCTTTATCGCCGCTCATGCAGGAGTTCTGGTTCGGCCGTGCGGGCCTTGATGTCCACTATGAAGCTTTTCATGTCACAAAAGATAATCTTGCCCGTGCGGTCGCCGGCCTGAAAGCGCTGGGTGCCGGCGGATTCAATGTGACCGTTCCGCATAAATCGGCGATCATTCCGTTTCTGGACGAAACGGACAAAGACGCACGGATCATCGGGGCCGTCAACACGGTCGTCCGGGCAGACGGCCGGCTGATCGGCTATAATACCGACGGAATCGGTTTTTTAAAAAGCGTGGAAACACGCTTCCCTCAGCTCTGTACCGGAAAGCCGTCCGCTTTGATTCTGGGTGCCGGCGGAGCGGCAAAGGCGGTAGCCGTGACGCTGGCGAAAGATATGGCCGGAAGAGTCGACGTCTGCAATCGTACGCTGGCAAAGGCGGCCGTTCTGAGCGAGACATGCGGGAAATTTTGCCTGTCCGAGGCTTTTGGACCCTCTGAAGCCGAGAAGCGGCTCAGACGATACGATATGGTGATCAATTGTACGTCTGTCGGCCTGAATCCGGATACGGACGCGCCGGTGATTGATATCGGCGCTGCGAAGCGGGATACGCTGTTTGCGGATTTGATCTACAAACCGTTCCGGACAGCATTGCTCAGGCGGGCGGAGAGAATGGGCAATCCGGTGCTGAACGGCCTGCCCATGCTTATTTGCCAGGGAGCCTATGCCTTTAAGAAGTGGACGGGCTTCATGCCGGACGTTCCGGGGGCAGAGAAACTGCTTCAGGGACTGTTTTTAAAATGATCAATCGGATCGAAGCGTGAGGCCGGACGGACCGCACGCCTTCGGATCCGGCAATTTAAGACGGAAGGATCGGACGAATGCTTAACAGCAGGCAAAGAAAATTTCTAGAAAAAAAGGCCCATTCGTTGAAGCCGGTTTTTCAAATCGGAAAAGCGGGTCTGCACGAAGCGGTTTTCAGTGAATTGGACGACGTTCTTGAGAAACGCGAACTTATTAAAGTTTCGCTGCTGCAGAATACGACCGAGAATGCCGGAGAAGCGGGCAGGCGGATTGCAGAAAAAACGCATGCCGAACTTGTGCAGATCATCGGTCATACACTGATTTTATACAGGGAATCGAAAGAACATAAACGGATTGAATGTCCGAAAGGATAAGGAAGACCCATTTCATGAGAAGAATCGGATTGTTAGGGGGCACTTTTGATCCGCCCCATCTTGCGCATCTGCTGATCGCGCAGGAAGCTTTGGAGAGATGCGAACTCGATCAGGTCTGGTTCATGCCGAGTTACATTCCGCCGCATAAACAGGGGAAGATCGCACACACGGATGCCGGGTTCCGGGTGGAAATGGTGAAGCGGGCGATTCAGGACAATAACCGTTTCAGATTGTCATTAGTAGAAGTGAACAGAGGCGGCCGTTCTTATACAGTCGACACTTTAAAAGAGCTGACAGGAACCTATCCGGATGACCGTTTTTTCTTTATCCTCGGCGCTGATATGGTCAATGATCTGCCGACGTGGAACGGCATTGACGAGCTTTGCAGGCTGACAACATTTATCGGGTTCCGGCGGCCGGGCTATCGGGCCGGGCACCCGGCAAATGCCGACATTATTTATATAGATATGCCTCAGGTGGACATTTCGTCCAGTTTTCTTCGTGAACGGCTGAAGGCCGGGCTGTCATGCCGGTATTTTTTGCCGGATGCGGTCAAAACATATATTGAGGAGAGAGGACTTTATGAAGATTGAGGAAGCGGAACAGGCAATCAGAAACATTCTGCCGGAAAAACGCTTTGCCCATTCACTGGGTGTTTCAAGAACGGCTGGGAAACTTGCGGAGGTATACGGAGCGGACACGGATAAGGCCAAACTGGCCGGCATGCTCCATGATATCGTTAAATATTTTCCGGATGATCAGTTAAAAAAGATCATTCTGGGCCGGAGCGACATCTCAGATGATTATCTCAACTATTCGGCCAAGCTGTGGCACGCTCCCGCCGGTGCGGCTTATGTCCAGGAACATTACGGAATTGATGACCGTGAAGTTCTGAACGCTATCATCTATCATACAACAGGCAGGAAGGGCATGACGGATCTCGAAAAAATCATTTTTCTCGCGGATTATATTGAGCCGGGCCGCGATTTTCCCGGAGTCGACGAGGTGCGCGCAGCTGCCCGGCACAGCCTGGATGAAGCGGTTTATCAGGAACTGCAGAGAACGATTATTCATCTTCTTGATAAGCGGCAGCGTGTCTATCCGAAAACATTCGAAGCATATAATGATCTTGCCTGACAGAAAGTATGAAAAATACAATGAGGTGACTTAATGAACAGTGAGGAATGGGTAAAATATTTTGCCGAAGTAGCGGATGATAAAAAAGCTCAGGATATTGTCATGCTGAAAATGAAAGGCATTTCAATTGTGGCCGATTATTTTATCATCTGTCACGGCAATTCGGAAAAACAAGTACAGGCTATCTCGATGGCACTGAAAAAGGCAGCAGAAGAAAAAGGGCTCGCCGTGCGCAGGCTTGAGGGTTACGATCAGGCGCGCTGGGTACTTGTTGATCTTGGTGACGTGATCGTGCATGTTTTCCATAAAGACGAGCGCGATTACTACCAGCTGGAAAAATTGTGGGGCGACGCTCCGCTTTATACATTGGAAAAAAAGCCGCTCTGAAGCGGCTTTAAAAATATCTGCGCCACATCCGGCCTTTCTCCGGATAAATGTCCTTCGATCTTTACGGCTGACGATTTCTTCATTTTGTCACATTTGTGGGGAGGATTCCGTGTTTGCCGGGAAGAATAGAGAAAGTGTGTTCTGTTTTTATTTTGCCGCCGCATTCAGTCTGTCTTACTGAAAAACGGATCCACGGCGAGATGATCTTCCAGGAATTTCTTCTGCGTTTCTTCAAAAAGATGCTCAAAAACAGTGCCGCATCCGTGACTGAGCACGTCCAGGCCAACCCCTGTTACCCCGCCTTTAACCGTAACTTTTTTTCTTAATTGTTCCAGTGTGTACGTCTTTTGCTCGAGCAGTTTTCCCAATCCGATAACCATTTCAGTGGTTAATTCCGCGGCTTCTTTTTGGGGAATATGCGTGGATCGGACAGCGCCGTCCACCATTTTTTCAAGCAAAAAAGAGAGAAAGGCCGGACCGCAGCTTGAGATGTCCGAGGCGGCACGGATATTCTCTTCCGCGATCTCGATCGGATGCGAAAAACGTTCAAGAAGATCCCACAGTCTATTCTTCATACGGTCATTCATGCCTGCACCGAACGTGACAAGCGTGCTTCCGGAAAGAGCCCGATTGACAATACTCGGGACGACCCTTGCAACCGGGCAGTCAATCATTGTTTCAAGCTGTCCGACCGCAAGCGGGCTTGTTATCGAAACGGCTGTCTGATCGGCGTTCCAGACGCCGCGGACGGACTGCAGCAAGGGGAAAAACTGAGGCGGCCGGACACAGAGAAAAATAAGGGCTGAATGCCGGATCACTTCGGCCGCGGAATGATGGACTGTCAGCCCCGGATACTTTTCAGTCAGGTTCAGCGCCTTTTTCTCCGTCCGGTTCATTACAGAGATGCTTTTCGCCTTGACCGCTTTACTTTTTATCAGGACGTCAACGATCAGCGAGCCCATGTTTCCGGTTCCGATCACGCCGATCTTCATGATTGCCTCACCTCGATCTGCCGGTATCCCCTGGATTGTATGCCCGGGTGAAACATCATATGTCCCCGGCGGGCGGCACAGAACACGATTCTAAGTGAATGGAAGTGGATCTATGGAGAAATTATGGCGAAAGCACAAAATCGTGCTGTTCGCACTGCTTGCCGCCGCCAGTCTTTCGCTTCTGGTCATGTACCGGTATTATACGGCGAAGTCAGCTTCCGAAACGGCGAAAACAGAATCCATGTTTTCAAAAACCGATCAGAAAAAAACGGCCGAACAACTGTCCGGAACGGCGCAAACTGAAAAAAAGCAATCGTCCGCCGCCGCTGTCGTCGATGTGAAAGGTGCGGTCAGGGCGCCCGGAATTTACCGGATGAATGCTTCCGACCGCGTGGTTGATGCCATACGCAGCGCGGGCGGCCTCACTGAAAAGGCAGACGGCAGCCAAATCAATCTTGCCCGGAAGGTTGCGGATGAGATGGTCGTTTATGTGCCGGAAAAAGGGGAAAAAGAGAGCCCGATTTTAGCGGGCCCGCCCGCCGCCGATTCCGCTGCCGCAGCTTCGGGCGGGTCGGACCGGGAAAAGACGGTGAATATTAATACTGCAGATGAACAGGGTATGCAGGATCTCCCGGGCATCGGTCCGGCAAAAGCGAAGGCGATTGTCGCGTACCGAAATGAGCACGGTCCTTTTAAAACGGTTGATGAACTGACCAATGTCTCGGGCATCGGCGAAAAATCTTTGGAGAAAATCAAACCCTCGGCAACGGTAAATTAATCTTTCTCCGGCTGCAGGTTCTGATACAATGGGGACAGGACACTTTTACTTTTTTAGGGAGGACAAAAGATGAAACGATTATCCTGGGATCAATACTTTATGGCGCAGAGCCATCTGCTGGCGTCGCGCAGCACATGCACGCGCCTGGTCGTCGGTGCGACGATCGTCCGCGACAAACGCATTATTGCGGGCGGGTACAATGGTTCAATATCGGGAGGCGTGCACTGTACCGATGAAGGATGCTACGTGATTGACGGCCACTGCGTCAGAACGATACATGCCGAGATGAACGCCATCCTGCAATGTGCGAAGTTCGGCGAACCGACTGAGGGCGCAGAGATTTACATCACACATTTTCCCTGCATCCAGTGCACGAAAGCAATCATTCAGGCAGGGATCCGGAGTGTTTATTATGCGAATGACTACAAGAATCATCCCTATGCGGAAGAACTCTTTAAAACGGCGAAAGTAGCCGTCAAAAAAGTTCCTTTTGACAATATTTTTGACGGAAGAGAGCAGGACATTTCCGGAAAGCAGCTGGCCTATATTGCATCGCTTTTTAAAAAGCTGGAAGAGTCCGGCATGGAAAAAGAAGAGCTGCATCGTTTGTATGATCAGGCGGAGCAGCTGTTTGCCCGCGGTATGTAATGCCGTTCGCAGGAAAATGGCATCTTCTTGCGCTGTGCGCCTGTCTTTCGGCCTGGGCGGCAGCGGAGCGGTCCGCCGTCCCGCTTCTCCTGCTCGTTGCATACGGGATTTATCTGATTTTCGGGAGACAGTTCCGGATGCTGGCGGCTTTTGCGGTGCTGTTTCTGATTATCGGTGCCGATGTTTTCTTTTTCCGGACAGACCGGACCGTTTTATCGGAGAAACAGTCAGTCTTTGAAGGGACAGTGGAAAACAGTCCTGTTTTTGATGGGAATCAGTTAAGCTTCATGCTGAAGACGTCTTCGGGCGAAGTGGTGCAGACCTTTGTGAAGCTGCCTTCGGAAGAAGTGAAGAATAAACTGAAACGATCGATCCGGCCGGGAGCGAGGTGCCGGCTGTCCGGCCGGCTTGAACGCCCCGCGGCGCCTTCGAATTTTCATGCCTTCGACAATCGCCGATATCTTGCGTTTCGCCATGTCTATTGGATACTTAAAGCCAACGGACCCCCGCTCTGCCGGGACGGGCCTGTTTCTCCGGTCAATCGTCTGAAACGTTTCCGCCAGGATCAGATCGACCGGGTCAATGCTCTGTTCTCCCCTGCGAGCGCTGAAATGATCGATGCACTCGTTTTCGGTGACGACAGCGGTTTTAATCCGGAACTTGCCGATGCATACCGGCTTTTCGGTCTTGTCCACCTGCTGGTCGTTTCCGGCATGCACGTAGCCGTCATTTTCGGCTGCCTCTTTTTCATTGCCCGGCGTCTCGGCATGATCAGGGAGCATATCGTCATCCTGTTTCTGCTGCTTGTCCCGGTGTATGTTATCTTAACCGGGGCCGAGCCGTCGATCGTTCGCTCCGGGCTGACGGCCTGTCTGTTTTTCCTGTCTGATCTTTTTAAGAAGCGCCGGCTGAAGGCTGCCGATGTAATCGGCGGCGCCTGCCTGATCATGGTTGTCGGGGATCCGAATGTTGTCTTTGATCTTGGTTTTCAATTATCCTTTGCCGCAACATTTGCGATTTTGATTACCGGACCGCAGATTCTGGAAAGGTACCGGTCACCGCTGATCCGAATCGCCGTTTTATCGATTGTCAGTGAGCTTGCCGTTTTTCCGATGGTTATTTTCAGCTTTTATCAGCTTCCTCTGATTAACTTTTTCCTCAGCATGTTTTTTGTCCCTTTTCTGACGTTTGTCATTCTTCCTCTCTCGGCAGGCGCTTACCTCGTCGGCATTCTCTCTCCCTTTTCAGCGGATTTTATGTCCTTTGTTATCGATTCGTTCCTCACTTTTCCGCATCAGGCGCTTCTGTTTCTGTACAGGCATCCGGTCCTGCAGCTGAATTACGGTGCGCTGTCTCCCTGGCTTCTTTCGTCAGCTATTGTGATTATTTTTACTGTTCTTCTGATCTGGGAGCGGTTCAGCGCCTCATGGACGCTGCCGCTTCTCATTGCCCCGTTTTTTCTGATTTACGCGCTCGTTGTCTTATCCGACTGGCTCAGCCCCTACGGTTCGGTTACGTTCCTCGATGTCGGCCAGGGAGACAGCATTCTGATCCGGCTGCCGCATCGGCAGGGGAATATACTGATTGACAGCGGCGGCTCGCTGCCCTATTTTCAGAAAAACTGGGAGAAGCGGAGAAGACCTTTTGAGGTAGGCAGAGACGTTGTTCTTCATGAATTGAGGGCGATGGGGGTCGGATCGCTGGATGCTGTTGTCATGACGCACAGCGATTATGATCACATCGGCGGTATGAAAAGCATCGTCGGTCAGCTGCCGATTAAAAGGCTTGTCATCAGCCCGTATTTCGACCCGGATCCGGCGGATATCGAGCTGTTCAGGAAAGCCGCCGGTACCGGAAGTGAAATCGATGAATTAAAATCAGGGGACAGGCTGAACATCGGAGGTACTGTCTTTTATGTGCTTTCGCCGGCCGGACGTTTGAACAGAAATGACGATTCGCTTGTGCTTCAGTCGACGCTCGGAGGGAAAAGCTGGATTTTTACGGGAGATCTGGGAAGCGACGGCGAACGAAGACTGATTGCCCACTATCCGGCCGTTCGGGCGGATGTGCTGAAACTCGGCCATCACGGCAGCCGGACCTCGAGTTCCGAAAACTGGCTGAACCAATTAAATCCGTCCATAGCTATTATTTCCGCCGGCAAAAATAACCGTTACGGCCATCCTCACCAGGAAGTGCTGGACCGCCTGCAGGCGCATCGTATAGCGGCGATGAGAACGGACCGTTCGGGTGCGCTCCAGTTTCTGTTTACCAAATCGCGGATTGTCCGGATTCGAATGGCTGTCGTTCAGGAGTGATCAGAGGCATATTTTTTCCAGCATTTTGCGGGTGCTGACAAGTGTTGTCACCCATACTTTGCCTGCACATAGGATAACATAGAGAGAGAAACAGAACATCGTCTGTCCCGCGCTGTCCTAGGCTCTGCGAGACAAACGTTCATATATAAATCAGGGATCGGCCGCAAAAGCCGGTCTCTTTTCTCTTGTCAACCGTCTTTTCGGACTGTAAAGTAAACGGTATAAGGGGGGCGAAAGAAACTGGCACAGATCAAACAAATGGATTTGTCGGTCCGGAAACCGCTGGCGCCCGTCTACCTGCTTTACGGAACCCAGGATTATCTGCTCCGGCTGGTCAAAAGAAATATTATCCGGGAAGCATTGCCCGCTGAATCGCGCGATTTTAATTTTTCCAGTTATGATATGCTGGAAGTTCCGGTCGAATCCGCTCTCGAAGATGCGGAGACCGTTCCGTTCATGGGCGAAAAAAGAGTCGTGCTGATCGAGAATCCGTTTTTTCTGACCGCAGAAAGAGCGAGAACAAAAGTCGACCACAATCTGCGACGGTTTGAGCAGTATATTGAAAAGCCTTCTCCCGATACGGTTCTGCTGATTGAAGCCCATTATGAGAAACTGGACAAACGCAAGAAACTGGTCAAAACTCTGGAAAAAACGGCCCATGTATACGAGCTGTCCAGACTTTCGGATGCGACACTTTATGCGCTTCTGGAAAAAATTGCGGCCCGGCACGGATCTGTTTATACAAAAGAAGGGCATGAACAGCTGCTCTCGTCAGTCGGCCCGCATCTGACACAACTGGCGAATGAAGTTGAAAAATGTGCCCTGTATTGCGGTGAAAACAGGACGATCGATCGCGACGCCGTGCTGGAAATCGGTTCGCGTTCGCTTGAAACCAATGTTTTTCTGTTGGTCAATAAAGTGATGCAGAAAAAAACGGCGGATGCGCTTCACCTGCTCCACGAGCTGGTGAGTATGAAAGAAGAACCGCTCAAACTGCTCGCTCTGCTCGAACGGCAGTTCCGCATCGTCTATCAAGTGGCCTGCTACCGCGATGCCGGATATACTCAGAAGAATATTGCCGGAAAAATCGGGGTGCACCCCTATGCGGTAAAGCTTGCCGCTGATCAGTCGCGCCTATACAGTGCCGACATGCTGAAAACGGCTCTCGAGAAGTGTGCGGAGGCCGATTACCGGATCAAAACAGGGGGCATGGACAAACTGCTTGCCCTGGAACTGCTGATCCACCGTATCGCGTCGGCAGCTTCTGCGTAAAGAATGCCGGCTTCTCTCTGTTCCCGATACCGTTTATTTCTGATTATTTTTTTATAAAAAAATGGGGCCGCGATTTCGCGGCCCCTTCTTTTTAAATTCAGGCGTTCAGTTCATTCAGTTTCTTGGACAGTCTCGATTTTTCATGAGCTGCTTTGTTTTTGTGAATCAAGCCCTTCGAAGCCGCCTTGTCGACCTTTTTAGTAGCGGCAATAAAAGCTTCTTTTGCCGATTCAACATCTTTTTCTTCTGCTTTTGCGTTAAACGACTTGATCGCCGTCCGCATGGCGGATTTAAACTGCATATTGTGCTGACGATTGGCTTCGCTCTTCTTAACGCGCTTAATGGCTGATTTAATATTTGGCATCGCGTTCACCTCCAAAGCCTGGATTTCCGGTCAATCATAATCAAATGGCTGCAGAAACAGTGCTGAAACGAAATCTGCATCCATGTTTCGCTGAGATTATTTCTGACAAAGTGTATTGTATCAAAGCCGCACCGCTTTTGCAACGATGAATGAAAAATGCCGTGATCGGCCATCCTTTTTAAATAGAAGCATCCACACGGAGTGACGGAGGAATGTTATATGGAAAAATTGGATCTGCACGCCTACGGTGTTCGCACCGACCTGGCGATTGAGGCCGACGGCAAAAAATCGCTGATCAATCACGGCGTCACGGTTGAAGAAAAAGACGAGGACGGAATTAAAGTCACAAAAATGACGATAAAGCAGGAGGCGGCGGCGAGAATGAATAAGAAGCCGGGTGCCTATCTGACTTTTGAAGCCAAAGCGCTCCGTACTGGGGACACGGAAATAGAGGAAAAAACAGAAAAACTATTTGCCGGGTATTTCGCGCAGTTTCTCAAGGATCTGAATATCTCTGAAGAAGCCGAATGCCTGGTTGTCGGACTGGGCAACTGGAAGGTAACGCCGGATTCACTGGGACCAAGCGTCGTCGGGAACATCCTGGTCACGAAACATCTGTTCAATCTGCAGCCTGAAAACGTTCAGAAAGGCTATCGTCCGGTAAGCGCGATTACGCCGGGTGTTATGGGTCTGACCGGTATTGAGACAAGCGATATCATTCTGGGCGTGATCGACCGGTCGAAACCTGATTTTCTGATTGCCGTCGATGCGCTCGCTTCACGGTCGATAGAAAGGGTCAATACGACCATCCAGGTTTCGGACAGCGGCATTCATCCGGGATCGGGCATTGGCAACAACCGGAAAGAACTCAGCAGAAAAACGCTGGGGATTCCGGTGATTGCGGTCGGTGTGCCGACCGTAGTCGACGCGGTAACGATCACGAGCGATGTTCTCGATCTTCTGCTCAGGCATCTCGGACATGAGATGGGCGAAACGGAGCCTTCAAGCGCGCTCGTCCCTTCGTGGCTCCCGTTCGGTGAAAAAGTGGATTACACAAAACTGGCGCTTCCAAGCAAGGAAAAAAGGGCGGCGTTTCTCGGCCTGGTCGGCACGCTGGATGAAGATGAGAAAGCTCAGCTGATCGAGGAAGCACTGGGTGCCTCCGGAACCCAGCTGATGGTCACGCCGAAGGAAGTCGACTTTTTTATTGAGAAAATGGGCAATGTTCTGGCCGGTGGTCTGAATGCCGCCCTGCACAGGCAAGTGAACCAGGAGAATTTCGGGCATTTCACACACTAAGCGTCATAGAATTAATTGGGACGCATAAAATTCTGTATAAACAAGGCGACAGGCGGACAAGCCTTATCGACGGGCAGAGGAGAGCGATGAGTGTGAAACGGATCGTCATCGAAATGCTGGTTATTTTCTCAGTCCTGATGCTCTGCGTCCTCTACGGAGCGGTCACAGTCAGAGATGCGCAAAGCATCAATACGCAAACAAACGTTCAAACGGGAAACAGCCGAAGCACGGCCGCTCAGCCGGGCGCCAGTTCTTCCTCCGGATTGCATCCGGCGGCAGCCGGCGGGATGGCTCAGACAACGGCTGGACAAAATACGTCTATTAAATCGCCTCGTTCCGGATCGGCAGCGGTAAAAAATACGGGTGAAGCTTTTTCAAATAAAGTTTCCCGACTTTTTCTCTGGGGCGTGGGCCAGGTAGCCGGAATGGTCAGGGGAGTGATTCAAGGTTCCGGCTGAATTTCTCCGCAGATCGATTCCTTCCACGCCTGTTCTTTCCCTTTATTGCCGGCATTTAAACAGATGGATCGAACCGGAATCTCTTCGTTCCGGCTTTTTCCGCGTTGAAACGGTCTGGTCCGATTGCTATAATCGAACGTAAGCAAGGTGTTTTGGAGCAGGAGGAACGCAGATGGCAGAAAATAGAAACAGCCGGCAGTCACACATCCGTAATTTTTCAATCATCGCCCATATCGATCACGGCAAGTCGACGCTTGCCGACCGGATACTGGAAGCGACACAGGCGCTGACCCAACGGGAGATGAAGGAGCAGACGCTGGACGCGATGGACCTGGAAAGAGAACGCGGAATTACAATCAAGCTGAATGCCGTTGAACTGACTTATAAAGCGCCGAACGGCGAAACCTATATTTTTCACCTGATCGACACGCCGGGGCACGTCGATTTTTCTTATGAAGTCTCCCGGAGTCTGGCGGCGTGCGAAGGCGCCCTGCTTGTCGTTGATGCCGCCCAGGGCGTTCAGGCTCAGACGCTGGCGAATGTTTATCTGGCTTTGGAAAATAATCTCGAAATTATTCCGGTCATAAATAAGATTGATTTGCCAAATGCCGATCCCGGCCGGGTAAAAAAGGAAATTGAAGATGTCATCGGTCTTGATGCCTCGGAAGCAGTTCTGGCTTCGGCGAAGACGGGCATCGGCACCGACGCGGTTCTGAAACAGATTATCGAAAAAATTCCGGCGCCGCAGGGAGATCCGGACGCTCGTCTCCGTGCGCTTGTTTTCGATTCGTTATACGATTCCTATAGAGGCGTCGTTGTTTATGTCCGGATTGTGGACGGAACAGTCAAAGTCGGCGACAGAATCCGGATGATGGCGAACGGAAAAACGTTCGAAGTCACCGAGGTGGGCGTGTCCACGCCGAAAATCGAGACAAGGGATCAGCTGTCGGTCGGGGATGTCGGCTTTCTGACGGCTTCGATCAAATCGGTTCACGATACGCGTGTGGGCGACACGGTCACCGATGCGGAACGCCCGGCCACCAAACCGCTTCCGGGCTACCGGCGGATGAACCCGATGGTCTACTGCGGACTCTATCCGATCGATACCGCGCGATACAACGACCTCCGCGAGGCGCTCGGACGCCTCGAGCTGAATGATGCGGCGCTTCAGTATGAACCGGAAACATCCGAGGCGCTCGGCTTCGGGTTCCGCTGCGGTTTTCTCGGATTGCTTCACATGGATATTGTTCAGGAGCGTCTCGAACGGGAATTTAATATCGATCTGATCGCTACCGCTCCCAGCGTAATCTATCAGGTCGTGCTGACCGACGGATCGACGGTCCGCGTCGGCAATCCATCGGAAATGCCCGAACGGAAATTCATCGCTGAAGTGAAAGAACCTTTCGTCCGGGCGACAATCATGACACCGAATGATTACGTCGGCGCCATCATGGAACTGTGTCAGAAAAAACGCGGCGAATTTAAGAATATGGAATATCTGGATGAGAACCGTACCAATGTCATTTACGACTTGCCGCTTTCCGAGATTATGTATGATTTTTTCGACTCACTGAAATCCAGCACGAGAGGCTATGCATCGCTTGATTACGAGATGAACGGTTACAGGTCCGGCGATCTGGTCAAAATGGATATTCTTCTGAACGGGGAAAAAGTGGACGCGCTTTCCGTCATTGTTCACAAAGAATTTGCTTTTGACCGCGGTAAGGCAATTGTCGAAAAACTGAAGGAACTGATTCCGCGCCAGCAATTCGAAGTGCCGATTCAGGCGGCGATCGGCCAGAAAGTCATCGCCCGTTCAACGATAAAAGCGCTCCGCAAGAATGTGCTGGCCAAATGTTACGGCGGCGACGTTTCCAGAAAACGCAAATTGCTGGAGAAGCAGAAAGAAGGCAAAAAGCGGATGAAGGCAGTCGGAAACGTCGAGGTGCCTCAGGAAGCGTTCATGGCGGTGTTCAAAATGAGCCAGGATGATTAAGGGGGGCATGCAGGTGGCACGAGGCGCATATATCCACATTCCCTTTTGCGATCACATCTGTTTCTATTGTGATTTTAACAAGGTATTTATTAAAAACCAGCCTGTTGACGAGTATCTTCTGGCGCTGGATCGGGAAATGGCCTATTATGCATCGATGGGTCCGGCAAAAACAATCTACATCGGGGGCGGGACTCCTACGGCGCTGAGTGATGCACAATTTGAGCGCATGCTGGACAGCGTGAGCAGGCATTTCATGCACCCGGAAATTGAGGAATTTACTGTAGAGGCCAATCCGGAGAGCCTGAACCATGCGAAACTGCGCCTGATGAAAAAATACGGAGTGACGCGCCTGAGCATCGGTGTCCAGTCTTTTGATGACCGGCTTCTGAGAACGATTGGCCGCGCTCACGGATCGGAAGATGCCAAAGAAGCGGTCGGGCAGGCTTTAAACTCCGGTTTTCATAACGTGACTCTAGATCTCATGTTCGCACTTCCCGGGCAGACAGAAACCTCGCTGCAAGAATCGCTTGAGGCCGCAGTCGCGCTCGGAACGCCGCACGTTTCGATTTATTCACTGCAGATCGAGCCGAAAACAATCTTTTTCAATCGGATGAGAAGCGGCAAATTAAGACTTCCCGGCGAAGACATCGAAGCAGACATGTACGGCCGGATTATTTTTGAGCTCGAAAAGCACGGCCTGCATCAATATGAGATCAGTAATTTTGCAAAGCCCGGGTTTGAAGGCGTGCATAATTCGCTCTACTGGCATAACGAAGAGTATTACGGAATCGGGGCGGGCGCCCATGGTTACATTGACGGCAGAAGGTACGCCAACGCCGGACCGATTAAAAAATATATCGCTTCGGTTGCTGAACGCGGTTATTCGGAAGCCTTGTCTCATGAGGTCACAAGCCGTGAAAAAATGGAGGAAGAAATGTTCCTCGGCCTTCGCCTTCTGAAAGGCGTCAGTAAAAAACAATTCCGGGAAAAAACAGGCCGACCGATCGAAAGTATCTACAGTGAACCGATCGAGCGCCTGAAAGCACAGGGATTGTTGAAGGAAAACGGAGAACGGGTAGCTCTGACAAGAAGGGGCGTTTTTCTGGGGAACAACGTCTTTGAGGCCTTTTTGCTGTCTTAAGCGCCACGCCGATAAATACAAATGAAATTGTTTATGCGGAAGGACACGAATCAGCAGTCTCCCATTAAATAAAATCAGCGGTCATTCAAAAAAGGCTGTTTGCCAGGCAGCCATTCCACGATTGATCATTGATTTGATGAAGCCCTTTACTGCTTCGTAAGAACGACTGCGCGGCAGACGGATACTGACTGCGCAACAGTCCGATCGGATTTCTCAATGGACAGGTCGCACCGAAATGCTGGGGGAGTCGCACCGAAACGTGGGAAAGCTGCACCGAATCCCGAATAAGCTGCACCGAATCGGGCAGAACTTGCACCGAATCTGAGCAGCCGCACCGAATCAGGCAGAACTCGCACCGAAATAGGAGAAAGTTGCACCGAATCCCGAATAAGCTGCACCGAATCGGTTAGAACTTGCACCGAAATTTGAAGCCACACCGAATCGCTGGAATGTCGCACCGAAACGTGGAAAAGCTGCACCGAAACACCGGAATGTCGCACCAAATAAGGGCAGACGCACCGAATTGGTCAGAACTCGCACCGAAATAGGAGAAAGTTGCACCGAATCCTGAATAAGCCGCACCGAATCGGGCAGAACTTGCACCGAATCTGAGCAGCCGCACCGAATCAGGCAGAACTCGCACCGAAATAGGAAAGAGCCGCACCGAAATGCAGAAAGGACGCACCGAAATTTGAAGCCACACCGAATCGCTGGAATGTCGCACCGAATCAGGCAGAACTCGCACCGAAATGCAAAAAAGCTGCACCGAAACGTCGGAATGTCGCACCGAATAAGGGCAGACGCACCGAATTGGTCAGAACTCGCACCGAAATAGGAGAAAGTCGCACCGAATCGGGCAGAACTTGCACCGAATCGCTGGAATGCCGCACCGAATCAGGCAGAACTCGCACCGAAACGTTAACGGCCCTGTTTGTCGATTTTATGCACCGTCCGATGCTTATGTGCAGCGTCATTCGTCCTGGTAAATATTTCCTGTCCGGCAATCAATTTTTTGCAAATAAAAAATGGTGCGGGAATCGAACAAATGCTCATGAAACGGCTGACGGCAGTGACCTTCCTGAAGGGTAAGAGGTCATTTTTACTATGGCACCGCGTTTAGACATTAAACGGCGCAAATTCGGAAAATGATGCTTCCGTATCCTGGCGCAGCCGTCTCTGGGCCCGGGCAATGAGGAACTTTACCGATGAGGAACTTTCCCATTGACCGTTTACCGGCTGCGCGGACAGCAACTGGATGATCGGCGCATGAACAAACGGAGTCATCCAGTTAAAAAAATAGCATTGGCTCCTCCATCGCCAATACTTGTGACGGCCACATGTACCATCCACTCTAACTTTATTTTAAATCACGTACATTAAAAACAGTTTAATGCCGGGTTAAGAAATAATGATTTTACGCGCGGGCCGCAGCGGCCGGTCGGACTGAACGAAGAAATAGTAAAGGGAGCCCCGGGCGGCACGGCATTTTGATAAATTATGAGCCTGTTTTGCCGGCGTAACGATGAGAATGCGGGGTTGCTCCGTTTACAGTAGTCGTGCCTTTGAACTCATGATAGTGCCTGCCGTCCGGAAGAGAAATGGCAGGGCCTGTAATGCTTGATATCTCATGATGATGCCCGTCGTCAAACGATGTAAACGTGAAATAACGGTGCGTATGCGGGACTCCGCTTGGAGCAGGTTCGGTCGTTCCGGCATATCCGTGGGCGTGCCCGGCATCAAAGGAAGTGACACCGCGAAACGGATGGACATGAACCGGCCCGCTGTCCCAGCTTGTTATAAAAAGCTGATGCGCATGAAGCGGATCTGAATCGTCTGAAGAATACATGAATCCGTAAATCGGCATTTTCATTTAACAGACTTCCTTTTAAAAGAAAGATTGATGAAACGGTAATCTATATTCATGGACTTTCGGATTAGAACGGGACGTTTTCATTCGATAATAAGACTCTATTTTTACAAAATTTTAATTCTTTATTAATGCTGTACGTTTATAATAAACAACGTTAGAAAAACAGAAAGGATGATCGGGATGAAAAGAAGGCCGTCGTATATTCAACTGGTGAGAACAAATAGATCCGAAATATTGGGAGACAAAGAAACGCTGGAAAGAATAGATCTGATCATCGAACAAAGGCGCATGAAAGAAAATCAAAAGCGGGCCGATCGGTTAAGAAAATAAAAAGGGGCCGGAAAGACGGGCTCCTTTTTTGTTGTGAAAAACAGTATTCACGGGACGAACGCTTAAAGGGCCGAGCAAGATGGGCCCCTTTTTATGTGAATTCCGGATTATGTATGTTCTTTTCCAATCTTTTTGCTTCATTCCGACCGTAAGATTACAATCGGCCGCTGCGATTATTGTTGGTAATACTTTTTATAAAATCAATGAATTAATGTATAATGATCAACGTTAATTATTCATGTTTTTTATCAGATGAAATCTCTTAAAACATTGACAAATGAGCGGGAAGTTGTTAAATTTTAATGTAGAATTAGCACTCGGATAAAGAGAGTGCTAACAGAGGTGATAAGGATGTTAACAGAACGCCAGTTGTTTTTGCTGCAGCTTCTTGTTAATGACTATATTCTCTCTGCCGAACCCGTGGGGTCCCGTTCGATAGCAAAGCGTGACGACGTTCATTACAGTCCGGCGACGATCCGGAATGAGCTGGCGGATTTGGAGGAGATGGGTTATCTCGAAAAGACACATATGTCTTCCGGGCGGGTGCCTTCGGAGAAGGGCTACCGCTTCTATGTGGATCATTTGCTTTCACCCATTATGCTGACCGATAAGGAAATGTCCGATATTCGCAGGGTGTACCATCAGCAGTTTACCGAGACTGAACAATTGATCCGGGTGACTGCCAGGCTGCTTTCCGAATTCACGAATTATACGGCGATTATGCTGGGGCCTGAATTGCTTGAGACGAAGCTGAGGCACATTGAGCTGATCAAACTGTCGGAAGAGCAGGGTGTGATTATCATCGTGACCGACACCGGACATGTTGAAAACAAACTTGTGTCTTTTCCGGAAGGAGTCAACACGGAGGATATTGAGAAAATCGTTAACATTTTGAACGAAAAGCTGAATATGGTTCCGTTGTATCAGCTGCAAAGCCGTCTCGATACAGAGATCAGAGACGTGCTGAAGCAGAATGTCAGCAGCTACGAGCGTGTGATGGATCTTCTGAGCGAAGGTCTGACGATCAGCGATCCGGAAAAGATCTTTTACAGCGGCAGAAGCAAGATGCTGGCTCAGCCCGAGTTTCAGAATGTTGATAGAATCATCTCGCTTTTTAATGTATTTGAAGGAAAAGAAATTGTTCGTGAACTGATGAGTATGCCGTCCGAAGGCCTGCAAATCCGCATTGGCGGGGAGAACAAGCTGGTCGGGATTAAAGACTGCAGCCTGATAACGACGACTTATTCGGCCGGCGGCGAGCATCTGGGAACCGTTGCTGTGATCGGTCCGACACGTATGGCCTATCCTCGTGTTGTCACGCTGATTGATGTTTTATCCAAAATATTGACAAAAAGTTTAAGTGAAAGGAAAAGCATGGCATAGCGCCGTTGCATTTTTTCGGGAGGTGAGCCTATGGCTAAACAGACGAATGAAGAGATAAGAAAAGATGTGGCAGGAAATACTGATGATCAAACAGATCAGCCGAAGGTAGAAAAGAAACCTGAAGAAGAGAGGAAAACGGAAGAAAAAAAGAAGGAAGCTGCCGTGCCGGAAGCCGAAGGTGAGGTACAGGACCGGCACGAGGAAGCATCGGATGAAAAGGCTGCCGATCAGCCGGATGCGCAATTGCTTGCCGAACAGGTTGAAGAATTGACGGCTGAGATCGGCTCTCTGAAAAAGGAGAAAGAGGATCTGAAAAATCGCCTGCTTCGTGCGCAGGCTGATTTTGAAAATTACAGAAAGCGCACGAACAAAGAAAAAGCGGATGCAAGAAAATACCGCGCTCAGGATCTGACATCGGATTTGCTTGAAATTCTGGATAATTTTAAGCGGGCACTGGATGTCGAGACCGCGTCTGAGGACGGGGCGGCTCTGAAAAAGGGTATGGAAATGGTGCTGAACAGATTCGAAGCGGCGCTTAAAAAGGAAGGTGTCGAAGAAATTGACTCCCTCGGAAAACCATTCGATCCGAACTTTCATCAGGCCGTGATGCAGGAAGAAAGCCAGGAACACGAGAGCGGTACAGTGATCCAGGTGCTTCAGGCAGGTTATACATTGAACGGACGGATCCTCCGTCCGGCAATGGTCAAAGTCAGTGCCTGATTTTACGGCACTGACTCAACATTTTGTTTCTAATACATTTAGGGGGAAATGAGAATGAGTAAAATCATCGGTATCGATTTAGGTACGACAAACTCGTGTGTGGCGATTATGGAAGGCGGGGAACCCGTTGTCATCCCGAATCCCGAAGGCGGCCGCACAACTCCGTCTGCCGTCGCCTTCAAAAACGGCGAACGCCAGGTCGGCGAAGTAGCCAAACGGCAGGCCGTCACCAACCCGAACACGGTGCTTTCCATCAAACGCCACATGGGTTCCGATTACAAAGTAGAAATCGAAGGGAAAAAATATACACCGCAGGAAATTTCAGCGATCATTCTGCAGAAGCTGAAATCGGACGCTGAAGCCTATCTCGGGGAATCCGTGGAAAAAGCAGTCATTACCGTCCCGGCTTACTTTAATGACGCGCAGCGCCAGGCAACAAAGGACGCCGGCAAGATTGCCGGACTGGACGTTCTGCGTATCATTAATGAACCGACGGCGGCATCACTCGCTTATGGACTGGATAAGGGTGAAGATCAGACGATTCTTGTCTTTGACCTTGGCGGCGGTACTTTTGATGTGTCGATTCTCGAACTTGGGGACGGCATTTTCGAAGTCAAAGCGACGGCGGGCAACAACCGCCTCGGCGGAGACGACTTTGACCAGCGAATCATTGACTATCTGATCGCTCAGTTTAAAAAAGATAACGGCATTGATTTGTCCGGTGATAAAATGGCGCTTCAGCGGCTGAAAGATGCCTCTGAAAAAGCCAAAAAGGAGCTGTCGGGTGTTTCTCAGACTCAGATTTCTCTTCCGTTTATTTCAGCGGACGCAACCGGTCCGAAACACCTCGAAGTCAACCTGACGCGCGCCAAGTTCGACGAATTGACTGCCGATCTCGTTGAATCGACGATGGGTCCGGTTCGCCAGGCACTGTCCGACGCCGATATGACGATGGACGACATCGACAAAATTATTCTGGTCGGCGGATCGACCCGTGTTCCCGCGGTTCAGAACGCAATCAAGAATCTGACCGGCAAAGAACCGAGCAAGGGTGTCAATCCCGATGAAGTCGTTGCCGTCGGTGCAGCGATTCAGGGGGGTGTGCTGACCGGGGATGTAAAGGATGTCGTACTGCTTGATGTGACTCCGCTGTCCCTTGGAATTGAAACGATGGGCGGAGTATTCACCAAACTGATCGACCGTAATACAACGATTCCGACAAGCAAATCCCAGGTCTTCTCAACGGCTGCCGACAATCAGACGGCTGTCGATATTCATGTGCTCCAGGGTGAACGTCAGATGGCTGCGGACAACAAGACACTCGGCCGTTTCCAGCTTAATGACATTCCGCCGGCTCCGCGCGGCATTCCTCAGATCGAAGTCACATTCGAGATCGACGCCAACGGAATTGTCAATGTCAAAGCGAAGGACAAGGGCACCAACAAAGAGCAGTCGATCACCATTAAATCTTCGTCGGGCCTGAGCGAGAATGAAATCGACAAAATGGTTAAAGACGCTGAAGCGAATGCCGATGCCGATAAAAAACGGCGGGAAGAAGTCGATCTGCGCAACGAATCGGATCAGCTGATTTTTTCAACAGAAAAAACGCTGAAGGATCTTGGCGATAAGGTGGACGGATCGGAGAAAGCCAAGGCAAACGATGCCAAGGATAAACTGAAGAAGGCACTTGAAGGCAAGGATATCGAAGCGATTAAGAAAGCCAAGGATGAATTGAATGAAATCGTTCAGCAGCTTTCCGTTAAACTTTATCAGCAGGCGGCTCAGAATGCCCAGGGCGCCAAGAACACCGGGACTTCAAACGGCGGAGATGCAAACGGAGATTCAAAAGGAAAGAAGAAAGATGACGATGTCGTCGATGCGGATTATAAAGAAGTCAATGATGACGACAAGAACAAGAAAAACTGATGCAGCGTAAACGAACACCGGCACGCAAGGTCGCTGAATGATCGAAGGATAAAGTCGAAGTCAGGCACGGGTCTTGGCTTTGGCTTTTTCTTGCTTAATCGCCAGTCCGAATGGTATGATTTATTTTATACGATTACAAAGCAAAAACGACCGGTTGAAAGTAAATAAGAGACACTTAAGCCGGGCTGCAGCCTGAGGCCCGGCTTGCCAGGTTTTCTATATGCAAAGTCATTTCGGGAGTGATTTGATGAGTAAACGGGATTATTACGAGATCCTCGGGGTGAGCAAGGATGCCTCGAAAGACGAGATTAAAAAGGCCTTTCGGCAATTGGCGAGAAAGTATCATCCCGATGTAAACAAGAGTCCGGGTGCAGCGGAAAAATTCAAGGAAGTTAAAGATGCCTACGAAGTTCTGAGCAATCCGGAAAAAAAGGCAAATTACGATCAGTACGGTGAAGCCGACCCGAATCAGGGCTTTGGCGGTCAGGGTTTTGGCGGCCAAGGCTTCGGCGGTTCCGATTTCGGCGGCTTCGGCGATATCTTTGATCAGATTTTCAATGGCGGATCGAGAAGGCGCGACCCGAATGCGCCGAGGCAGGGATCCGACCTTCAATATGAAATGTCGATCACCTTCGAAGAAGCTGCTTTCGGCAAAACGACGGAGATCAGGATTCCGAAGGAAGAAACATGCACAACGTGTCACGGGACCGGAGCCCAGCCGGGCACAAAACCGGAGAGCTGCCCGCACTGTCACGGGACCGGCCAGCTGAACACCGAACAAAATACGCCTTTCGGACGGATTGTTAACCGGCGCGTCTGCCCTTATTGCCACGGTACAGGTAAGGTTGTCAAGAGCCCGTGCCATACGTGCGGCGGCAACGGCAGAGTGAAAATCAACAAGAAAATCGAGGTCAAAATACCGGCGGGAATCGATGACGGCCAGCAAATCCGCCTGTCCGGACAGGGCGAGGCAGGCGTGAACGGCGGTCCTTCGGGAGATCTCTATATCGTGTTCACAGTTAAACCGCATAAATTTTATCGCCGTTCCGGCGACAACGTCTTCTTGGAAGTCCCGCTCAGCTTTGCTCAGGTGGCCTTAGGCGATGAAATCGAAGTACCGACCCTCTACGGAAAAGTCAAGCTGCGGATCCCGGCGGGAACACAGACCGGGACGAAATTCCGGCTGAAAGGCAAGGGCATCAAAAATGTCAGAGGATACGGGCAGGGCGATGAACATGTAACGGTTAAAGTGATCACACCGAAACATCTGTCGGAAGAAGAAAAAATGCTTTTCAGAAAGCTTTCAAGCCTTTCGGGCGGTTCAGCGAATCCGGAAAACGAAAGTATCTTTGACCGAATGAAAAAAAAAGTATTTAAGGCCGACTGAACAGGGACACCCGGAGACAGTGCAAATGTCTTTTCAAGCGGCAGGCTTCCGCTTTTTTTGAAACAAGCGGAGGGTTCGGCCTTCTCCGGCATTTGAGCTATCTCTAAGACGGAAACGGAGCTTATGACTGATGAAATGGTCGGAAATCTGTATTCATACAACCGAAGAAGCCATTGAACCGATTACAAACATTCTTTATGAAGCAGGTGCGGGCGGTGTCGTCATTGAGGACTCCAATGACCTGCAGAAAGAATGGAAACGGGATAACGGTGAGGTTTATTCTCTGGACCCCGACGATTATCCGCAAGAGGGGGTCAATGTGAAAGCCTATTTTCCCGTAAACAGCTTTCTCGGCGAAACCGTCGCGGAAATCAAACAGTCGGTGAACGACCTGCTTCTCTATGATATCGATCTGGGAGAAAATCGATTGACGTTCAGTGAACGCAATGAAGAAGAATGGGCATCGGGCTGGAAGAAGTATTATAAGCCCGTCACGGTCGGCAGACATTTTGTGATTACTCCGACATGGGTTGATTACCGTCAGAAGCCGGCGGAACGGCAGCTGATTGAACTGGATCCGGGAATGGCTTTCGGTACGGGGACGCATCCGACGACTGTACTGTGTATTGAAGCTCTGGAACGGTACATGCCCGAAGACGCGAGAGTACTCGATGTCGGCACGGGCACGGGGGTGCTGTCGATTGCGGCGGCGAAACTGGGTGCCGGCAAAGTCCTGGCCGTCGATCTTGACCGGGTAGCCGTCCAGTCGGCAAGACTGAACGTGAAATTGAACAAGGTTCAGGATATTGTGGAAGTCAGGCAGAATAATCTGGCCGATAATATTGAGCCCGGCTTTGACGTGATCGTCGGCAATCTGCTGGCAGAACTTGTTATAAGGCTTGTCAAAGACGGCGCAGCCCGCATCATCAGGCCGGATGGATTGCTGATTGCTTCGGGCATCATTAAGACAAAGAAGGATCAGGTTGTCGCGGCACTTGCTGCGTCCGGCTTTCATGTCTGCGACAGCCTGGAAAGCGGGGACTGGGTGGCCTTGGTCACTAAGAAGAGGCCTTGAATGTTGCCGGGTGATCATTTCCGGAGAGCGGCCGGGTCGGCAAAAGCGGCTGTTCCGCCCTGCTTCTTTTATCGGGCAATGTGAGAACCGGAATGCCCAATGATGATTTGGAAAAGGGCTTTCGCGATGAAACCGAACAGCGAAACGCTCTGCTTCTCTTCCTGCGGTTTCGTCTCACGAATCATGGAGGGGTATGACTCGCTGCTCTGTACTTTCTGTCCCGGGATCCGATCATTTTTGAATTATTAGAACGCGAGGTGGATCGATAAAAATGCCTTCTGTCGCTTTTCATACATTAGGTTGTAAAGTCAATCATTATGAAACGGAAGCCATCTGGCAGCTGTTTCAGAAACAGGGATATGACCGCAGAGATTTTGAAAAAACCGCCGATGTCTACGTCATTAATACGTGTACGGTTACGAATACCGGTGATCAGAAAAGCCGCCAGGTGATCCGCCGCGCGATCCGCAGCAATCCGGACGCTGTGATCTGTGTAACCGGCTGCTACGCTCAGACGTCCCCGGCGGAGGTGCTTTCGATACCGGGTGTGGATATCGTCGTCGGTACACAGGACAGAAGCAGGTTGCTCGATTTTGTCGATCAGTACCGAAAAGAGCGCGAACCGATCAACGGTGTCTCAGACATCATGAAAGCGAAAGTCTATGAAGAACTTGATGTCCCCGTTTTCACAGACCGGACACGGGCGTCCCTGAAGATTCAGGAAGGCTGTAATAATTTCTGTACGTTCTGCATCATTCCCTGGGCACGCGGCCTGCTTCGTTCCCGGACGCCGGAGAATGTGCTGAAACAGGCGCAGCAGCTTGTGAACGCGGGCTATCGGGAAATTGTCCTGACCGGGATTCATACAGCGGGCTACGGCGAGGATATGGAAAATTACAGTTTCGCACAGTTGCTGCGCGATCTGGAAAGGAATGTTGACGGTCTGAAAAGGCTGCGTATCTCTTCCATTGAAGCGAGCCAGATTACCGATGAAGTAGTCGATGTGATTCATCGCTCCCATATCGTGGCCAGACACCTGCACATTCCTCTTCAATCCGGCTCGGACGGCGTCTTAAAAAGAATGCACCGGAAATATACGACAGCCTTCTTTGCCGATAAGATTGCCGGCCTGCGCCGGGCTCTTCCGGATTTCGCCCTGACTTCAGACGTCATCGTCGGCTTTCCGGGAGAAACGGATGAGGAGTTTGAAGAAACCTGTGATTTTATTCGCCGACTGAAATTTTCGGAGCTTCATGTGTTCCCGTATTCTCAGAGAACCGGCACGCCTGCCGCCCGAATGGCGGATCAGGTGCCCGTCGATGTGAAGCATCGACGTGTGGAGCGTTTGATCGGCCTGTCTAACAGGCTTTCGGAAGAATATGCGGCGAAGTACAAAGGCAGCGTGCTGGAAGTCATTCCTGAAGAACCGCTTAATCATCATGAACAAGACGGGTACTTTGTCGGCTTTACAGACAATTATCTGAAAGTCAAATTCCATTATCCGTCCCGCGATATTATCGGAAAACTGGTTCGTGTCAAGATCACCGAAACGGGCTATCCGATCAACGAGGGCCGTTTTGTCCGCATTCTCGATGATCGCGAACAGCCGGCAACGACGTACTGAAACAGCGGGCGGAGGCAACAGAGAATCTGCCTTATTTGAGCGGGTTCTTTTCCACCCAGCGCCCGTACGGACCGACAAGAGGAACGGCGAGAAGGGCTGTAATCAGATTGAAAAGAACCGATGTATGCGCAAGTGCTGTCCGGTCGCTGCCGGCGATAAACAGCGACAAATCGGCCATCGGATGAATGAACGGAAAGAAAAGCAGAACGCTCAGCACATTGAACAGAATATGTGTATAGGCTGTCCATCTGCCGGCTCTGCCCGTACCGAGGCTGGCAATATAGGTTGTCACGCACGTTCCGATATTTGCGCCGAGCATGATCGCAATCGCCGGGGGAAGCGACAGAATGCCGTGGTCGAGGAATCCCATGCAGACGAGCGTGGCTGCGGAACTTGACTGGATAATTGCTGAAAACAGCGTACCGACGACAACGGAAAAAAACAAATTGCCGTTAGCGTCTGCGAGCAGGTCGGATATGAACGGCGATTGAACAAGCGGTTCGGCAAGCGAACTGAAGCCGGCCATCGATGCGAAAAGACAGCCGATTCCGAAGAACAGCGCACCGATAGACAGGCTGTGACGGAAGGGGAGGCACATGATCGCCAGACCGGCAGCAAGCAATATGTAGTGGAACGATCCGATCGGCAGTGCGGCAATTTCACCGGTGAGCGTTGTCCCAATGTTGGCCCCGAGTATGATGCCCACGGTCTGCGAGAAACGGAGCGCATTCGCGCCGATCAGTCCGACCGTAATGATCGCCACGGCCGAACTGCTTTGCAGTAAAATGGATGCCAATGTGCCGATTGCCAGCCCTTTCATAGGCGTGTCGGCCGCATGCTCCAGAATGCGGCGCATGCGATCGCCGACGAGTCGATGCATACCACCGGTCATGACACCCATGCCGAGCATAAAAAGAAGAATATAGAAAATAAAGACGAGGACCTGATGGTTCACCTTGATCACCTCGTCCTATTCTATTAAAGAGACGGATTTTCGATGACTTAAAAAAGAGGACATGTTTCCAAAACTGCCCGACAGGGCGGGCGCACCGGCGCCTTTCGTGTTTTTTTCAGCCGTCCTGAAAAAAAAGCCCGTCCTCCACTGGGCAAAACTCATCGTTTTTAATTTGATCATTTATGGTCTATCGTATATAATGTCTAGTGACATGCAGAGATGTCATTTTAAGTTGTTGTGCTTTTGGAGGGAGGGAAACATAGATGGTCGAAACAAGGGTTCGGAAAAATGAATCAATTGAAGATGCTCTGAGACGTTTTAAACGGTCGGTTTCTAAATCCGGGACTTTAGCGGAAGTGAAGAAACGGAGGAACTATGAGAAACCAAGTGTAAAACGGAAGAAAAAATCTGAGGCTGCGCGTAAAAAGCGTCGCAGATTCTGAGAAGGGGTTTTATAAATGAGCCTTGTTGATCGTCTGACAACAGACATGAAGCAGGCGATGAAAGCGAAAGATAAAGCCAGGCTTTCCGTCATTCGCATGATCAAGACATCGCTGCAGAATGAGTCGATCAAGAACGGTAAACCTTTATCGGAAGACGAGGCATTGACGGTTCTGACCCGAGAACTTAAACAGAGGAAAGACTCCCTCCGAGAGTTTGAGAATGCGGGACGGCAGGATCTTGTTGACGAAGTCAGCAATGAAATTGCAATCGTTCAATCCTATATGCCTGAACAGCTGTCTGATGATGAGATCCTGTTCATTATAGAAAAAGCAATTTCTGAAGTCGGCGCCCAGTCAAGCGCCGACATCGGCAAAGTCATGAAGGCTGTCATGCCGAAAGTGAAAGGCCGCGCCGACGGAAGCCAGATTAATCGTCTGGTGCGCAAGAAGTTAAGTTAAAGACAAAAGCTCTGTTTGCAGTGAAAGACAAACAGAGCTTAATTTCTGATTGGAGCTTAATAAATTTTTTCGGGAAAGAAAGAGAAAACCAATAATTGATAAATAGGGGTTGAAAGCTGTGTCGACATCAACGGTAAGCGTTTTAATCATTGCCGCACTGATTATTATCGCAATTGTCGTTCTTTTCACCTTTGTTCCGATTATGCTTTGGGTATCGGCCCTTTCATCCGGAGTCCGTATCAGCATTTTTACATTGATTGGTATGCGTCTGAGACGAGTTATTCCGCGCCGCGTCATTGATCCGCTGATCAAAGCAACCAAAGCCGGCCTCGATCTGCACACCAATCAGCTCGAAAGCCACTATCTGGCCGGAGGCAATGTGGACCGCGTCGTTAACGCGCTGATAGCGGCGCACCGCGCGAATATCGAGCTGACCTTTGAGCGGGCGGCGGCCATTGATCTGGCCGGGCGGAATGTACTTGAGGCTGTCCAGATGAGCGTCAATCCCAAAGTTATTGAGACACCGTACATTGCCGGTGTCGCGATTAACGGGATTGAAGTCAAGGTCAAGGCGAGGATTACCGTTCGCGCAAACATCGACCGGCTGGTCGGCGGTGCCGGAGAAGAAACCGTTCTGGCCCGTGTCGGCGAAGGCGTTGTCAGTACCATCGGAGCGTCGCATACGCACAAGGATGTTTTGAAAAATCCGGACGCCATTTCTAAGACCGTTCTTCAGAAGGGCCTTGATGCCGGTACGGCGTTCGAAATCCTTTCCATTGATATTGCCGATGTCGACGTCGGCAAGAACATCGGAGCCTTCCTGCAAACCGAACAGGCCGAGGCGGACAAAAATATTGCTCAGGCAAAAGCGGAAGAGCGCAGAGCGATGGCTGTGGCCAGCGAGCAGGAAATGCGTGCCCGTGTAGAGGAAATGCGTGCCAAGGTCGTTGAGGCAGAATCGGAGGTACCGCTTGCGATGGCCACCGCACTAAAAGAAGGGAAGCTCGGCGTCATGGATTACATGAACTACAACAACATCAAGGCCGATACGGAGATGCGCCATTCATTCGGCAACAACGGGGAAAGCGATGACAATTCTTCGGGGGATGAATATAAGTAATCGCATTCCGGGCGGGAAGGAGATGTTCAAGGGATGGGGTTTGCCTCGATTATCTTTGCCGTGATCATTTTGCTGTTTTATGTTGCCCGATCGGTGGAAAAACAGAATGCACAGGAGCGCGCGCGGCGTGCAGCAAGAAGCGGACGACGCACGGCTGTTCCTGAAGATCGGTCTCATGAAGAAGGCAGCTCCGGTTCCTCCCCGGAAAAAGAGGCCGGTAACAGCGGATCTGATCCGGAGCCGCTAAATAGCCAGGGTGCGGAACCCGCGGAGCAGAGACCGCTTTTTCAGGAGACAAGCGATCGGCTGGCCCGCTCCCAAGCAAAAAGAATGGCTCCATCCGGGCGGCGTACGATCGAGAGAAGCCCGGCCGGCGTTTCTTCCGGAAAGTCAAAAATGCAATGGGCCGGAGACCGGCGCAGGATTCGCCGAGCTTTTATTTTCGCGGTGTGCATCGGAAAACCGCGGGCGCTGGAACCGCATCAATACTTCGGAAAACAGAAAAGCCCGGGGAATAAATATAAAAACTGAGCCGATACCGGTTTCAGGTTTCGCTCAACAGGGAAGACGGACCGATTGATCCCCCTTCTTTGGCAGTTAACTAAAGTTGATAATCCGCGAAGCCATTCCGCGATCGATCTATGCTGATCCGGGTCTCATGGTTGAGCAATCGTCTCCGGGAATACGTTTGTGCAGAAAGATACAGCTTTTTAAAAACAGTCCGGCGATACATTTTGATTTTGCAGATGTGTCGCCGGTTTTTATTGCTCAGCTTTGAAAATAAACTCTTGATAAGATGTTCACTTGGAGCGGCCAGCAGTCATTCAAAAAAAGAATTGCTGACTCAGACAGCTGTTCCGTGATTGACGCACGGATTTAATGAAAAAAGACTCTATACCAAAGAAATGAACGACTGCGCGGTATAAACGGAACCTGCACAACGTCCGATCGGGTTTAGAAAACCGAACTCAGTGAGCGGGTCGCCCTGAATCGGCTACAGACGTGCCGAAACGCTGGAAACGCGCACCGAAAATTCGAGGTCGCACCAAATTGATCGGAACTCGCCCCCAATCCGTTTACAGTCGCCCCAAAAATTCGAGGTCGCACCGAATTGATCGGAACTCGCACCAAAACAGGGGAAAGTCGCCCCGAATCCGGCTACAGTCGCACCGAAAATTCGAGGTCGCACCAAATTGATCGGAACTCGCCCCAAAACAGGAGAAAGCCGCCCCCAATCCAGCTACAGTCGCACCAAAAATTCGAGGTCGCCCCGAATCGATCGGAACTCGCCCCGAATCCGGCTACAGTCGCACCGAAATTTCGAGGTCGCCCCGAATTGGTCAGAATTCGCACCGAAATAGAGAAAAGTCGCCCCCAATCCAGCTACAGTCGCACCAAAACAGGGGAAAGTCGCTCCGAATCCGTTTACAGTCGCCCCGAAACAGGAGGAAGTCGCACCAAATTGATCGGAACTCGCCACGAAACAGGAGAAAGTCGCCCCGAATTGGTCAGAACTCGCACCGAAAATTCAAGGTCGCACCAAATCGGTCAGAACTCGCACCGAAACGGGGGAAAGTCGCCCCGAATCCGGTTACACTCGCACCAAAACACCGTAAAGTTGCTCCGAAATATAAATCGAAATTCAGATCGGACCCGGCGGGGTTCATATAACTAAAAAGCTCCACTCATTGCCCATATCTTTTCAGCTTTTAATTTCATTCCTATCGATTTGATGCACCGGCCAATGCTCCTGCACCACTTCATTCGTTCTCAGTAAAGGACTTGTTTTTCCGGGCCCGGCGGTCAGCTTCCCTGTAAATGATGCCGCGATCTTTCCGCTGCCGGATCTACTTGCTGAAGCACTGCGGAAAATCAGCTGGGCGAGACAATTTGTCCGATCGAACAGCGGATCCCTGTGAAACAGAAGAAAATAGAATGACGTCGCGGTGTTGGCATCCAGAGCCCCCTTTTAAAGAAATTCATGAGCACGCAGCGAATCCGCGGAAAGCCCCCCGCTTTTAAATCCCCAGACACCAAATGATCCGGATTCAGTGTGCTAGGAGGACTGACTGGCACATAAGCTGTAAAGAGGTGGAGAGAGATCATGAAAAAATGGACCGCTCGGTTTAGGAAATGGTTTGCGGCTGTCTCCGACATACCCGCGGATGTTGTGATGGACTTACCGAGAATCACTCTGATCGGTCAGTTTCATCTCTCTATAGAAAATCACACAGAAGTTCTGGCCTTTTCACAGAATGAGCTGAAGCTTGCCCTGCAAAACGGCGAGCTGCACATCACTGGTGAAGGGTTTGTTTTGGAAAACGTTTTAGAAAAAGAGATATACCTTGAGGGACGTGTGAAAGATGTCCGGTTCGTCAATGACTGATAGAAGGGGGTGCGGTGGCGTTGACACATCGGATTCAGCATCCGGGAGGCTATCTGAAAGCAGTTATTACGGGTGCACAGACCGAACGGTTTATCACCCGCTGTGCTGAGGAAGGTATCCGGATGTGGCAAATCAGGCGCAGAAATGAGACAACCCTTGTTTGTTATATTGAGCTGACTGAGCCCGAAAAGCTGAAAAGCATGCTTAAGGAAACCGGAAGCCGCATTCGCATTCTGGATAAAAAGGGAGTCCCGTTCCTGTGGAGAAGCATCCGCTCCCGTCTTGGAATGGCCGCCGGCCTGTTCTTTTTTTTAGCGCTGTTATTTATTCTGTCTAATATGGTATGGGATGTGAAGGTGAACGGGGCGGATCCGAAACTCGAAGAGCAGATCCGATCATTGCTGAAGAACGAGCATCTTTATGTCGGCTCTCTTGAATTTTTCGTTCCGACGACCGATCGGCTCGAGTCCGGATTGTCGGCTAAGCTGACCAATGTGACATGGATCGGAGTTTCTCAGGACGGAACCCGTTATCAGATTGATGTGGTTCAGAAAAAGTATCCGAAGAAAAAAGAAACAACGGGGCCGAGAAATCTTGTCGCCACGAAGCGGGCCGTGATCCATCATATGTTTGTTGAAACCGGACAGCCTGTCGTCGAAAGCAATCAATTTGTCAAGCCCGGCCAGATTCTCGTTCTCGGCAGAATCGGAAACGAAAAGGATCCGAAATTTGTCTCCGCCAACGGGAAGGTCATCGGCGAAACCTGGTATCAGTCTGAAACGGCCATACCGCTGAAAAGCCGCTATACTTTATATACGGGAAAATCGTATACGCAGCACCGGCTCGTTTTCTGGGGCTGGTCCGTGCCGGTCTGGGGTTTTAAAACCAAGCCTTTCAAGAGCTGCGATCAGGAAACCACCCGCAAGCCGTTCCGTTTCCTGATCTGGGAACTCCCCATTTCCTATGAGCAGATTCTTTACCGGGAAAAACAAACCGTTGTCCGCAGCCTGAAAGAAAATGAAGCGCTTATAGAAGGAAAGGAGACGGCTGAAAAAAAATTGTTGAGTGAGCTTCCCGCTGACTCGGAAATTGTTTCTTCGACGATTGAAGATAAACGTACGGAGAGCGGCAAGCTGATCGTCCGCAGCCATTATATTGTTTATGAAAATATTGCCCGTCCGCAGCCGATTGATCCGGCGGCGGAACGGAAAAATCTGAAAGAGAAAGAATAAGCGTCCTGCAGACCGGAACGGAAGGCGGCGCCGTTTTCCGCCTGCTGATAATCGGTCCTAAATCGACGGAAGGCCGTTCTGCTGATTTTGAATAAAAAGCGATTGGAATTCAGGCGCTCACGTATGTTAAAATGAGAAAAAAGCGATCTGATTTTTGAGGAGGATAATCAAAGTTTGCCAGAACGCCAATTATACGGGATTACGATAGACTGGGATAATGCAAATGAAGCGCTGATGTTGTTTGGTCCGGGGGATGCCAACCTGAAGATTATCGAGAAGACACTGGGCATTTCCATTGTGACGCGCGGCGGCGTGGTCAGTGTCTCGACAGAAAATCAGAGCGATGTCCGGAAGGTTGAGCAGGTGCTCCGGGCTCTTCTGCAATTAATCAGGCGCGGTATTTCCGTCTCGGAACGGGACGCTGTTTATGCCTTGAAAATGGCAGAGAACGGCCAGCTGGATGCATTCGGCGATTTATATGAGACGGAAATTACAGCTAATGCGAAGGGAAAGCCTATCCGCGCGAAAACGCTCGGACAGCAAAAATATGTCCAGGCGATCAAAAAATTTGATATGGTGTTTGCTATCGGACCTGCCGGAACAGGAAAAACTTATCTTGCCGTCGTGATGGCCGTCGCCGCCATGAAGGCCGGAAAAGTAAAACGCCTCATTCTGACCCGGCCGGCTGTCGAAGCTGGAGAAAGCCTCGGTTTTCTCCCAGGCGATCTGAAAGAGAAGGTAGATCCTTACCTTCGTCCGCTTTATGACGCGCTCCATGACGTACTGGGCTCGGAACATACGCTCCGGCTGATCGAAAGAGGGACGATCGAGATCGCCCCGCTGGCCTACATGAGAGGGCGGACACTGGAAGATGCCTACGTTATCCTTGATGAAGCACAGAACACAACTCAGGAACAGATGAAAATGTTCCTGACCCGCCTTGGTTTCGGTTCGAAAATGATCATTACGGGGGACGTGACTCAGATCGATCTTCCGAAGGGGAAAAAATCGGGGCTGAAAACGGCAAGAGAATTACTGTCGCATATTGACGACATTGCTTTTATAGATCTGCACAGTACGGATGTCGTCCGTCATCCGCTCGTCCAGAAAATTATTCAGGCTTACGGAGACTGACAGATCGCCGATGAAAAATGAATGCATCCCGAGAAGGGGCCTGTTTCCCGGAAAACGATCGCGGTCGTTGCCGGAGATCGGTGGTGACTGACTTCATCAGTGAAGTTTTGGAGGCACAATCATGACATCATCGTTCCTTTTTAGAGGTCAGCTAAAGAAATTCTTTGCCAGGTATATTGCCGACTGGGGTATTTACGCCATTGTCTGTGTGGTCCTTTATGTACTGATGATCGGCAGTGTGATGCCGAAAAATCCAAACGTCCGCCTTCATGAAATTGCTCCGAGCGATATTCAGTCGCCGATCGACGCAGTCGACACGCAGGCAACGGCGGTAAAAAAACAGGAGGCAATGGGGGCAACGCCGTCTGCTTATGTATATAACAGCAATCTCGCGCTGATTCAGGTCGAGAAAGCCGGAGACCTTTTCGATACGATATCCGCAGTAAGAAAGGAAGACAAAATAACGGCCCAGTCGACTCCCGCGCAGCTGAACGCGGCGGCCGGGAAGGTTTCCGCCAGGCTTGCTGCATCTCCGGACACCAAAATATCGAACACGACAATGAAAACACTGATGACGGCGTCGGACCGCGATCTTCAGGTTGCCCAGGATATCGTCAGCACAAGCATTTATGAAGCGATGAGCGGAAAGGTCGGCTGGAATGATCTGGAGAGCGTGCAAACGAAAGCCTCGGCTTCGCTCCCGTCCTCCGTGCTGGACGACAGCATGCGGAGTGCGCTGAATGAAATATTGCGCGCTTATATCACGGCCAACTACACTTTTGATCCGACGACGACGAGGCAAAATAAGCAGGAGGCCGCCAGTAATGTCGGCAATATTATGATCCATCAGGGAGAAGTGATTGTCAGAAAGGGCGAACTGGTTACGAGCGATATGATCCGTCAGCTGAAACTGGTCGGATTAATGGACGAACACTTTAATATTATTCCGTTTATCGGCCTATTATTACTCACCCTGTTCATAACGGCCGTGTTCTGGCTCGAATTTAATCGCTTTAGAGCAAAGAGCGGAGAAACTCCGTTGAAATATCTCGGCATTTACGTCCTGATTTTTCTTGGAATGGCCGTCATTATCAAGATCTGCAGCTATCTCAGACTGGCAAACGTTACCGGACTGACGTATATTATTCCGATCGCTTTCGGCACGCTGCTGATTCGCATGCTGCTGAACGAACGGATGGCTATTGTTTCCGGCATGCTCCTTTCCCTGATCGGAAGCGTGATATTCGGGGTCAGTGTGAAGGCCTCTCTTTTCGACGCTCCGACGGGTATTTATCTGCTTTTTTCTTCGCTTGCCGGTGCGGTGGTACTGAGAGGAAAACAGACCCGCCCGAAAATTTTTCTAACGGGCGGAATCATCGCACTTGTGAATGTACTGGCCGCTCTTTCCCTGATGATGTTCCAAAATGCACAGTTCACGCTTTCCGAAACAGGAATGACTCTGGGGTTCGCCTTTCTTTCCGGTTTCCTGTCGGTGATTCTGGCAAGCGGCGTGATGCCGCTCTTTGAAGCGGGGTTCGGCATTTTATCGCCGATACGGTTGATTGAATTGTCGAACCCGGGCCAGCCGCTTCTGAGAAAAATATTGCTTGAAGCGCCCGGAACCTATCATCATAGTGTCATGGTTGCCAACCTGGCGGAACGGGCGTGCGAAGCGATCGGAGCGAACGGGCTTCTTGCCCGGGTCGCTTCGTATTATCACGATATCGGCAAAACAAAGCGTCCGAGGTTTTTTGTTGAAAATCAGCTTGACGGGGTCAATCCCCATGAGAAAATTTCGCCTCAGCTGAGCCGGACGATCATCTTTTCTCATCCTTATGACGGCGCCGATATCTTACGCAAACACCATATGCCGAAGGAAATTATCGACATTGCCGAGCAGCATCACGGCACGACGATTCTCCGCTACTTCTATGCCAAGGCCCAGGAGCAGAGCGAACAGCCGATTCCGGAAAGCGAGTTCCGCTATCCGGGCCCGAAAGTGCAGACGCGGGAGGCGGCCGTCGTTGAACTTGCAGACAGCATCGAAGCAGCGGTACGTTCCATGAAAAAACCGACGCCGGTCAAGGTAGAGAATCTGGTAAAAAGCATTTTCAATGACCGCTTGAGCGACGGCCAGTTTGATGAGTGCGAGATCACGCTGAGCGACCTGAAGAGGGTTGAAAAATCGATTGATGAGACACTGAGAGGTGTTTATCATTCACGCATTGAGTATCCGAAAGAACTAAAGATGAAAAAGGTGAACGGGAAATGACGATGACGATTGACATACATGATGAGACCGGAGAAGTCGGCGCCGAACTGCAGCAATGGGTGATCCGGCTGATCGACCATGCAGCCGAAATTCTGAATCTGGAAGGGGAGATCGAATGCTCTCTGACTTTCGTCCGAAATCCAATGATTCAGGAAATTAACCGGACCTATCGCGGAATCGACAGGGCGACCGATGTGATCTCTTTTGCACTGGAGGAAATGGAAGAGGGCGAGGTTCCGATTCTTCCGGAGGAAGGCGAACCGCGCGTCCTCGGCGACATCGTCGTTTCGATCGATAAAGCCCGTGAGCAGGCCGAAGCCTATGACCATTCATTTGAGCGTGAGCTCGGGTTTTTAATCATCCATGGCCTGCTTCATCTCCTCGGCTATGATCACACAACGAAAGCGGAAGAAGAAAAAATGTTCGGCCTTCAGGAGGACATCCTTTCTTCTTTTGGATTGAAAAGGTTCTGACTATGGAAAAGTATAAAAGAAGAAGACATAAGCACCTTTCAGAAAGCTTCAAAGATGCCATCTGCGGGTTCCGCCTGGCCCTCTTCCAGGAGCGCAATATTCACATTCAGCTGTTCGCCGCTGCCGCCGTGATCATTTTCTCGCTGGCCATCCGCGTGCCGCTGACGGACATGCTGATCATTATTGTTCTGATCGGCGGCGTCATTAGCCTGGAACTGGTCAACACGGCGGTCGAACGCTTGGTCGACCTCGTCACTAAAGAGCATCATCCGATGGCGAAAGCGGCAAAAGATACGGCCGCCGCCGCCGTATGGTGGTTTTCCGTCATGGCGGCCGTTATTTATTTTTTTATCGTGTACAGCACGCTGCATTAATCCGTTTTCGGAAGAAAAGAGTGAAACAAATGAAAGATGAACAGCTAATGGCGGCAGCGCGAAAAGCAATGAATGGTGCCGATGCACCCGATGCATATTTTCAGGCGCGTGCCTTTTCAACGAAACCCGGCAAAGTTGCGGGCGGGTTCCGTGGCGGGAACGCGGCCGAAGGACCGCTTCCGCGGACCTTTGAAGCGGGGGATATGAAAAAATGAGCGAATCATTTAAGTCCGGTTTTGTCGCAATTATCGGCCGGCCGAATGTCGGAAAATCAACACTTCTGAATCAGGTTCTCGGCCAGAAAATCGCTATAATGAGCGATAAGGCGCAGACGACGCGAAATAAAATCCGCGGCATTTACACGACGGATGACGAACAGATTATTTTTATCGATACGCCGGGGATACATAAACCGAAACACAGACTCGGAGAGGTCATGACGGCGACGGCACTGGCTACGCTTAACGAAGTGGATCTGACTCTCTTTATCATCGATGCGGAGCAGGGCTACGGCAGAGGCGACCAGTTTATCATGGACTTTTTGAAGAAGACCGCCTCCCCCGTTTTTCTTGTCGTCAATAAAATCGACAAGGTACGCCCGGATGACCTGCTTCCGCTTATCGAACGCTACCGGCAGCTGTACCGCTTCGCCGAAATTGTTCCGGTGTCCGCTTTGCAGGGACAGAATGTCGGAACGTTGATGAAACAGATCCGCGGCTATCTGCCCGACGGTCCGAAGTATTACCCCGACGATCAGGTGACCGACCATCCGGAGCGGTTCATCGTTTCTGAACTGATCAGGGAAAAAATTCTTCAGATGACCCGGGATGAAGTCCCTCATTCCATCGCCGTGATTATCGAACAAATGAAGCACGACAAAGATCGCGGCATCGTTGATATTCAGGCGACGATCGTTGTGGAACGTCCTTCGCAGAAGGGAATTATCATTGGAAAGGCGGGCAGTATGCTGAAAAAAATCGGCACACTGGCCAGAAAGGAAATTGAAGCGCTGATCGGCTCGAAGGTCTTTCTCGAACTGTGGGTGAAAGTCGATAAAGACTGGCGCGATAAAGAAGAAGAGCTGAAAAATTTTGGCTATATCGACGACGAAAAAGAGTAAAGCCTTACAGTTCCGCGCTCAATTAGCAATCATTTCTTCTCATGATTCCGTATTTTTCGCAGACGCTATAACAGACGAGGCGAAAAAATGGGAAAGAAGGGAAACTCATGTTAGACTTAGCTTGGTGGACTTTTTGTATGACCGGGAGCATCGATGTCTATCTGCTGATGAGGGAAATAGAACAAGATCGCGAGGGACAGTCGGCGGCGGAGCCCCTGTCCGGCCTATCCGAACCTGCCGGATAAGCAAAAATCAAGCAAGATGAGGGAAACGGGTGATCGCTTTGATGATCAAAGCGGAAGGTATCATCATTCGCACGACGGATTATGGGGAAACGAATAAAATCGTGACCCTTTTTACTGAAGAATACGGAAAGATAGGGTTGATGGCAAGAGGGGCAAAAAAGCCGAGGAGTCCCCTTTCGTCAGTCAGCCATGTCCTTTTTTACGGCCTCTGTCTCTTCCAAAAAGGCAGGGGCCTTGGCATGTTATATCAGGCCGAGGGACTGAATCCTCTCAGACACATCATGGAAGATATTGAAAAAGCGGGTTATGCGGCCGTCATGCTTGAGCTGACGGACCGGCTGACTGAAGAAGGCAAAGCTTACAGCGGGCTTTATCATATGCTCAGGGATACACTTCTGTTAATGGAGAAAGGAACGGATGCTGCTGTGCTTGCGGCGATTTTTGCGGTGAAAATGATGCGCATTGCCGGAATCGATCCAGAGGTGGATCGCTGCATCCGCTGCGGCAGACAAAGCGAACAAGTCAGATTTTCTGTATCCGGAGGAGGGATTCTCTGCTCCGATTGCGCGGGTGCGGACCCTCATGCGATTCCTGTCTCGGTTCCGGCTGCAAAACTGCTGTCACTTTTTAAACATATTCCGATTGCGCGGATCGGGCATGTGTCGCTGAAGCGTAAAACCATAGAAGAAATCGAATCATTGATTGCTGTTTACTATGAACAAAACGCGGGATTGAAACTGCGTGCCTGGCGTTTTATTGAGCAGCTGTCCAGGTTTCGGACCGAATGAAACGCTGCGGTACTGTTCGTGGGGCAGGGATCACGGCTGATCGGACTGTCATGCGTTGCACACAGAGATATGAAAGGGCAGGGGAAACGGATGGAACTGAATGAGCGGCAAAAAAAAATTATTGAAATTGTGAAAGAAGGTGCGCCGGTAACCGGGGAGCAGATCGCGGAAAAACTTCATGTGACGCGTGCAACCCTGCGGCCGGATCTTGCCATCTTAACCATGGCCGGGTTTCTTGATGCGAGGCCGCGTGTCGGCTACTTTTACACCGGTCAGACCCTTTCAACATTGCTTTCCAATCAGATTAGAAAAATGAAAGTAAGGAATTATCAGTCTCTTCCGGTTGTTGTCAAAGAATCTTCGTCGGCTTATGAAGCGGTATGTGCCATGTTTCTGGAAGACGTCGGTTCTCTTTTTATTGTTAATGATCAAGGCCTGCTTTCCGGAGTCCTTTCGCGAAAAGATCTCTTGCGAACGGCGATCGGGTCTCAGGATATGAACCATGTGCCGATCAGCATGATTATGTCCCGGATGCCGAATATCACTTTTTGCCGCAGCGATGATGCCGTGATTGATGTTGCCGAACTGCTTATATCGAGAGAGATCGACGCTTTGCCGGTTGTCCGGGCCAAAGGGGACGGGCTGGAAGTTGTCGGGCGGATCACGAAAACGAATATTACCAAAGCTTTTGTCGAGCTTGCCGGAGGGACTGATGAGTGATCAGTCCGGGCAGAAAATCCTGAATCATGCCGGCGCTTCACCCCGGAAGACAAGGGATATGATACTTGGGAGGAATGTAAATGACTGAACGCCACCTGATCTATGTTGTCTCCGATTCTCTCGGCGAAACGGCCGAGTCGGTTGTCTGGGCGGCAGCAAGCCAGTTCGGGCAGACAAATGTTGAGATCGAACAGTTTTCATTTGTCCGCGATACAAAAAAGATTGACGATTTGGTTGCTTCGGCGAAAAAGGATCACGCTTATGTCGTCTTTACTCTGGTGATGCCTAATTTAAGCCGCTATTTTACAGCGAAAGCCATGGAAGCGGGAATCCAGTATCTCGATCTGATGAGCGAGATGGTCGACGGATTAAGCCTGTTTTTCGGTAAAAAACCTTTGGGGGAACCCGGGCTTTCTCATCAATTGGACGAAGACTATTTTCGAAAGATGGAAGCCATCGAATTTGCGGTGAAATATGATGATTGTAAAGATACACGCGGCATTTTATTTGCGGATATCGTGCTGATCGGCATCTCACGTACGTCCAAAACGCCGCTTTCACAATTTCTGGCCGTCAAAAAATATAAAGTAGCGAATGTACCTATTGTTCCGGAAGTCGATCCTCCCGAAGAACTTTTTAAGATCAATCCGAAACACTGCTTCGGATTGAAAATCAGCACGAAACGCCTGAACTCGATCCGTATGGAACGGCTTGCCGCGCTTGGACTGGACGGGGGAGCAAATTATGCGAACCTGGACCGCATTAATGAAGAGCAGCGATATTTCGACGAGATTGTCCGGCGTATAGGCTGCAGGGTAATCGACGTGTCATTTCGTGCAGTCGAGGAAACGGCTAATGAAATACTGAAATCGATGAGTGAAATCGGCTGATTTTCTCGCAGATCCTGCGGCGTTTGCAGGCGCGGTGCCGTTGCCCCGCTCCGATCTGAAAAATATTGATCCGGAACGGCGTGCCGGACAGATTGAAAAACCCTCTCCGCATTTTTTGACAATATTGGCAATATAAAAACATAAAAAGACAAGAAGGATTTATAAAGGAAGTTAGAGAATTATTAATTATGGTGAATAAAATCACGTTATATGTCGATGCGGACGCATGCCCTGTAAAAAAAGAAATTGTCGACTGTGCCGGATTGTACGACATTCAGGCTGTTTTTGTTGCTTCTTATGCCGGGTTCAGCCCCGACCGGCAATCAGCATGGATTTTTGTGGATCAGGAGAAGGAAGCCGCCGATCTCTATATCCTAAACCATGCCCGGCCGGGCGATGCCGTTGTGACACAGGATATGGGGCTCGCCGGCCTGCTTGCCGGCCGCGGGGTGTCCGTTTTATCTGATCGCGGAAGGGAGATCATGGAGAGGGATGTTCCGGAAATTCTGAACAGGCGGTATATATCCCGCAAATCGCGTGCTGCGGGAAGGAGAATCAGGGGAGCGAAGCCGTTTGCCACGGAGGATCGGAAAAAATTTTCGGCTGCTCTGACAAATTTGTTATGCCGTTTAGGTCATTAGGATATAAATAAGTAATATGTTGGTGGTGCATGGCAAAGTGCGGCTGCAGGAAGAAACCATTGAGAAAATCAGAAAGTCACTCGATATTGTCGATATCATCGGCGATTATGTTCAGTTGAGGAAGCAAGGGAGAAATTTTATAGGCCTGTGTCCTTTTCACAGCGAACGCACCCCTTCTTTTTCCGTATCCCCGGATAAACAGCTTTATCATTGCTTCGGGTGCGGTGCGGGAGGAAATCTGTTCACATTTATTATGGAAATCGAAGGGATGTCCTTTTCAGAGGCGGCGCAGTTGCTTGCAGACAGGGCAAAAATCGATCTGGGCTCCTCTTTCTCAAATACTTCTGCCGGAGAGCATGCCGATCAAAGCAGAAAACAACTATCCGAGGGTATGAGCCTGTTAACGAAATTTTATCATTATTTGCTGGTGACTGCAAAGTATGGTAAACCTGGCATCGATTACCTGATTGATCGCGGATTTACAAAAGAGATGATTGAGCGCTTTCAGCTCGGCTACGCAGTGGACAGCTGGGAGGCAGCCACTTCTCTGATGGAGAGAAGGCGGGTGAACCTCGAACAGATGGAGAAGGCCGGGCTGATCGGCAAACGCGGTTTTGACAATAAGTATTTTGATCGTTTCCGCAACCGGATCATTTTTCCGATTTTCAATCCGAGAGGACAGACGGTCGCTTTCGCCGGACGGACGCTTGGCGATGAAAAACCGAAATATCTGAATACCCCGGAGTCTTCTCTCTTCCACAAGGGGAAAATTCTGTATGGTTACCATCTGGCAAGGCCGTCGATCCGAAAAAGCAATCAGGCGGTACTGCTCGAAGGCTACGTCGATGTGATCCGCGCACATCAGGCCGGCATAACGAACAGCGTCGCCTCAATGGGAACGTCGCTGACCGAAGAACAGGCGGCGGCGCTTTCCCGGGCGGCGGAGACAGTAGTCATTTGCTACGACTCGGACAGCGCCGGAATTGAAGCATGTTTTCGCGCGGCGGCCATGTTTCAGGAACGCAGTAAAATTGTGAAAATCGCTAAAATGCCTGAAGGAATGGACCCCGATGACTACATTCGCAAGTTTGGCGGCGAACGTTTTAGAAGTGATGTAATAGGGGCGAGCCAAACGCTGATGACTTTCAAGATGGATTACTTCAGAAGAAAAAGGAATCTGAGTGATGAAGGAGATCGGCTGCTCTACATCGAAGAAGTGTTGAGGGAAATCAGTACTCTTAAAGGAGCGGTGGAACGTGACCATTATCTGAGATTGCTGGCTGAAGAATTTTCAATTTCTCTGGATGCACTGAAGAGACAGGCGCAGATGTACAACAAAGCGGCAAAAAGGGCGGAAAAACGCCGGGACCGCGTGCGCCCTGTCATTTTAAACCGGACGGACCGGCTTCCTCCCGCTTATGAAATGGCGGAGCGAAGGCTGCTCGCAAGAATGATGAGAAGCGGGAAAGTGACGGAATATGTCCGGGAAAAAGTGGGCGGGACTTTTGCCGTTGACGTGCATCAGGCATTGGCTGCACATCTGTATGCCTATTATGAGGGGGGCAATCCGCCTGATGAAGGACTGTTTATCCAGCGTCTTGAAGACCCCGGTCTTCAGCAGAAAGCCGTGGAATTATCTATGATACCTATAAGTGATCAGGCGGAAGAAAGAGAAATTGAAGACTGCATCGATCAGGTCATCAGGCATTCCAAAGCGGCGGTGATTGCGGATAAAGAAGAGGAGAGAAAGCGGGCGGAACAAAGCGGCCATTATCAGCTGGCTGCCCAGCTTGTGTCCGAAATCATCGGTATTAAAAAGCAATTGAACACTCACAATGCTGAGCGAGAATAGTACTCGGAAGGAGGGGGTCAAATGGCAGGCAAAGCAAGCAGGACGGATCAAGGAACAGATCAGGAACTGACCGTGGATCAAGAAAAAGAACAGCTTTTTGAATTGGGAAAGAAGCGGGGTTCTCTGACATACCAGGAAATTGCGAATCGTCTTGCGCCATTTGATCAAGAACCGGAACAGATGGATGAATTTTATGAGATGCTTGCCGATCAAGGCATCGACATCGCAGATGAATCCGATGAACCGAGTTCTGATGGAAAGAACAAGGAAGAAGAATTCGACTTAAATGATCTCAGCGTTCCCCCGGGCGTCAAGATCAACGACCCGGTCAGAATGTATCTGAAAGAGATCGGGCGGGTGGATCTGCTTTCTGCAGATGAAGAAATCGCCCTTGCCAAACGGATTAAGGCCGGAGATGAAGAAGCCAAAAGGCGGCTTGCGGAAGCAAACCTGAGGCTGGTCGTCAGCATTGCCAAACGCTACGTCGGACGCGGCATGCTGTTCCTCGATCTTATCCAGGAAGGCAATATGGGGCTGATTAAGGCCGTTGAGAAATTTGATTATACAAAAGGGTTCAAGTTCAGTACCTACGCGACGTGGTGGATACGCCAGGCCATAACCCGCGCCATTGCCGATCAGGCCAGAACGATCCGCATTCCTGTCCACATGGTGGAAACCATCAATAAATTGATCCGTGTCCAAAGGCAGCAGCTGCAGGATCTCGGCCGTGAACCGACGCCTGAAGAAATCGGCAAAGAGATGGACCTCTCCCCGGACAAAGTCAGGGAAATTTTGAAGATCGCTCAGGAACCGGTCTCGCTGGAAACGCCGATCGGCGAAGAAGACGATTCTCATCTTGGCGATTTTATTGAAGATCAGGATGCGAAGGCACCTTCTGATGCTGCAGCCTATGAACTTTTGAAAGAACAGCTGGAAGACGTACTGGATACGCTGACGGACAGGGAAGAAAATGTTCTGAGACTTCGTTTCGGACTGGACGACGGCAGAACAAGGACGCTTGAAGAAGTCGGCAAGGTTTTCGGAGTAACGAGAGAACGTATCAGACAGATTGAGGCCAAGGCTTTAAGAAAGCTTCGCCATCCGAGCAGAAGCAAGCAATTGAAAGACTTTTTGGACTGAAGACCCGGCAAGCCGCTTGCTCCCCGTAAAGGGGGCGAGTTTTTTTTTATAAAAATGGAAAAGAACTGTTTTACACTTTTCATTTTAATGGCTTTTCATTCGACTTGCAAATAATCGCCGGAAAATTTGACCGGCCGTAGCCGATAAACAGATTTTTGGCTTTTATAAATATTGAATACCTTTCTATTTTAAACGATAATGAAAACGTTATCAACAGAGAGCCTCCGCAGCGCGGCTGCCCTTTTCAAAAACAAACAGAAGCCTTTGCGCAGCTGTGAAGATTTGCGGATGTTTTTAATTCTTCTCTGACTGCAACTGCGAAACCTGTCTTTTTGAGATTTCGCGGCTGCTCCGCCGTCCATGCGACGGCGATTGACACAGTAGTTTTTCGTGACACAGACAGATTCCGACCTTTGTCCGCTCGGAAATTGGGCAATTTTCACGGAATGTGATAAGATAGCATGGAATTCGCAAGCGTTAAAATTAAGGATTGTGACCCATGCAAACGATACACTTGTCCAAAAGACTTCAGGCTGTCCTGGCGTTCATTCCCCAGGGGGCCGTGCTGGCCGATATCGGGGCGGATCACGCGCATCTTTCCTGCCGTGCCGTACAAAAGGGGATAGCTGTTCAGGCGATTGCCGGAGAAGTAAGAGAAGGCCCGTTCAATCAATCGCTCTCTAATGTCCTGGCCATGGGCATGGCCGCTTCGGTTTCTGTCCGGCTGGGGGACGGACTGGACGTCATCAAACGCGGGGAAGCCGGTGCTATTGTCATTGCGGGGATGGGCGGGGAACTGATCGCGGACATTCTTGAGCGCGGCCGTGCGAAGCTTGCGGAAGGGGCAACGCTGATCCTGCAGCCGAATATCCGCGAGGCCGTCTGCCGTGCGTGGCTCGCCTCCGGCGGCTGGACGATTATTGACGAAGCCATTGTCGAAGAACCGCCCCATTTTTATGAGATCATTAAAGCCCGCCGGTTTTCGGCGGGAGAAATCCGTTTGACTGATAAGGAATTGATGATGGGGCCGATCCTGCTCAGAAATCAAACCCCCGTCTTTAGGAAGAAATGGTCGCTGCGTGAGAGAAAGCTGCGGATGATTGTGCAGTCGCTCGAACAGAGCGAGGAGACGGAAGCTGTGAAATTAAAGAGAGCGGACTGTGTCCGGACCCTGAAGATGATCGGGGCCGTTCTGAAAAGATAGCGGACGCGGGAGCAGGCGGCGTGCCCGGGAGTTCCCTCAAGATAAAATTCCTGAATAAAGAAGGCTTTTGCATGAACCAATGGATTTCGGGCCGGCGGCTTATTGAACGATTCGAGGAATGGGCCCCGAAGTCTCTGGCCTACGAAAATGACAAAATCGGATTGTTGATCGGGACTCTGAATAAAAAAATAAAGAAAGTCATGGTAACGCTGGATGTGCTGGAAAACGTTGCCGATGAAGCGGTGCAGAAACAGGCGGACCTGATTATCGCGCACCATCCGGTGATTTTCCATCCGCTGAAAAATGTACGGTCCGACGAAGGCCAGGGCAAAATTGTCACGAAATGCATCAAACATGATATTGCGGTTTACGCGGCGCATACCAATCTCGATATCGCGGAAGGCGGCGTCAACGACATGCTTGCCTCTCAGCTCGGACTTGCCGGGACAGAGATCCTGCAGCCGGCCGTCAGCGAACCGCTGTATAAGCTTGCGGTCTATGTGCCGGAGAGTCACCTGGAAACGGTCAGAGACGCGATCGGCGACGCGGGAGCGGGCTTTACAGGCCGCTACAGCCATTGTACATTTACGTCGGACGGGGAGGGGACTTTTCTGCCCGGGGAAGGCACTCATCCGTTTATAGGCACTCCGGGCAGGCTGGAGAAAGTTGCCGAAAGAAAAGTTGAGACCGTGGTGCCGGAGCACCTGCTTTCCGCAGTCATTGAAAAGATGATCGAGAGCCATCCCTATGAAGAGGTAGCTTATGACGTTTACCCTCTGAAAAATGAAGGCAAGGCTTACGGGCTCGGCCGTCTTGCCAGACTTCCCGAACCGATCGCATTCGGCGACTATTGCCTGAGCGTCAAGGAAAAGCTGGGCCTGGGAGGATTGCGAGCGATCGGTCCTCTGAATGAAAAGGTACAGACGATAGCCGTGTCGGGCGGAGACGGCAACAGTCTGATTCCGTTTGCAAAAAGCCGGGGAGCGGATGTGCTGATTACGGGCGATATCTACTACCATACCGCTCACGATGCCCTGCTGTGCGGATTGAAGGTCATCGACGCAGGACATCATATTGAATCGGTGATGAAGAAAGGCGTTCAGCTTTATCTGCAGCGAGTGATTGAAGAAGAAAACTGCAATACTGAAGTGATTATTTCAGAATCGGCAACCAATCCGTTCCAGTTTATCTGAATAACGAAAGGCCCGCGTTTGCCGGAAGATCGGCTGCGGGCCTTTTTTGTTTATTTGTTTATATGAGTATCTCTTTAGCTCATTTTTCTGCTGTTCGTCAAATGATGATCGGCTTTTCCCGGGACTATCAATCTCTCGAAAAACGGAGAGCGTTTCCGTGATGAACAAACTTCTGCAGCAATTGATAAACTTCCTGTCGCGGTTGATAAACCGAATGTACCCTCGAAGACCGATTAAGCACCGGCGTCGACCGAAAAACAGCATCTAACTGTAGCCGGATTCGGAGCGATCTCTCTTGTTTGGTGCGACTCTTTTCTATTTCGGAGCGACTTCCCGACGATTCGGTGCAAGTTTGGCCCGATTCGGTGCGCTTTTTCGGCATTTCGGTGCGTCTGTAACCGGATTCGGGGCGACCTCTCTTGTTTGGTGCGACTCTTTTCTATTTCGGAGCGACTTCCCGACGATTCGGTGCAGGTTTGGCCCGATTCGGAGCAACTTTTCGGCGTTTCGGTGCGTCTGTAGCCGGATTCGGTGCGTCTGTAACCGGATTCGGAGCGACCTCTCTTGTCTGGTGCGACTCTTTTCTATTTCGGAGCGACTTCCCGACGATTCGGTGCAAGTTTGACCCGATTCGGAGCGCTTTTTCGGCATTTCGGTGCGTCTGTAACCGGATTCGGAGCGACCTCTCATGTTTGGTGCGACTCTTTTCTATTTCGGAGCGACTTCCCGACGATTCGGTGCAAGTTTGGCCCGATTCGGTGCGCTT